>NZ_JBKEVR010000005.1:0-217863 GCF_056357235.1 Bifidobacterium sp. LH_389
GCGCACGCCGAGTCCCTCGCGGTTCCTTAGCTCGTCGATGCGGTTTCTTTCCTCGGCCGACAGGTGGGAATACACTTTCGTCATGAGCGCGACACTTTCTCTTCGGTTGTGGACTTGAACACTTCCAACCTTAGAGCGGGTGTTGCGCTTCTATTTAGAACCCGGGTTTGCCCGGTGCCTCTCCGCCCTCTGCTACACTGGCCGATGAGGGATATCAGTGAAGAAGGTCCCTCCATGTTCGAATTCAGGCACGAGCCCAGCGCCAACCGCATCATGCGCCATCAGGCATGGCAGACCAACGGCCAAGCCCTCGCCAGAGCCAAGACCCTCAACGCGAAGACGGGCAAGAACCCTGTCTATGCCCTTTCCACGGCCCTGCAGCTGCTCGGCCGGCAGACACCGCAATCGTTCGCTCTCCCAAGCAACGTTCTTCATACGGTGTTTCCCACGCCACGGGACGTACGCCGGACCGGAGATGCGATGCGTCATACGTGGCGCCCGCTCGAAACTCTGGGGTCAATCGTCACCGTCGACGGCGTACGCTGTACGTCCCCCGCGGCCACATTCGCGCAGCTGGGCGCATACTGCTCGCTGGAGGATCTGGTCGCCATCGGCGATTCGCTCACATGCCGTGACGCCATGCTGCGCCGCGCCGAAGTCGAACAGCTGCAACGTTTCGTGGACCGCGCCGGGCAATTCTTCGGAAAAGCCAACGTGTCGCGGGCACTGCGGCTGATCCGCTCCCGGACCGATTCGCCCGCGGAAACGCGCATGCGGCTCATGGCCATGCAGTACGGGCTACCGTGCCCGCAGACGGATGTCGTCATAGCCAAGGAACCGCTCGAGATCCGGCTCGACGCGGGCTGGCCCGAATATCGGATCGGGATGGAATATCAGGGGAAACACCACCGCGAACAGTACGAGAACGACCTCATCCGGGGCAATGGAATCCTGAGGACCGGATGGATCGCGTTCCAATTCACGCACGGCATGCTGACCGATCCCGCGCTGGCATACATGATGTTCGAGGCCGTGGCCGCGGCGCTTCATGCGGCCGGCGCGCCCATCGAGCATGCCCGATCGGAGCCGCTCAGTCTGAGGAAGGTGTCCGATCGCCCGGCGGGCAGACCGCCCCGCGGGGCCTGACAAACCCTCCCGCCCATTTCACGGCCGAGCGGCGGAATACCAACAAGGCCGGGCAAAATCCTCCGATAGTTTGCCAAACACCGATCAGACAGGCCGACCGGACAGACCTTTCCTCGGACAAACCTTCCGGGGGATTTTGACCGACAGCCCCGGAATTCCGCCGTTCCGGAAAGAAACACCCCCGGAAGTTTGCCAAGAGCCGCACAGGACCCGACAAACTTTTCCACCTATTTCACGGACAAACGGCGGAATTCCGCCGCTCGGACAATTAATACCCCCGGAAGTTTGCCAGGCGGATGCGAAAACGGTCTTATCCGGCCCGCCCGGCCAACCCGGTCCCGCCCGGGCCGGCCTACTGCATGACGTCGGCCCCGCCGCGCCAGAAGGACGACCGGCGCGGGCGCTTGGCATCCGCACCCACGGAGTACATGTCCCGGATCCGCTTGTCCCCGCTTTCGACGGCCATCTGCGCGAAGAGGATCTGCGCCTGCCAGCGAGCGGCCGAATACTCGATGTAGAAGATCAGCCCGGTGCCGAGCATGAGCACGAGGATCGGATTCCACATCACGCCCCAGAAGAACCCGACCATGACCACGAGTGCGATGAGCAACGCCACCCACCGGCGCACGGATAGCAGCACGGCACTCTTCATGACACTCCACCACTTGGCCTTGGGGTATTCGACGATGATCACAAGCCCCACGAAGTAGGCCTGAAGAAACAGCGCCATGGCCACGAGCAGTACCGGCATGAGCACCGCCCCGCCTTGGAATTGCTGGGAAAGCTGGATGTCGTACCCGAAGGCGAAGATCGCGAATCCGCACGTGAGCCCCACGAGCAGAGCACGCAGGAACAGCTTGCCGTAGGCACGGAAGAACGGCTTGAAGATGGCGGCGGGACGGTCGGACGGCACGTACGGTGCAGCGATCCAGTCCGGCGGAAAATCGGGATCCTTGGCGTGGTCCTCCGCGAGCTTGACGCGCAGTTGGGCGTCGCGGGAGCCGAAGGTGGGCTGATCGCGGAAGATGGCGAACAAAGCCGCGAACCCAGGCGCGCTCAGGGCCAGGGCACCGGCGTAGGTGGGATAGTACGTGATGGGCACGCGCAGCGCGAAGCAGATGGTGAGCGGCAGCGTGCACAGCAACGTCAGCCATCCGGCCATGAGCATGAGGTAGATGCTGTTGGCCACGGTGGTGAAGGCCTTGTTGAACGATTGCTTGCTGAATGAGGACGCCATTGTTCCTACTTTACTCGATATGTCTGGGAGGTTCCGGTGAACGGTCGGCCTGCGTAGACCCGGATGCAGGCGACCGCGGATGCTCGCAGCGTAACCAACCGTGACGGTCGCTCCGGAGCCGACGTACCGAAGGGCCGACGGGCCAGACCGGATTTCAACGTTTACCTACGATGATAAGGATAAGCCCCTCCACCGATTGGGGAGGAGGGGCTTAGTGATGCTAGTTCAGAGGAAAGTATGATTTCTCGCTAGCGGGTTGGATGGGGAGGGGCGAGACGGGCCTATGGGAAGCCCGGCGGGGACTCCGCCAGACCAACCGGCTCGCCTTCGGCCCCTGCAATTATTGACTCGCCTACGGCGAGACTCAATCCAACCTTCGCGACCCACCACGGGCCGCTCAGGCTGACGCTGGTCGGCAGTCCACCGGGCTGCCGACCTACCGCGTCAGCCCTTCATGCCGGAGGTCGCGATGCCTTCGACGAACTGCTTCTGGCCGATGAGGAACACGACCAGGATAGGCAGCACGGAGATCACCGAACCGGTCATGATCATGGCGTAATCCGCGGAGTACTGGCCGATGAACGTCTTCAGACCGAGCTGAATGGTCCACAGCTTGTTGTCACGCAAGTAGATCAACGGGCCCATGTAGTCGTTCCACGTGTTGGTGAACGTGATGATGGCCAGAGCCGCGATGGACGGGCCGGACAGCGGCAGCACGATGCGCGAGTAGATGCCCCACTCCGAAAGGCCGTCGAGACGGGCGGCCTCGGACAGCTCGTCCGGGATGGTGTCGTAGAACTGCTTCATCATGAACACGCCGAACGCACCGAACGCCTGCAGCAGGATGATGGACCAGCGGGTGTTCGCGATGCCGAGGGCGGCGAGCATCTTGTACTGGGGCACCATGTAGGACTGCCACGGGACGGCCATGGTGGCGATGTAGATGAGGAACAGCACGTTGCGGCCGGCGAACTTGATCTTGGAGAAGCCGTAGGCGGCGAACGAGCCGGTGAACACCTGCAGGAACGTCACGCAGATGGCGAAGAAGACGGTGTTGCCGGTCCACAGGCCCATCTCGGCCTTGGTCCAGATGGTCAGGTAGTTCTCCCAGTGCCACACGGAGGGGAACCACTGAATCGGGACCATGTAGACTTCGTTGTTCGGCTTGACGGCCGAAAGGAACATCCACACGAACGGCAGGACCATGGCGATCGACAGGGCGATCATGGCCAGGTAGCCGATCACGGTGCCCACGATCTTCAGCGGGCTCACGGGCTGCTTGTTGAACGGAATCTCGGCGGACGGAGACCCGGCGCCCTTCACGGCGACGGGGGACGTAGAGGTTGCGCTCGTCATCTCACTTCTCCTTCGCATTGTTGTAGATGAACTGAATGATCGTCACGATCATGCACAGGAAGAACAGGACCAGGGACACGGTGCCGGAGTAACCGAAGTTGCCGTTGTCGAACGCCTGCTCGTACACGTACTGGGCGAGCACGTAGGTGGCGTCGCCGGGGCCGCCGTTGGTCATGACCAAGGTCAGGTCGAGGATCTTGAAGGAGCCGATGGTCAGGGTGACCATGACGAAGAACAGGGTCGGGCGCATGCACGGCACGGTGATCTTCCAGAAGCGCTGCCAGCCGTTGGCACCGTCCACCTCGGCGGCCTCGTACAGCTCGCCGGGGATGGTCTGCAGGCCTGCGAGCAGCAGGATCATGAAGTAGCCGACCTCACGCCAGGTGCCCACGATGATCACGGCGGGCATGGCCCACTCGGTGGTGGAGAACCAGCCCGGGGCCCAGCCGCGGGTGAAGATGCGGATGAACTGGTTGATCACGCCGGCGTTCGGGTCGAACAGCATGCTCCACACCTGGGCGGCGGCGACGATCGAGGTGATGTAGGGGAAGAAGGCGATGGTACGGAAGAACGCCTTGCCCTTGAGCTTCGAGTTGAGGATGACGGCCAGCGCGAACGCGATGACGAGCGTCAGCGGAATGTGGACGACCGCGTAGTAGATGGTCTGCCAGAACGAGTGCATGAACTTCTCGTCCTTGAACATGCGGGTCCAGTTGTCCAGGCCGTTGAACTTCGGCATGCCGAACGCGCTCCACTTCGAGAACGCGATGTAGAACAGCGAGATCACCGGTCCGAGCACCAGGAACAGGAAGCCGATGAAGTTCGGCGCGATGAACAGCAGGCCATTGCGCAGATTGCGCCGCCCGATGGCGTTCGTCGTCAGTTCACCGCCCTTCGGCCTCTTCGCCGCGGGCGCCGGAGCGGCCACGGGCTTGCTTGCCACATCACTCATTGGAATTCTCCTCCCTAAAAAGATTCCTATGATTGGGTTGATATTGCTCACGGCTTGGATTTTCGGCAATGAAAAAGCGGGCCGCGCACATTATTGTAAGGCACGACCCGCTCATAGTCGTTCAAGCCGAAGCTAAACTTACTTCAGCAGGCCCTGATCGGCGATCTGCTTGGCAGCGTTGGCGAGGGTGTCATCCACGCCACCGGTCTCGGTCATGATGGTGGAGTTGGTGGTCTTCAGGATGGTCTGGACCTCGTTGGTGGCCTTGTCCACGAAGTTCTCAGGACGGGTGTCGTGCTCCTGCCAGGACTTCTGGGAGAGGTCGTCGTTCGCCATGCCGTCCACACCGAAGAAGGTGCTCTTCACGGCGTCGGAGAAGTAGGCCGGGGTGGTGGAGATGGCAGCCAGAGCCTTGGCGCCGCCTTCGCCGGAAGCGAACTCGACGAACTTCTTGGCAGCGGCCAGCTTGTCGCCGGAGGCGCCGGCGGAGATGGCGAGGCCGGTCGGATCGGCGAAGGTGATCGGCTTGCCGTCGGAGCTCTTCACGGAAGAGGACTGCGGGATCGGAGCCATGCCCCACTCGAACTTGTTGGCGTCGCCGGACTTCTGCTGGGAGACCAGCGTGGCGGCGTACCAGGTACCCATCGGCAGCATGGCGGCCTTCTCGGTGCCGAACTGCGCCTGGTACTGGACCTTGTTGGCGGTGGAGGTGTTGTAGTCCACGGTCAGCTTGTCGTCCTGGGCCTTAAGGAACACGTTCTTGTACATGTCGGCCATGTAGGAGTAATCGCCGGACAGGAAGTTCTTCTTGGCGCCGTCAGCGGTGGCCGCGGACTGGGCGGTGGTGAAGGACTGGAACACGGACTGCCAGTTGTGGTGGTAGGTCGGGAAGACGGAGTTGGCGTCGTAGCCGGCAGCCGGCAGCTTGGCCTTGAGTTCCTCGGCGGCCTTCATGTAGTCGTCCCAGGTCCAGGTGCCGTCCGGAACGGCCACGCCGGCCTTCTCGAACATGGTCTTGTTGTAGAACAGGACCCAGGAATCCTGGCGGTACGGCATGGCGTAGTACTTGCCGTCGATGTTGTACTGGGAGATGTCGATGTTCTTGTCGCTCTTGTAGGTGTCGGCCACGGAGGTCAGGTCCGCGAGGCCCTGGGAGTCCACGGCGTAGGTGTAGTACTTCTGCAGGTTCTTGATCGGGAAGACCTCGGGGGCGGTGCCGCCGGAGAGGTCGGTGGTCAGCTGCTTGTCGTAGTCGTCCGCGGAGTATTCCTTGATCTTGACGGTGATGTTCGGGTTTTCCTTCTCGAACGCGTCGACCAGGGTCTGGAACTCCGGGGTGGACTTGAGGGACCAGCCGGCGAACTGGATCTCCACCTTGGCGTTCGGGTCCAGCGTGGCGTTGGCGACGTCACCGCCGTTGCCGGACGAACCGCAGGCGGACAGGGCCATGGCGGCGATGGAAGCGATGGCAGCTGCCTGAACAGTGCGCGTGTACTTCATGATGTTCCTTTCTTCCTTCCTAGCATCTTTGCTAAGACCGGGGCTGATCGCTGCTACGTGATCGGCTCCGTTCTTGGTTATTACTATACCGCACCTGATTGATCACTTCTGATTGTTGCCATCTTTTGCCTTGATTATTTCCGACCACACACTCCCTGAAATCACCTGAAGAACGTTGCCATATCAACGTTTGCCAATGTTTTCAAGGGTTTTCGAGCGCCGAACTTTCGCTCACTTGTAATCATCACAGCGCTACGGAAATGCTCAATTCCGCTCACCGGCGAACATTCGGGCGTTTTGCGGGGGCGCAACCGGAGCCGGATGCCGTCACCGCCCTACTGGACCACGCGGGCGGTGCTGGCGCGCGGAACGAACGTGGAATCCACCACGACGGGCTTCATGCCCTCCTGCGACTTGATACGCCGCAGACGGCCCACCAGCTCGTCCACGGCGAGAGCCGCCGTCTCGCGCCGGGGCATGCGCACGCTGGTCAGGGCCGGGGTGACCAAGGAACTGACGGGGATATCGTCGATGCCCACCACGGAAACCTGCCCGGGCACGGCCACATGCTGGGCGCGCAAGGCGGCGATGAGCCCGATGGCGATCATATCGTTGAAGGCCACCACGGCGGTGGTGGGATTCCTCAGGAACGTCTCCGCGCACCGGTAGCCTCCGGAGAACGACGGCGCGTCCGCAGCGATGCGCCTGAGCCGCATGCCCCGCATGGAGCACAGGGCCGTCATGATGCGCCAGCGCGTGCCCTCCTGCCAGCTGGTCTGCGGACCGGATACATAGGTGATCTCCGTATGCCCGAGCTGCGCCAGATGCCCCACGGCCTCCTCCAGCCCGGTCTGCACGTTGCCGATGATCGACTTGACGCCGCGGATCGAACGGTTGAGCGCAACGACCGGCTTGATCTCCGCGAGCTTGCGGATGGCCGAGTCGGAACGGCGCGACGAGCCAAGGATGATGCCGTCCACATGCGGGCGGGCGATCTCCACGGCATTCTTCTCTATGGCGCCGGTCTCCTCCGAATCGATGACGAGCAGACCGTACCCCAGATCGAGACAACGGTGCTGGGCGGCCTTGACATAATCCGCGAAGATGGGATTGGCCAGATCGGAAACCACAATCGCAATCTGATCGGTGGCACCGCCGGTCGGATCATACGAGGAGATGGGCGCCGCGCGATAGCCGAGCCGGTCGGACACCTCGCGGATGCGACGGGCGGTCTCCGCGCTCACACGGCCGGGACGTGCGAACGCACGGGACACGGTGGACGGGGAGACGCCCACCTCGCGGGCCACATCCCGGATGGTGACGCGATGCTCGCCGCCCTCGTCCACGGATTCCGCTTCGGCCCGTTCGTCCTGCGTCATGGCACTCCCCTCGCTTATGACAGTTATATATAAGGTATAACCGATGGACTCCCCTTGCGCGCCGGGCACAAGACGGGCTGCGGTGCGCCAATCGGCGCTTTTGCCGTCAAAACGTGGCAACGTAGGGCAGTTTCAGGGGCAAGAAACGATAATGGAGACATGACCACAACGAAGTATGATCTCAATCCCGACCGTCTTCTTCCCCCGAACCCCGTGGAGCGTGACATCGCCCGCGACCTGTACGACGCGGTGAAGGACCTGCCCATCATCTCCCCGCACGGCCATGTGCCGGTCGAGTGGTTCCACGACGCGGACTACCATTTCTCCGATCCGACGAGCCTGTTCATCACGCCCGACCACTATGTCACCCGCGTCATGCACGCGCAGGGCGTACAGCTCAAGGATCTGGGCGTCAACCAGAAGCACTTCACCCCCGAGCAGGCGCGCAACGCGTTCCAGATCTGGGGCGACAACTGGGGCGCCTACGCCGGCACGCCCATGCGCTACTGGTTCGAGGACTCCCTGCAGAACGTGTTCGACATCCACGAGAAGTTCGGCCCGGACACCGCCGTCCACATCTACGACGAACTCAACGACCTGCTCAAGCAGCCCGAATTCACCACCCGCGAACTGGTCAAGAAGTTCAACATCGGCTTCATCTCCACCACCGACGACACGCTCGACGATCTCCACCTGCACGACGAGACCAACGCGGACCCGGACTTCCCGGCCCGTCTGGCCCCGGCCTTCCGTCCGGACGTCTACCTCGAGCCGCTGACCGAGGGCTGGGCCGAGCTCGTGGGCAAGCTCGGCAATGTGGCCGGCGTGGACACCTCCACCTACGAGGGCTTCACCGAGGCCCTGCGCCGCCGCCGCCTGTACTTCAAGGAGCACGGCGCCGTCCTGTCCGATCACTCCCACGCCGACGTGCGCACCGACCGTCTGTCGGACGCCGAGGTCAACAAGCTGTACGCCGAGGCTCTGGCCGGCACGATCGGTGCCGAGGATGCCGTGCGCCTGCGCCGCCACTTCTTCTCCGATCAGGTCCGCATGGCTCAGGAGGACGGCCTCGTGATGACCGTGCACCCGCACGTGCACCGCTCCTACGACCCGTCCAATCTGGCCGCCTACGGCAAGGACACCGGCGGCGACGTGCCCGCCAAGGCCGAATTCACCGTGGACCTCAAGGCCCTGCTCAACGAGTACGGCAACAACCCGGACTTCCACTTCGTGGCCTTCACCATGGACGAGACCGTGTACGCCCGCGAGCTGGCCCCGCTGGCCGGCTTCTACCCGAGCCTGTACATCGGCGCCCCGTGGTGGTTCATCGACGCCCCGGAACCGATCCTGCGCTTCTACGGCGAGGTCGTGCCGAACGCCGGCTTCACCAAGCTGTCCGGCTTCATCGACGACACGCGCGCCCTGTGCTCCATCCCGGCCCGCCACGACATGAACCGCCGCCTGACCGCGCGCTACGTGTCCGGACTGGTGGCCGACCACCGCCTGACCCTTGAGGAGGGCCGCCAGATCGTGGTCGATTCCGTGGTCGCCCAGCCCACCAAGGTCTTCAAGCTCTAGTCTTCACAGCCTCAGATTCGATTGTTCAGAAAGGAAACGAACACCATGGTTCTTCATCTCACCGACGACCTGAACGCCACCAAGGACGAGTGGGCCAAGGCCGGCATCAAGCTGCCCGCTTTCGATCCCGCCGCCGTGCGCGAGCACACCGTCGAGCACCCGTACTGGGTCCACTTCGGCGCCGGCAACCTGTTCCGCGCCGTGCACGCCGCCATCGCCCAGGACCTCATCGAGGCCGGGGAAACCGAGTCCGGCGTAATCGTGGCCGAGACCTTCGACGCGGACATCGTGGACGAGGCCTACAAGCCGTTCGACGACCGCTGCCTGCAGGTGGTCCTCAAGGCCGACGGTTCCGTCGACAACCGTCTCATCGCCTCCGTGGCCGCCGCATACGGCGTGCGCAACCACGAGGACGAGGCCTGGGCGGGACTCGCGAAGGTGTTCCGCAACCCGGAGCTCCAGTTCGCCACCGTCACCATCACCGAGAAGGGCTACGCGCTGACCGATCCGGCCGGCGACGTGCTGCCGTGGATCGAACCCGAGGTCGAGAACGGCCCCGAGGCCGCCGTCTCCGCCATGGGCGCCATCACCGCCCTGCTGCTGGAACGCTTCAAGGCCGGCGCCTACCCGATCGCCATGGTCTCCACCGACAACTTCTCCCAGAACGGCGACCGCTTCGGCGCCGCGATCAAGCAGTTCGCCGGACTGTGGAAGGAGAAGGGCTTCGTGGGCCAGGACTTCCTCGACTACCTCAACGACGAGTCCAAGGTCACCTTCCCGCTGTCCATGATCGACCGCATCACCCCGAACCCGGCCGAATCCGTGGCCAAGCAGCTCGAGGCCGCCGGCTTCGGCGACACGCAGATCATCCACACCGCCAAGCGCACCAACGTGGCCCCCTTCGCCAACACCGAGGAGACCTGGTATCTGGTCGTCGAGGACAAGTTCCCCAACGGTCGCCCGGCCCTCGAGAAGGCCGGCGTGTACGTGGCCGACCGCGCCACCGTGAACGACGCCGACGAGATGAAGGTCACCACCTGCCTCAACCCGCTGCACACCGCACTGGCCACCTTCGGCGTGCTGCTCGGCTACCCGTCCATGAGCGCCACCATCGCGGACCCGGACCTGAAGAAGCTCGTGGAGCGTCTCGGCTACGTGGAGGGCCTGCCCGTGGTGACCGACCCGAAGATCTTCTCCCCCAAGGAGTTCCTGCGTCAGGTGATCGAGGTGCGCGTGCCGAACCCGAACATCCCGGACACCCCGGCCCGCATCTCCACCGACACCTCGCAGAAGATCCCGGTGCGCTACGGCGTGACGATCAAGAAGTACGTCGAGGACCCGTCCAAGGACCTCGGCTCCCTGACCGCCATCCCGCTGGTGATCGCCGGCTGGCTGCGCCTGCTGCTCGGCGAGAACGGCGTGGCCACCAACGACAAGGGCGAGAACGTGGCCCTGAGCCCGGATCCGCGCCTCAAGGACCTGCAGGAGAAGCTGGCTCCGCTTTCGCTCGGCGGCGATCTGACCAAGGCCGACGACGTGATCAAGCCGATCCTTGCGGACACCACGATCTTCGGCACCGACCTCAACACGACGCCGCTCGCCGCGAAGGTGCTGGACTACTTCAAGCAGTTCGCCGCCGGCACCGGCACCGTGCACGCCGTGCTGGAGAAGGCGCTCGCCTGATCGGACCCGCATCCGCATGGCCGCCGCGAGGAGCCGCCCGCGAAGATTCGCCCGGGCGGCTCCTCGCACGACCGCAGATTGCCAAGAGACCCAAGTAGACTTGAAACTGTAAGCAAACCATTCAAAGGAGAACACCACCATGCATATGGGATTCCGCTGGTACGGCGAGGGCAACGACACCATCTCGCTGGACGACATCCGCCAGATCCCCGGCGTCGAAACCATCGTCTGGTCCCTGCACCACAAGCAGGCCGGCGAACTGTGGGAGCCGGAGGAGATTGAGGCCGAGATGAAGAAGATCACCGGCCTTTCCGAGGACGACCGCAAGCGCGGCGTCACCAAGACGTTCAACGCGGACGTGGTCGAGTCCGTGAACGTGCACGAGTCCATCAAGACCGGCAAGACCATGCTGGGCATGAGCCGCGACGAGGCCCTCGACAACTACATCAAGACCGTCGAGAACCTCGGCAAGGCCGGCGTCAAGGTCGTCACCTACAACTTCATGCCGGTGTTCGACTGGCTGCGCACGGACATGTTCCACCCGTCCCCGGACGGCTCCACCGCCCTGTACTACGACGCGCACAAGGTCGCCCAGCTCACCGACCCGCAGGCCCTGATCGACGAGACCCTCAACGGCGCCGGCAAGCTCACCATGCCGGGCTGGGAGCCGGAGCGCCTGGCCCACCTCGGCGAGTTCATCGAGGCGTACAAGGGCATCGACCACGAGAAGTACTACGAGAACTACAAGGTGTTCCTTGACGCCGTCATCCCCACCTGCGAGAAGTACGACGTCAAGCTGGCCGTCCATCCGGACGACCCGGCCTTCGACCTGTTCGGATGGCCGCGTGTGGTCTCCTCCAAGGAGGGCATCCAGCGCGTGCTCGACCTCAACCCGTCCCCGTACAACGGCCTGTGCCTGTGCCTGGGCTCCTTCAGCTCCCGCCGCGGCAACGACCCGGTGGACGCCGTCAAGACCTTCATGGACCGCATCCACTTCTCCCACGTGCGCAACATCAAGTTCTACGACGAGGCCGGCTCCTTCTCCGAGGTGGGCCACCGCGCGTCCGAGGGCGACGTGGACACCGTGGGCATCATGAAGGCCTACGCCGAGGCCGACTACCAGGGCTACATCCGTCCGGACCACGGCCGTCACCTGTGGAGCGAGAACACCGAGGCCGGCCGTCCGCGCCCCGGCTACGGCCTGTACGACCGCGCCCTGGGCATCCAGTACCTGCTGGGCGTGTGGGACTCCTTCAAGTACAACAAGTGATGCGCCTGCGCTGGCGCTAACGCCTTGCGCCGGTCGCATGTGAACTGAATGGGCCCCGGATCGCGGTTGATGAAACCGCGGCCCGGGGCCCATTCGCATGGGCAAGGCATGGCTGGTGCAACTATCCGATATGGCGCTTGCTTTGGTACCGAAGGTAATTTCTCACGTTTATCGCAACCTTTATGCATGTTGCAACCACAATGACATTGAACAGCAGCGATGGAATAAGCACCACGTTCCACAGCAGATTGTCTACCTGAACATTGCCGACGAGTATCAGCAACTCCGAACTCGTCACGCCAATGGCCAATAACGCGCACCATACGATAACACTCCTGCATTTGCGCATACTAGATGCCATGTCATACGAACAAATGGTCATGGCCAATGACGGAACGATCCAGAGCAGATACAAGAGATAATCAGCCCCGCCCAATCCCCCGGAATCAGCCCATAGTTGGACCAACGACAGCAGAAAGATGACGAGACCAAGTACAAAGGCTGGCCGATAACAGCGGTCATCACGCGATACATTCATCATTGATGTACCCCATTCATGTATGAAACATCAAATACCAATAAGATGAATACGCACAATAACTCCTTTGTTACTATTGCAAAATACACATCAATGGCATAATTATGTCGAATACCACCTCCTCCTATAAATTATTCTTATACTAACAGAACGATTCATTTGACACACTATCGAAAAAAGCATGCCACAATCATCAATGCATCCCCTCGCATGCCCTGTCAGTCCCGTCGTGAAGCATGGCAAGGGGAGTAGCGCAACAGCATCGCGCCACTCCCCCTAGGCCCCTGTTGTTCCCCAGCGTACCGGAGGAAGCCAGAGAATAGCCACTACCTTACGCCTCGGCCTCGCCGCGCTTGGCCTTGAGGATGGCCACGTTGGAGTCCACACGCTTCTTGTTGAGCGGGTAGAGGAAGACGAGCAGCAGGATGCCGGCGACCAGCGCGACTGCGGGGATGATCGTGCTGAACGTGTAGATGTTGTTGCGCACCTCGTCGGTCTGCACCGTCGTGGCGCCGGACTGGTAGCCGACCCAGGTGAGCGCGTTGCCGGCGAGCCAGCCCGCGATGGCCTGACCCACCTTGCGGCCGAACGAGTACACGGAGTACACGGTGGCATCCTCGCGCATGTTCTGCGTCACCTCGATGTCGTCGATGGTGTCCGTGGCCATGGCGTAGCAGACCATGGTGCTCATGCCCACGCCGAAGAACATGATCATGTAGCCGACGGTGAACACGAGGGGCTGATCGGTGTGCAGCACGAACAGGATGATCACCACCGCGCAGGCCAGCGACAGGCCGATCATGGAGATGCCCTTGTGGCCGATGCGCTTGGTGAGCGGGCGGACCAGCGGGGCGGAGACGAGCATGGCCAGGGATCCGCCCATGGTGGTCACGGCGATCATGCCCGCGTTGCGGAAGTAGTCGGCGTAGATGTAGTTGACCATCTGCATGAGGAAGATCAGCGCGATGGCGGAGCACACGCTCATGAGGATCAGGCCCCACAGGGAACGGCTCTTGAGCGCGTTGCCGATCATGTGCAGCGTGGACTTGCGCTCGGCGGCGGCGGATTCGCCCTCCTGGTGGTGGCTTTCCGGCTTGACGCGCTCGGTGCACAGACGGTAGCAGGCGAAGAAGCACACCAACGCCAGGATGGCGAAGATGCCGGAGACGAGGGCGAAGATCTGCGTGCCTTCGCCGCCGCGGATGATCTGGGAGCCGTCGATCGCGGTCTCATAGATGATGAGCGGGGCGACGACGCCGATCACCAGGCTGGCGCAGGTGGAGCCCACGGAACGGAAGGTGGACAGCGAGGTGCGGTCCTCCGGCTCGGCGGAGATGAGGGACGCCATGGAGCTGTAGGGGATGTTCACGCAGGAGTACAGGATGCCCCAGATGATGTACGTGACGTACATGTACACGATCCTGACCCACATGGGCGAGCTGACCGCGAAGGACTGGTACATGAGGAACGAGAAGATGACCACGACGGGCGCGACCTTCATCATGACCGGACGGTACTTGCCGCCCTTGCCGGCGGGCATCTTGTCCACCACCACGCCGACGGTGACATCCGCGAAGGCGTCGATCACGCGGGCGATGAGGAACAGGGTGCCCACGACGGCGCCGGAGATGCCCATGACCTTGGTGTAGAAGATCATGAGGAACGAGCTGGCGAACGTGAACATGAAGTCGTTGCCGAAGTCACCGAACAGGTAGCCTACCTTGTCTCGGATGCCGAAGGGGCGCACGTCCTCGGGCGGCGTGGCCGTGGTTGTTGCGGTACTCATGATGGTTTCTCTCCTTTGAGAATTCGTTGGATTGATGGACAGATGGATGGAATGGATGGGCGGCGGGCGGGCCGGCGGCTGTGGCCGGCTACAGCGCGCCGACTACAGCACGACGAACGCGATGGACGCCGGCGGCACCGTGAGTTCGCCATCGACCGGGACCGCCTCGAGCGCCGGCAGCGTGCCGTCCGCCTCGAGCGCGAGCGTACGCCCGTTGAGCCGCATGCTCGCCGCGTGCGTGCCCTCCGCATCGAGCAGGTACAGGTCGCCGCCATCGGCGCCGCGCACCACGGTGGGTTCCGTGGCCGAATTGTTGATCAGCAGGTAGGCCACGCCGTCCCGGCCGTCCTTGCGGGAGCGTGCGAACAGGTGGACGCCCTCGCGCGCGGGCTCCCCGGCGTTGTACACCGTGGTGCCCATAAGCCGGTTCCACAGCAGCACAAACCAGTAGTTGGGCCGCGGCGTGTAGTCGTCGTGGTCGAGCCAGCCATAGTCGGAGGAGGCGAGCGTGTTGTGGAACAGCACGCCGTCGGTGAGTTCGCCGAACGTACCCAGCTCGTTGGCGGTGCGGAACACCTCCAGATAGGTGGACGCCCACGTGTCGCCGCCCAGGCCGGCGTCTCCGGTCTCCGTCACCCACATCGGGGCGCCGGGCGTGTACCGGTCGCGCAGGGGAAGGTAGACCGCGCAGGCGGCGCGGGTGACATCCAGATAGCGCTCGCCCATGGCCTCGCCCGCGTCCCAGTGGTTGCCGAGCAGGCTGGCGCCGCGCTCGGAGATGCCGTTGTACCAGTGGTAGCTGAACGCGTCGGCCGGCTCCGTGAGCGCAGGCATGAGTTCGGACGTGCGGAACGAGATGATCTTGTCGTAGATCGGGGAGCGGTAGGTGTTCACCTCGCTCGTGGGTACGGACGGGTCGGAGCCGTCGGAGGCGCTGGGCCCCACGCACAGCGTGCCGGGGTAGTTCTCGCGCAGGAAGCGGAAGAAGGCGTCCTGATCGCGCGCATAGTCGGCCATGTCGTAGTCCAGCGGCGAGTACTGGCCGTTGGCGAGCGCGTTCGGCTCGTTCATGAATTCGGCGGCTTCGATCGGCACGCCGTAGTCGCGGCTGAAGTCGAACAGCAGCTTGGCCTGCTCGGGGTTCCACGTGCCGTCGGCGTTGTGGGCACCGGCGCTGTTGGCCACGGAGACCATGAGGTGGCCGCCGATCGCCCTGACGAAGTCGAGCACGCCCGTCCACTGCTCGCGCGTGAGCACGCTGGCGAAGCCTTCCGGGGCCTTGCCGCCGGTGGTGCCGTCGAAGTCGTAGTACGTGTTGGACGCCCAGCTGCCGGAAACGCGCACCCATGCGGGTCCGAGCGCGCCGGCGAGCATGCGCAGACGGGGGTCGGACAGGTCCTTGGGCGGGTAGACCTCCATGATGCTGGCAAACTGGGAGAGATCGCTCAGTTCGAAGCCTTCGGTGCCCGCAATCTGCTCCGGGGTGTAGCGCTTCCAGAACGTGCCGCCGGTCACCTCGGTCATTTCCACGTTGTAGGACGCCATGAGCGGATTCACCTCGCGGATCCTGGGCAGCTCGCCCGACCGCAACGATATGGTAGCCATGCAGTCTCCTCCTTCGGAGATTCCTTATCTTCCGGCTTCCTCGCCGGACATCTTCACTGTATGGTGTTTGCACGAGGGGCGTTTTTGTTTCACGCGTTTTCAGTGGAGAACGATTGACGCCGGGACGGCCGACGGTCTACGGTTGACAAACTTCCGAGGGTATTTCCTCCCCGATCGTTGACATTCCGCCATCCGGCCGGGAAATCCCCCGGAAAGTTTGTCAATCGAACCCCGACCACGCCCGTGTATTGTCTCGGGGCATCGTTGACGCCCGGCAGAGGCCGGCGGCGCTGGCAGCCCCGGGAGACGTCAAGCACCTGGTCGACAAGGACCTCGCCGGCGTCCGGGTCGATAGCGGTGATCACGCCATGGACCACCCACCCTGCCCGCGTTCCCCTGCCGATGAGTCTCATCGAGACCGTCCCAGCACGGAGAATCTTCGGTGAGCACGCCATGCGGAAGTCGGATACGCTTGCGATCAGTACGGCTATGCAGGCGCTCGAGGCGGCACACCGCCACAGGGGCTTTACTGCAGATGTTGTGACAAATCACGTTTCGCATAGATAACCCTGGACACGGTGACGGTTTGGGACTGCTCGTCAACCCAGTAGAAGACCCCGTAATTGCCGACCATGATGCGTCGGTATTCGTGACGAAGCGGACGAATCGGAATATAGGCGGGATGCGAATACGGGAACTCGGCCAGACCCTCGATCGCGACGTCAAATCCCATCATGAGGCTCTCTGCCGCATGCGGACCGTGCAGCTCGCCTGCGATATAGGAGACCGCGGCGCTCATATCCCCCACGGCCTTCGGCAGAATCTCGACCTTATACATGGGCGGCATTGTCGATTGCCGCTCGCATGGAGGCCAGCGCCTCCTTGGGGCTGAACCGGGTTCCTGTAGCTTCCGCCTCGCGTTCCCCCTCCAACAGCATGTCGTACACATGGCTGTCGAAGCGAAGATTCTCGTATGCCTCCATGCTGAGCACCACCATGTCGCCGAAACCGTTCTTCGTAAGGAACACAGGCTCGCCCGTCTCATGTACGGTGCGGGACACGTCCGCAAAATTGTTGCGAAGGTCCGACACCGGACGAATCATCGTATTGGCCACGACAACCACCTCCAATCCTCAATTTAGCATGATTACGCTAAATTGAGGATCGCGGCGTCAGCCCGGCCACGTTTCATTCATCCGTCAACATCCGAAGCCCCGGTGACGCCAACGATGTACGCCGCCGCCACAGCCCTCGCCCGTCACACCAACCATCGGCGGAAAACCGTGGAAAACATCGATCGAAAACGCTCACCCGGACGGAAAAATCAAACGATTGACGCGCGTCGAATCGAATCAACCCATCCGCAGCGCCTCAGCCCACCCAGCCGTCATGGAAAACGGCGGAAAACCCGCGTCGCACCGTGCGCAGAAGCCGCACACTGAAGCCGTCGACGCCGCAAGGCAGCAGGCGCCGCACCCGCAACCACCACCGCAGGAGCACTGCAGCAGCACCACGGCGACGCAGGCACAACACGGCAAAGGAGCACCCATGAAGATCAGCACCAAGCTCATCTCGCTGACCAACCACGGCAACCGGCTGGACGTCGAAACCGACGGCGCACGGTTCCAGATCTACCTCATCGACCGCAACATCATCCGCATCCGCAGCACCTTCCGTCCCGAATTCCCCGAGGAGCTCAACTACGCGCTCGTCAAGACCGCGTGGGAGGACGCCTCCGACGAGCTCATGGCCGGCGAGCGCACGCGCGTGGAGCCCATCGCCGTCGAGACGGTCGAGCCCGAGCCCGGCGTGACCGAGGTGTCCACCGGCGCGTACCGTCTGCGCATCACGGCCGAGCCGTTCGCCTTCGAGATCCTAGACATGGACGGCAACGTGCTGCACGCCGATCTTCCCGGCCGCTCCTTCATGCAGGACAGCCTCGGCCGCCCCACGCACTACTCGCGCATGGGCGACCACGACCACTTCTACGGCTTCGGCGAGAAGAGCGGCGAGCTCAACAAGATTCGCCGCCGCATGCGCATGCACAACACCGATTCGCTCGGCTGGGACGCCTCCAAGTCCGACCCTCTGTACAAGATGATCCCGTTCTACATCGACTTCGACGCCGAGCGGAACCTGGCGCACGGCATGTTCTACAACAACGCCGCCGACTCGGTGTTCGACATGGACTGCGAGCACTCCAACTACTGGCTGCGCTACAGCTACTTCCAGGCCGAGGCCGGGGACATCGACCTGTACTTCATCGGCGGGCCGACCGTGAAGGACGTGGTGGAGCACTACACGGACCTGACCGGCAAGACGGCCATGATGCCGCTCTCCAGCCTGGGCTACATGGGCTCCACGATGTTCTACACCGAGCTGGACCGCGACTGCGACAAGGCGATCGAGGACTTCGTGGACACCTGCGCCAAGTACGGCGTGCCGTGCGACGGCTTCTTCCTGTCCTCCGGCTACACGTCCGGCAAGGACGGCAAGCGCTACGTGTTCAACTGGAACTACGACCGCTTCCCGTCCCCGGCCGGATTCATCGAGGCGCTCGAGGCCAAGGGCGTGCAGGTCTCCCCGAATATCAAGCCCGGCATGCTGCTCACCCACCCGCTGGCAAGCGACTTCGAGGACGCGGGAGCCTACGTGCGCACCGCGGACGGCACCGCCTCCGAGACCGACCGCTACTGGGGCGGCCCCGCGCACTTCGTGGACTTCACGTCCCCGGCCGGCCGCGCCAAGTGGAGCGAGCACATGACCCGTCAGCTGCTGGACAACGGCATCCGCTGGATCTGGAACGACAACAACGAGTACGAGATCGCGGACAACGACGCCCTGACCGAGGCGGAGGGCCTCAAGCGCCCGATCGGCGAGATGAAGCCGCTCATGAGCACGCTCATGGCCAAGACCGCGCACACCGCCATCGAGGCGTTCGACGCGGACGTACGCCCGTACGTCACCAACCGCGCGGGCTACGCGGGCATTCAGCGCTACGCCCAGACCTGGTGCGGCGACAACGGCACCACGTGGACGAACCTCAAATACAACGTGCCCACCATCCTGGGCATGGGACTGTCCGGCGTGGCGAACCAGGGCGCGGATATCGGCGGGTTCGACGGCCATGCTCCGGAGCCCGAGCTGTTCGTGCGCTGGGTGCAGAACGGCGTGTTCCAGCCGCGCTTCTCCATCCACTCGTGCAACACGGACAACACGGTGACCGAACCGTGGATGTACCCCGAGTACACGCACTACATCGCCGACGCGATCCGCCTGCGCTACCGTCTGGCCCCCTACTTCTACGCCCTGCTGCACGAGGCGTCCGTGACCGGCGCGCCCATCATGCGCCCGTTGGTCTACGAGTTCCAGAACGACCCGCGCGCCTGGGACGAGAGCTTCGAGTTCATGCTCGGCCCCTCGCTGCTCATCGCCAACGTGCTGGACAAGGGCGTCGACCACATCGACGTGTACCTGCCCGCCGGCTGCGACTGGTACGACTTTGAGACCCGTTCGTGGCTCGCCGGCGGCCAGACCGTCACCGTGCCGGTCACGCTGGCCTCCATGCCGATGTTCCTGCGCTCCGGCGGCATCGTGCCGCAGTGCCCGGGCCTGACGAACCTGCACAACGAGACGATCGACCACCTGACCGTGCTCATCGAGCCGGGCGAGCACACCGCGTTCACCCTGTACGAGGACGACGGCGTGACCCGCGCCTGGGAGCGCGGCGAGTATCTGGCCACCCGCATGGAGGTCACGCCCTCCGCGGACGGCTTGGCGATCGACGCGACGCGCGAGGGCTCCTACGCCACCCGCGTGGAGCGCATGGAGCTCGAGGTGCTTTGCCGGCGCATCGCCCCGCTGAGCGTAGAGGTGAATGGCCATGAGGTGCCGCGCTTCCTCAACTACGACAAGTTCCTGCGCACCGGCGAAGGCTGGTTCTTCGACGGCCAGACCCGCAAGGCCATGGTCCGCTTCGCCAACCCGTCCGGCGACTGGCATGCCGAGCTCGTCTTCAAGGCCAAGGACCTCGTGTCCATCTGATCCGTTCGGACGATCGGGCAAGGCCGTCCGGGCCGATCCGCCCGACGATCCCGGTTCGTCACTTCCCTTGCGGCCCGCCGATCCGCCGTACGCGCGGCGGGCCGCCCAATCCCCATACCCCCATTACCCCCGAAGGAGAGGCAAAACACATGACCGCAGCAACCGCCGCAACCGGGCAGGACGCCCGAAACGCGGCCCCCAAGTTCAATCTGGCCCGCTGGATGACCGGCTATCTGGCGTTCTGGATCATCATGTCCATCGGCTTCGCCATGGTCAGTCAGGTCCTGCTGCCGCAGCGCATCAAGGACATGGGCGCGGCCAACCCGACCGCCGTGCTCGGCACCATGACCGCCGTCGGCTCGATCGTCGCCCTCGTGGCCAACATCGTGATCGGCGCCCTGTCCGACCTCACCAAGTCGAAGTTCGGCAAGCGCACCCCGTGGCTGTTCTGGGGCGCCTGGTTCACACTGGCGTTCTACCTGCTCATGGGCAACATCGGCGTGATCGCGGGTCTGACCGTTACGCTGTGGCTGAGCAAGATCGGCTTCAACATGATGAACTCGCCCATCTACTCCACCGTGTCCGACCGCGTGCCCGAGCAGTACCGCGGCACCATCTCGTCCGCCATCGGCTTCGGCAACACGCTGGGTCTGGCCATCGGCGCGTTCGTGGGCGCCTACTTCGTGAACTCGGTGCGCATGGGCTTCACCATCGCCGCCCTGTGCATGTTCGGCTCCGCCATGCTCTTCCTGCTCATCATTCCGCGCGAGCCGGGCAACAAGGAGGAGAAGACCGAGCTGAAGGAAGGCAGCGTGTGGAAGCACGTGCTCTACTCCTTCACTCCGCCGGTCAAGGGCGCGTCCGACTTCTGGAAGGCGTTCTGCTGCCGCACGTTCCTGCTGCTCGGCATCCAGATGCTCTCCGGCTACTGGCTGTACATCTGCCAGGACTACGTGGGTCTGGAACGCAACGCCGCCGCGCACGTGGTGTCCATGATCGCCGTCTTCCAGATGATCGCCTCGATCGTGGCGATGGTGGTGGGCCCGCTGTCCGACCGCATCCACCGCCGCAAGCCCATGGTGGTGCTGGCCGCGTGCCTGGCGATCGTCGGCTTCGTGTTCCCGATCGTCATGCGGGACATCACCGGCATGTACCTCGCGGCCTGCTTCGTGGCGCTGGGCAACGGCATCTTCATGTCCATCGACCAGGCGCTCAACGTGGACGTGCTGCCCAGCAAGGAGAACGCAGGCAAGGACCTCGGCTTCATCAACGCGGCCACCACGGCCGGCCAGTCCGCCGGCATGGCCCTGACCTCCGCGATCGTGACCGCGACCGGCACCTACACGCTGATCTTCCCGATCGCCATCGTCATGTCCGTGCTGTCCATCGTCTCCGTGCTGCTCATCAAGTCGGTGAAGTAGCGCGAGCGGACGGGCAACTCGCGCGCGGCCCGGTTCCGCTCGGCGCGCGACCATTCGCGTCAAGGCTCCCTTCGGCTTCTCCCTGCCGAGGGGAGCCTTGCCGTATCTGCGGCATCCCGCGTACGGGACCACGACTCCATCTGGACAGCCGCTACATCTGGACGGCGGTGGGCGCGGGGGCGATCGAGGCGCGGGGCACGAATACGGACGGCAGGGCCACGGGACGCATGCCTCCCCCGTCCGCCGGCGCGGTGTGCAGCAGGCGGTCGATGATCCGGTCGGCCGCCATGCGTCCCATCTCGTCACGCGGCACGCGCACGCTGGACAGGTTCGGCGAGCAGATGAGGCACTTGGGCGTATCGTCCACGCCCACCACGGACACCTGCCACGGCACGCGGATCATATGCGACTCGAGGAAAAGCATGAACGCGTAGGCCACGTCATCGTTGAATGCGATCGCCGCAGTGGTGGGCCGGGACAGGAACGATGCGAACGCCGCATCGGATGCCTCGCCCACCGGGTAGGCGCACGGGGTGCGGCGGAAAGCGAGCCCCTCGCGCCGGCACGCACCCATGACGGCGTTGAGCCGCAACCCGTTCTGCCACGAGGTCTCCGGGCCGGACAGATAGGTGACCGACCGATGGCCGAGACGCTTCAATTCCGCGACCGCTGCCGTCAGGGCGGATGCGTCGTCCGGATAGATGGACTGCACGCCGCCGACGATGCGGTTGAGCACTGCGAGGGGCCGCTCCTGCGCGATCTTGCGGATCGTGGCATCGGACAGGCGCGAGGCGCTCAGGATGACGCCGTCCACGTGCGGGATGCTGCGTACGATGATCGCCCGCTCGCGTTCCTTGCTCTCCTCGCTCTCGCACACCATGAGGCCGAAGTTGCGTCGGGCGCACTCGCGCTGGATGCTGCGGGCGAACTGCGCGGACACGGGGTTCTCCAGATCCGTCACCACCAAGGCGATGAGGCCCACGAGCCGGTCTTCGCCGCGCGGCACGATGGCGTCCTGCCGGTAGCCGAGCCGCTGCGCCTCGGCCAGCACGCGGTTGAGCGTGTCCACGTTGACGCGCCCGGGCTGGCGGAAGGCGCGCGAGACCGTCGCCGGAGACACCCCGGCGGCCCGGGCCACATCCCAGATCGTTGTCATACGTCGTATCGTACGGCATTTGCGTGCAACAACCCGCCTCTGGGTGCCCGATGCGCTAGTGTGGAAGGAGCATAGGAGCACCGATGTTACAAGGGAGTTCTGCAATGACGACAACCGCCGATTTCACGGTCGAAGGCTTGAAGCCCGGCAAGGTCCTGCTCGTTGGCGAGGCCATGGCGCTGTTCACCGCAATGGAGGAAGGCGAACTGGGTGCCGTGGACACGTTCAACGCGTCCGTGGCCGGCGCCGAGCTCAACGTGTGCGTGGGTCTGGCCCGTCTCGGCCAGAAGCCGGTGTACATGACCAAGCTGGCTCCGGATCCGTTCGGCGATCGCATCCGCGCGTTCATGGAGCGCAACGCGATCGACACCTCGCTGGTCACCGTGGACGCCTCGCGCCCGACCGGCTTCATGATGAAGTCCAAGGTCTCGCACGGCGACCCCAAAACCTACTACTGGCGCAAAGGTTCTGCGGCCTCCACCATGGGTCCCGAGGACGTGGACGCCGTGGACTTCGACGGCATTTCCGTGGTGCACCTGACCGGCATTCTGCCGCCTCTGTCCGACTCCACGCTGGCCGCCTCGCACGAGCTGGTCAAGCAGGCCCGCGCGCACGGCGCGTTCGTCTCGTTTGACCCGAACCTGCGCCCCGCCATCTGGCCGAGCCTCGACCTCATGCGCGACACCCTGCGTGAGCTGGCCTCCCAGGCCGATCTGGTGCTGCCCGGCATCGGCGAGGGCCGCGAACTGTTCGGCGCGGAGACCATCGAGGACACCGCCAAGGCGTTCATCGACAACGGCGCGAAGGTCGCGGTCGTCAAGGACGGCCCGAAGGGCGCCTACGCCACCAACGGCTCCGAAAGCATATACGTGCCCGGCTTCGTGGTGGACACCGTGGTGGACACCGTCGGCGCGGGAGACGGCTTCGCGGCCGGCACCCTGTCCGCCCTGCTGGAGGGCAAGTCCATCGCCGAGGCCATGGAACGCGGTTGCGCGCTGGGAGCCATCCAGACCCAGTTCGTCTCCGACAACGAGGGTCTGCCCACGCCGAGCGAGCTTGAGGCGTTCAAGGCGTCCCACCACCGCGCGGACTGACCGCGGGCCGGCGCGGCCGGCCGATTCGACTTATCCAATATCAATCCCAACCAGAAAGAAGAACCAAATGGCAGTTACGAAGAGCGAAGAGCTTCTCCCCTACCTTGAGCAGCTGGGCGTCGTCCCGCTGGTGACGCTGCATTCCCTCGACGAAGCCGTTCCGCTGGCGCAGGCCCTCGAGGAGGGCGGCGTGCCGGTGGCCGAGGTCACCTTCCGCTCCCCCTTCTGCATCGAAGGCATGAAGAAGATCGCCGCCGAGGTCCCGGGCGTCACGCTCGTGGCCGGCACCGTGCACACGCTCGATCAGGCCAAGGCCTCCGTCGATGCCGGCGCCAAAGGTCTGGTCACCCCGGCCTTCACCGAGGAGATTGTGGACTGGGCGCTGGAGAACAACGTCCCGATCCTGCCCGGCACCGCCGTCCCGTCCGACGTGGACAAGGCCTACCAGCGCGGCATGCGCTACGTGAAGTTCTTCCCGGCCGAGGCCTACGGCGGCGTGAAGACCCTCAAGGCCCTCAACGGCCCGTTCGCGGAGATGAAGTTCCTGCCCACCGGCGGCGTGAGCCTGAAGAACGCGGCCGATTACATCAGCCTCAAGAACGTGTTCGCCATCGGTGGCTCCTTCCCGGTGCCGTCCGCCGCGCAGAAGGTTGGCGACTGGGCCGCCGTTGCGCAGGCCTGCAAGGACTCCCGCGCGATCGTCGAACCGATCATCGCCTCCAAGAACGCCTGAGCGGTCCGGCAGAAACAACATAGGGTGCCGATCCTCCTTAGCGGGAGGGTCGGCATCTTTTAGTATCGGGCGGGGCGCCGTCCATCCGGCAAACTATCGAGGGTATTTCCCTCCCGACCGTCGGCATTCCGCCCCCTCGGCCGGAAAATCCCCCGGATGGTTTGCCGGGCCCGAGCCGGGACCAGCCCCCTACCCCCAACCCAACCCAACCCAACCCGACCATACAATCATTTTTGATCATGTTCATTCACCAATAATCATCCGGTTTTCAGTATTTCGACACGACCTTTGGCTCATTTGTGATCATTTCTCACGGGATTACGCTATTATTGATTGAAAATGAACATCTACGGACCGCGGTTGGTCCACACGCGAGGAAGCGAACAATGGCTGAGAACACTAACGATCATCATGGGCGTGATTTGCTGCCCGCCGAGCGTCAGGACATGATCCTGAGCCTGCTCACGCGGCAAAGCGTCGTGACCGTCACGGAACTCGCCACGCTGCTCAACACCACGGAGATCACGGTCCGTCGCGATCTGACCATTCTTGCCAACGCAGGCCTGCTCAAGCGCGTGCGTGGCGGGGCCATGTCCCTGTCCGGCACCACCACGCGAACCGGCTCGCTCACCCCATCGTTCACGGCTCCCATTCCCACGCCGGACGGCATCAGCGACATGCCATTGCCCACCGGCATCGACGAATCGAACGCCGGCAAGCCCGTCATCGGCGTCATGCTGCCCGAGCCCAGCTTCTTCTGGCCCAACGTCATCGAATCCATCCGCGAGACCGCCAATGAACTCGGCGCACGCATCGTCTCGCGCGAAAGCTCGTACGACAAGATCAACGAGACGGAAATCCTCGATTGGCTCGCCACCGAACCGTCCCTATGTGGCATCATCGCATCCCCGTCAGGCCGACCCGACGTGGGCGAGCAAACGTGGCAGTGGTTCGCGCACTCCCCCGTACCCGTGGTGGTGGCTGAGCGAGACCAGCCCGTATTCGGCACCTGCTACGTAGATTCGGTACGCACCAACCATCATTACGGCGTGCGCAAGGCCGCCGTGCACTTCCTGCAGCACGGCCACACGCGCATCGGCGCCGCCTTCTCCGACACCCCCACCTCCGCGGTCATCGAAAACGGCTGGAAGCATGTTCTCAATGGTTCCGACCGCATCGACTGCCCGTTCATTCTGGACGGCATTCAGCCGTACGACACGTCCGGCGTGGACGGCATCGTGGACCGCATCCTCGGCACGCACGTTACCGCCATGCTCGTGCATTCGGACTATCTTGCCATCGCCATCGCACAGGTTCTGGAGCGACGGGGCAAGCGCGTGCCGGACGACATTTCGCTCATCTCCATCGATGGCTATGCCACGCCGAGCTCCCGCCCGCTGACCGTGCTGCGTTCCAACACCAAGGAACTGGGCGACCTGTGCGTGCGCACGCTCATGCAGCGCATAGCCGATCCGGAAGCCGCCACGCGCCATATCTTCGTGGACCCGACGCTCGTGGACCGCGGCTCCGTCGCCACCATCTCGTAGGGCCGGATTGGGCCGGATCGACCTGGACAGGGCTTGGCCTGTCGACCGGACCGGCCCGCCCGACAGGCAATTGACCGACCAGCTACATGGCCAGTCCGGCCACCTCATCCGGCAAACTTTCGAGGGTATTTATGGCCAAAATGTTGGCATTCCGCCGACCAACCGAGAAACACCCCGGAAAGTTTGCCGGAAGGAACGAGACGGAACCGTCCCACCGCCCGTCCGGACATAGATAAAGGGCGGGTCGGACGGACACGCGTTCCATCCGACCCGCCCGGGAAAAAGGGCGAGCCCTACAGGACCGCCCCTAGGGGCAGGCTCAGTCGCGACGACGACGGGTCAGCGTCAGCACCGCACCGCACGCAGCGGCGATCAGCGCCAACGCAGCCACACCCGCCACGGCCACACCGGTCTGCGGCGTCGCGGCAGCCTGCTTCTTGCCGGAGTCAACGGTCTTGCCGGCATCCGACTTCTGATCGGCCTTCTGACCGTCGTCCTGACCGTCGTCGACAGCAGCACCGTCCTGACCCGGCTTGCCGTCCTGACCGTCGGCACCCGGCTTACCGTCCTGACCGTCCTGACCATTCTGACCAGGCTCACCCGGCTTGCCATCCTGACCCGGCTGACCGGGCTGACCCGGCTGACCGGGCTGACCGGGCTGCGGCGGCGTCACCGGCTTAGCCTTGACCGTCACCGTACGCTTCGCAGTCGCCACGTTGCCGGCCTTGTCAGACACCGTGTAGACCAGCTCGTAGGGACCGGCCTTCGCGGTATCCACGGAGCCCGTCACCTTGATCGCAGCCGTCACGTCACCGTCCACGTCATCCGTAGCCGAAACCCCGGCCAACGGATCAAACGCGGCACCGAAGTCCACCGTCACATCGGCCACACCAGAGAACACCGGAGCGGTCTTATCCGTGGGCTGCGGCGTCACCGGCTCAGCCTTCACCAGCGCCTCACGCGCGGCGGACAGCGCCTTCAAAGCAGCGTCCACCTGATCCTGAGTGGCATCCGCATCCGCGGCAACCGCCTTCGCATCAGCCAACGCCGTGGCAAACACGGCCCACGACTCAGCCGTGTAATCCGCCTGCTTCAGCGCCCCAGCATCCGTAATCGCCGCAGTCAGCGCGGTCTTATCCACGGGCTGCGGCGTCACCGGCTCAGCCTTGACCGTCACCGTACGCTTCGCAGTCGCCGTGTTGCCGGCCTTGTCAGACACCGTATAGGTCAGCTCGTACTTGCCGGCCTTCGAGGTATCCACGGCACCGGACACCTTGATCGCAGCAGTCACGTCACCATCCACGTCATCCTTAGCCGAAACACCGGCCAACGGATCAAACGCAGCACCGAAGTCCACCGTCACGTCGTCAACACCGGCAAACACCGGCGCAACAGTATCCGGCGTGGGCTGCGGAGCGGACTCGCGTACCACGGAGGCCACGGGCTGGCCCGGCTCCACCTTGACGACGGTCTTGCCGTCCTGGCTCAGGGTCACCTTGGCGCTGTACGCCTTGGCGAGGTTCAGGCGCGACCAGCCTTCGGAGGAGGCGTCGAGCGGATAGCCGGAATCGCCCTCAGTGGCGGCGAGCACGGCCTTCTTCTGGTCGACGGTGAGGTCCTTGAAGGCCTCAACGTTGTCCAGCAGCGCCACGGCGGCATCCGGCACCTGCGCAGCCTGCCCGGTCTCGCCCACCTGGGCAAAGCCGTAGGTCATGCGTTCGCCGTACACGTCGATGGCGGACTTGCGGTCGGTGACCGGCTCGGTGGCCACCGCGTCGGTAAAGGCGTTCTGGTAACCGTTGGCAGCGTTCGCACCGGTGTTGGCGATGCACTCGGCCAGCGTTGAGCCGTGACCGTCGGCCTTGCAGCGAGCCGTCAGGTAGTCTACGAGCTCCTGACGCGCGTACTGGCCGTAAATGGCCTGGTAGTTGTTCTGATCGTTCGGGTCCGTGGCCGGGTTGGCGACCATGGAGGCCACGCCCCACTGGCCGGCGATGTGCCCGCCGAGGATGTCCAGTGGGTAGTGGACGCCGAGCACGATGCGGTTGTTGCCGGCCTCGGACACACGGGTCATGATCTCCGGGCCGAGCTCGGGCAGCAGGTACGCCAAGCCGGTGCCCTGCGTAAACGCGAACGTGGTGTGGCCGGACGGGAACGAGCCGGAGGAGGCGAGGCCGTCGTACTGGCCCTGATCCTCGTACGCCTTGACCTTCTTGATGTCCAGCGTCTGCTTGAGATCGCCGAGGTTCAGGGTCTGACCGCGGTAGTTGATGCGGTCGACGTACGGACGCGGGTGCTGGAAGTACTTCTTGGCGGTGCCGGTGCTCACCGAGTAGTCGGCCCAGCTGAGGAAGAACGACACGTTGGCCAGCTTGCAGTCCTTGTCGCCGTAGTTGTCGTCGGACGTGCAGGTGGCGATGCCTTCCTTGAAGTACTGGCCGAGCACGGGGCCGAGCGCGTCGTACAGCGTGTCGGTGGAGTTCATGGCGGCGTCGGAGACCGCGCGGGCCTTCTGGGCGTCGTCCGCGGCGGCCTTGTTGTTGATGGCCTCGGTGGTGTCGTCGTCGTGCTTGAGCACGCCGGACTTATCGCCGTCGGTCACGCCGCCCTTGTAGAAGTCGAAGTAGTTGTTGTACGCCTTGAGCAGGTTGGACAGATCATCCGCCTTGGGCTGGGTGGGAACCTCGGCCTTCTGCTCGATCTTCACCTCGTTGCGATGGTGGCCGAAGGAGATGCTGGTGATCTTGCGGGTGGACGGATCCGTGCCGTCGAAGGTGACGCGCGCGGTGTAGATCTTCGCCAGGTTGACGCGACCCCAGCCGTTGCTGTTCGCGTCCAGCGGGTAGCCGGATTCGATCTCGCTGGCGGCGATCACCTGACGCAGTTCGTCGGTGGTGAACTTGAGCTTGGCGTCGTCCGGATCGCTGGCGTCGTCGGTGTTGAAGTACTCGACGTTGGCGAGCAGACGCTCGGCGCCTTCCGGCACCACCGGGCGCTTGGTGGCGTCACCGGTCTGCGGGAAGCCGTAGGTCATGCGGGCCTCGTAGGCGGCCAGCGTGGAGTCCTCGTCCACGACCGGATCCTTGACCACGTCGTCGGTGAAGGCGTTGGTGTAGCCGCCGTAGTCCTTCTTGCTGGACTGACCGTTGGCGTTGGTCTTGTTGATGCAGGAGTGCAGGTTCACGTCGCTGGTCAGACCGTTGGCCTGGCAGTCGGCGCCGAGCACGGACTGGAGCTCCTCGCGAGCATCCTTGGCCTGCTGAGCGGTGGCTGAGTCGGCCAGCGCGTTGGCCACGCCGTATGCACCGGCGATGTGCCCGCCCATGATGTCCAGCGGGTAGTGCACGCCGAGCACGATGCGGTTGTTGCCGGCCTCGGACACGCGGGTCATGATCTGCGGGCCCAGCTCGGGCAGCGCGGTGGCGAGCGCGGTACCCAGCGCGAACGCGAAGGTGGTGTGGCCGGACGGGAACGAGCCGGAGTTTGCCAGCGCGTCGTAGCCGTACGGATCGGATTCGTAGGCGGGCACCTTGCTGATGTTCAGCGTGGTCTTGAGGCCCTTGAGGTCCAGCTTCTCGCCGTCATAGTTCGCGCGATCGATGTACGGGCGCGGGTGCGCGTACGTGTTCTTCGCGTCGCCGGTGCCGATGGAGCCGGCCATGGCCTTGAGGTACGCCTCGGTCTTCGGCAGCTTGCCGGCGTTCATGTCCGCCTTGAAGTAGCCGCCGAGCGTGGCGCCCAGACCGTCGGCCAATGTGTCGGTGATGTTCATCTGGGCGTCGGAGTAGGCGCGCGCCTGCTGATCGTTGGTCTTGTCCGCGGTGTCCTTGGCGGCCTTGTTGTTGATCTGCTCGGTCAGGTCGTCGTCGTGCTTGAGCACGCTGACGCCGGCGTCCGTGACACCCTTGCCGGGCGTCCAATAGGTGTTGAAGTCGTTCAGCATGGCGGTCAGCGCCTTGTTCGGATCCCCGGACGGGGCGGCGGCGACGTCATACTGGATGAAGCTCTGCTGGTTGCCGGACTCGGCGGCGTACGCGGGCTGCACCTGCGCGACGATCGCTCCGGACACCAGCGTGGCCGCGGCGGCCAGTGCGGCGATCGCTCCCCGCAGGGCCTTGGCAGGCATGGCTGTGTTCCTCATATCTCTCCAACCGTTGATGGTTTTGGTTTCCCATGGTTTGCGACGGCAGCGGGCATACTCCCCCTCTCGTCGTTCCGACTCGATTGTCCCGCCTTCGCGTGGAGCGGCGACCGGTCTTTATGGAGAAATCATTCAGCCGTAAGACGGCGTTTACCCAGACGTTGGCCGGGCGGGTGGACGGGCCGGTCAGGAGGGCAGACCGGGCGAGCGGGTTGGCCTGCTGCTGTTGACAAACTTTCCGGGGTATTTCCCGGCAGATCGGCGGAATTTCAACGGTTGGGACAGAAATACCCCCGAAAGTTTGCTCGAAAGAGAGCTCGCCCTACGCCTCGGGCGAGGAAGCCCGGTAGACCAGCCGATGCGGGACATACTCCAGTCCGGCCGGCGCCCGATGCCCGGCCTCGATCTGCGCGATGATCGAATCGACGGCCTTGATGGCCACGGCATCGGCGCTCTGGTCCACGGTGGTGAGTGAGGGGATGGAGAAGCGCGCCTCGTCGATGTTGTCGAAGCCCACCACGCGCACGTCCTCGGGGATGTTCATGCCCAAGTCCTTGACCTGCCTCATGGCGCCGAACGCCAGATGATCGTTGCAGGCCACAATGCCGTCCGGGCGAAGCCCGTCGTCCAGCAGCGCGGTCACCGCATGCGCCCCGGCCAGACCGTTCCAATCCTGTACCGCGCGCACGAGCCGCGGGTCGAACGCCATGCCGTGGTCTTCGATGGCCCGCCGGTATCCCTCGGCTCGCGTGGTCCGGGAGGACGGTCTGCCCTCCAACTCGCCGCCGATGATCGCGATGCGCCGACACCCGGCTGCGATGAGATGCGTCGTGGCATCGTAGGCGGCCTGCACGTTGTTGACCACGAAATGCGGGCAGTCGGGCGTGAACGGCTGCACGCCGAGCATGACGAGCGGGTAGTCGCCGGCGAAAACCTCCGTGTCCCGATCGGTGAGCATGGCGGGACTGACGATCAGCCCGTCCGTGGCATGATTGCGCACGTTGGTGGGACTGGCAAGCTCGCGCGAACGGTCAAGCCCCGTTGATTCGATGAGCACGCCGTAGCCGCGGTACCGTGCGGCGGCGATGATCCGCTCGGACAGCTCCGCGAAGTACGCCTGCCGAAGGTCGGATACGGACAGGGTGAGCAGCCCGGTGCGCCCGGTCTTGAGCGTGCGCGCAGCGCTGTTGACTACGTAGCCAAGGTCGTCGATGGCCTGCTGCACGCGCTTCTTGGTGGTCTCGCGCATGTACGGGTAGCCGCTCAGGTAATTCGACACGGTGGCGATGGACACGTGGGCCTCGGCCGCCGCGTCACGCAGCGTCCGTCGCCGCCCGCCGCTCGGCGTCCGCTCGCCCTGGTTCCGTTCACGAGTCTGTCCCCCGTGCGCGGAACCCGTATGCCCGTCGGCCCGTGCACCGGCGCCCTCATGGGCCTCATCATCCGTCTTCGTCACCTGTATGTTCCGTTCCCGTCAACGCCCGCGCTCACATGCGGCGCAGGATGTCCACCACCAGCCGCGCGGCGGTGTTCGCGTATTCGGAGATGTCGAACTCCTTGAACACCTCGTAGTCGGTGTCCGCATTGTCGGACAGGGCACGGATCACCAGCGCGGGCACACCGTTGCGGGCGGCCACGTGGGCCACGGCGGCGCCTTCCATCTCCACTGCGTCGGCGCCGGTGGCCAGCACCACTTCGTTCACCTTTGCCGGCGTGTCCACGAAGTAGTTACCGGACGCGATGATGCCGGTGATGTGGTGAATGCCGGCATCGGTCAGAGCCGCGTCGGCGAGCGCGAGCAGCCGGTCGTCGGAATGGAATTCCTCCACCGGAGCGCTCTCCGTACCAGGCGTCCACTGCCCCACCAGGCGCATGTCGGTGTCGAGGTAGCGCAGCGTGCCGCCGAGCACTACGTCGTTGACGTGTAGTTCTCGGTTGAGGTTGCCGGCAATGCCAGAGAAGATCACGGCGTCCGGCGCGTAGGCGTCGATGAGCCGTTGCGTGGTGGCCGCGGCGTTGACCAGTCCCATGCCGCCCACGGTAGCCGCCACGTTCACGGTTTCACCGCCGTTCGTGGTCAGTGTTCCACGGGAAACATCGAGGCTGGCGGCACGGTCATGCTCGGCGTTGTCCAGCGCGCCGGCAATGAGCGCGACTTCCTCGTCAAGGGCTCCGATGATGGCGATGGTGGTCATGAAACAATCCTTTCAGATACGCTGTTCGTGCACGGAGGCGTTGACCCACTGGGTCTGCTTGACGCTCACGCCGGAGAAGATGCCTATGTCGAGCATGCAGTCGCGGTAGTCGCGTCCGTGGGCGATGGTGATGTAGTTGTCGTCCACCATGCGGTTGTGCGTGGGGTCGAGACCGATCCAACGGTCCTTGTGATACACCTCCACCCACGCGTGCGTGGCGCCCTCGCCGCCCAGCAGTCCGGCGATGTAGCGCGCGGTGAGCCCCATGTGGCGGCAGACGGCGAGCATGACGTGCGCGTAGTCCTGGCACACCCCCTTGCCTTGCGCGAGCGCTTGCTCGGCGGTGGTGCGGATGGTGGTGGACAGCGGCGTGTAAGTGAACGCCTTGTAGACCTCGTCCATGATCACGCGGGCCACGGCGACCGGCGAGCCGGTATTGGACTCGTGGCGCAGACGGTCCTTGCACCGCTCGGTCAGGGCGGTGACGGTCGGGCCCGGTACGGTGAGCGCGGAGTCGAACCGGTAGAGCGGCTTGTAGATTTCCGGCTTGATGTGCTCGTTGTCCACGAAGGCGATGCCTGTGACCGAGTAGTTGAAATGGTCGTGCGCCTCGGGGATGTAGCCGGTCTTGACCACGGAGTCGAACGAGTCGATGGTGGTCTCCAGCTTCACGTCCGGGTCGATGGACACCTCCACGTCCACCACCTGCTGGCGCGGGCCGGTGGCGGGGATGCAGCGCAGCTGGAAGCGGTGGTCGGTGACGGGCGCGCTGAACGACAGTTTCATCCGATAGTCGAACACCAGTTTTTTCAACGGTTTCAGCCCCTCGCCTCGAAGTTCGTAACGACATGGTACAGCAACGCCGACGGCCCGGTTCCGTCACGGTATCAGTCCGTCGCCTCCATTGTACGGCCTTTGCGCGGAGCCGCACGCCGCAGGGCCGTACGCGGGCGCAGCGACCGGCCCTACAGCTTCGTGGCGTCCATGTTCATCGCGTTGATCATGCCGATGTCCCTGAGCCGGCTGGCGCTGATGCGGTCGCCGAACCCGTCGAGGAAGGCCCTGAGCGTGCTGGCCAGATCGGCGTATCCGCGCACCGGCATCTGGTCGATGAGCCAGCGCACTCCGTCCGCGAAGCACTGCGGCAGGGGCATGCCGTCCAACGTCATGGCGTAGGATGCGAGCTTCCTCAGCGGCGGCAGCAGCTGCTCCTTGGGCAGGCCGAAGCGGGTGTACAGGTCGATGCGCTCCACGTATTTGCCGATGAAGATGAACGACTTGAGCGTCTGATCCACCGTGGAGTTCTCGATGCCGCCCCAGAAGGCAAGCAGATCGTCGGTGATGTCACGCTGTTTGTACAGGCCCTCGCTGCTGCTGCCGGCGCTGCGCGAGGCATCCACGATGTTCGTGAGCGCGAGCTCCACGTATTGCAGCAGATCGGAGCCGAGTTCGGGGCGCAGGATCACCGCATTGTTGAAAGCGGCCTTGATGGCGGCGTGCACGGAGTCCGGGTTGGATTCGTCGTAGAGGAAGTTCTGGATGAACGCGTCGAAGTCGGCAAAGTCCTCCGGCAGGTCGAGCGCACGGGCGAACGGACGAAATGCATCCACATCCGTGTCCATCACCTGGTCGTAGAACGGGAAGAAGCGCTTGATCGTGGTGAACACGCGCTCGGTGTAGCGGCCCAGCCAGTACAGCGTGTCCGTCTTGGAGGAGGTGACGAGCGCCAGCGCGTGGCGGGCGGATTCCGCGGCGATGGCGATCTTCTCGCGTTCGCGCGACTGGTCGGCGTCCTCCTGCACGCCCGAATGCTCGTCCGGGGCCATGATCCACGTGTCCTTGAAGCCGCCGCCCTGCGACGAGTTCACGATCATCTGCCCGGGGATGGACGAGTAGCGCGTCAGGCCCGAATACCAGACGTGCGTGCTCTTGCCGGTCACCACGAAGGCGCGCAGATCGGCCTTGCGCGGCACCGCCTCGCCCGTGGCCGGGTCGATCACCGAAAGATCCTTGAACTGGATGACCTCCTGGGCGATGAACCGCCGCGGCTCGGCCTTGATCCGGTCCGCCAGTTCCTCGCGGCGCGCCGCATCGAGCGACGAGCCGAACACCACGCCGTAGCCGCCGGCCTCCGCCACGTCCTTGATGACCAGTTCGCCCAGCCGGTTCAGCACCTCCTTGCGGTCGGACTCGAACATCGGCATGTACGTGGGCGCGTTCTTGAGAATCGGGTCCTCATGCAGGTAGTACTGGATCATGGCGGGTACGAAGTAGTAGATCGCCTTGTCGTCCGCGGCGCCGTTGCCCGGCGCGTTCATGATCGCCACGTTGCCGGCCCGGTACACGGACAGCAACCCCGGTACGCCGATCACCGAATCCGGGTTGAAGGCGAACGGGTCCAGATATTCGTCCGACAGACGGCGGTACACCACGCCCACCCGGTGCTTGGCGCCCGCGTAGTCCACGAACCACAGCTTGTTGCCTTCCACCTCAAGGTCCTCGGGGAAGGCGAGCACGGCACCGGTCTTCTCCGCCAGATACGCGTGCTCGAAGAACGCGGAGTTGTAGCGGCCCGGCGTGAGCACCACAGCAATGCCCTCGGTGGACACGAAATCCATCGATTTGCGCAGCAACGTGGGGTAGGCGCGATTGTCGCGGATGCGCACGTCGCGGAACAGCGTGGGGCAGGTGCGTCGTTCGATGTCTCTCACGAACAGCGGGTAGCTCGCACCGGACGGAATGCGCAGGTTGTCCTCGAGCACCCACCACTGGCCGTCCTCGCCCTGCACCAGATCCTCGCCGGCAATGTGCGCGAAGATGCCGGCCGGCGGGGTCACGCCGTTGACCTGCGGGAAGTAGCCGGCGGACGTGTACACGTACTCTTCGGGAATGATGCCGTCGTGAATGATGCGCTTGTCCGAGTAGACGTCCCTCAGGTACGCGTTGAGGGCATCGACGCGCTGCTTGAGGCCGCGTTCGAGCTCGTCGAATTCGTTGGATTCGATCACGCGCGGCACCGGATCGTAGGGGAACAGCTGATCGTGGTATGTGCCGTTCTTGTAGATGCCGAACCGCACGCCGTTGCGGCTCAGCTCACGGTTGATGGCCTCCCTGCGGTTGACCAGTTCCGCGGCCAATTTCCGTGCACTCGTATCGACCATCTCGCGCTCCTTGCCCGTGCCGTTCCCGGTCGGCGTGCCACCGGTTCGATGGCGGCTTGCGACCGTGCGAGGCCGCATTCGAGCTGCGGCCCGCCTGCTCACTGATGGCTACGCTAGGCGGCCGGCGTTACCGGGGATGCCCGGTTATGTTACGGCTGTGCTAAGCGCATGATCGGTCCAACCTGTGGCCCGTATTTTGCAGCTTGGACCGATCATGCGATTTTCCGGCCGTTTTGGGGCCGTTTTTTCGCGCAATCGGTCCAAGCTGCGTTTCGGGGCGCGCAGGTTGGACCGATCATGCGAAAGTGCAGGGCTGCGGCTACAGTGTGCGCTTGGCGCGGATGGCTTCAGCGCGGGCGGCCAGCTGATCGTCCGGCGGGTAGGCCACGTGCTCGAGCGTGAGGCCCTGCGGCGCGATCGGCCCGGTCTCCCCCTCGCGCTTCGGTTCGACGACCTTCCCATGGAACCAGTCGACGCTCCGCTTGCCGAGCCCCACCTTGATCGACGCGCCCACAAGCGAGCGGACCATGTTGCGTGCAAAGGCGTCGGCCACGATAGTGAGTGCCAGCAGCCCGGATTCCGCGGTCGGCGTCGCGTACGCGGGAACGCCCACGGCGGTCTCAGCCGGCATGGCCAGCGGCCGGACGGGCACGCGAGCCCAATGCGCGTACTTCACCTCGCGAATGGTGGTGCCGCCCGGGTTGGGGATGGCGAACGAGCCGAAGTCGTGCAGGCCGATCGTCGCGGCAAGGGCCTGATTCATGGCGTCCACGTCGAGCGGACCGCCGTCCACGCGCAGCACGAAACCGCGCAGCCGCGGGTCCATGGGCGCGGTGGCCGGATCGTCAGCGTCACACACGCGGTACACATACGTTCGTTCCAGCGCGGAGAAACGGGCGTCGAACCCTTCCGGCGCGCGGGTGACGCGGTGGATCACGATGTCGTTCGGCAGCATGCGGTCGAGCCGACGCTGCAACGCCGTTTCGGCCGGCACGTCCATATGCCTGACCACGCCGGCCAGCGACTCCTCCTCCACGTCCAGATGGCACACCTGATGCGCCGCGTGCACGCCCGTGTCCGTGCGCCCGGCCACCACAAGCCGCGGCTGTAGCCCGTCGTCCGCCGATGCCGTCGTGCGCAGGATTCTCGCCAGCGCCGATTCGATCTCCCCCTGCACGGTCCTCAGGGTCGGCTGCTTCGCCCAGCCGTAGAATTCGCCGCCGTCGTATGCCAAGTCAATCCGCAGTCGTATCACGCCCCTCATTGTCGCATACCGCGCGCGTGATGCCGGCCACAACGCAACGGCATCCGCACCGATGGCGACGACGGATGCACACGGTGTACATCCATATCGGATGTTTGCGTGCCCGCACGATGACACAGAAAACGGCGCGTCGCATGATGATTCATACGACGCGCCGGGAAACACAATCATCAGTGAAACAGATGAGTTGAGATAGCCCTAGATGATCTCCTTTCTACGAGCCTGTACGGATGCCGTCACCGGTCTCAGTCGCGGCGGGCACGACGAACCAGCGCGACACCGCCGGCAAGCAGCGCCACAGCCAGCGCAGCCACGCCACTCACCGCAGCGCCCGTGGAAGCCAGGCCGCCGTTCTTGGTGCTGCCGGATTGCTGCACCTTGCCACCGTTCTGACCGGACTGGTTGTTCTGGTTGGGCTGATTGGACTGGCCGGCATCCTGACCATTCTGGCCGGGCTGACCGTCCTCACCGTTCTCGCCAGGCTTGCCATCCTCGCCAGGCTTGCCATCCTGACCAGGCTTGCCATCCTCGCCAGGCTTGCCATCCTGACCAGGCTTGCCATCCTGACCAGGCTTGCCATCCTCGCCAGGCTTGCCATCCGCGGCCTTGTCCTTCACCGTGACCGTACGATTCGCGGTCGCCGTGTTGCCGGCCTTGTCGGACACGGTGTAGGTCAGCTCATACGAACCGGCCTTCGACGTATCCACCGCACCGGCAACCTTGATCGAACCGGACACGTCACCGTCCACGTCATCCGTAGCGGTCACGCCCTCCAACGGATCGAACGAAGCACCGAACTCCACCGTCACGTCAGCCACACCGGCAAACACCGGAGCGGTCTTGTCCGGCGCAGGCGGCGTCACCGACTCATCCTTGACCGTGACCGTACGCTTCGCGGTCGCTGTGTTGCCGGCCTTGTCGGACACGGTGTAGGTCAGCTCATACGAACCGGCCTTCGACGTATCCACCGCACCGGCAACCTTGATCAAACCGGACACGTCACCGTCCACGTCATCCGTAGCGGTCACACCCTCCAACGGATCGAACGAAGCACCGAGTTTCACCGTTATGTCAGTCGCTCCTTCAATGGTCGGCTTGACCGTATCCGGCACGGGCTTGGCTATTACGGTCACGGCCTGCGTGACAGACTGGCCACCGTAGGTGATGGTCACAATCTGAGTACCTAGCGTATTGGCATCGTACCCAGTCACGTACTTGCTAGGATTAGCAGCAATCTCAGCAGTTACATCGGTATATTCACTGCTGGGTTCGATCTTGGCAAGCAACTTCATACCATCAAAATCCAGCGGCTGTCCCTGCTCGTAAACGACTTCTTTCATGGGATCCTGCAGCTTGAGCTCCGTAGCGCGAACCGTATCGGCAGATACTACGGGGAATACGGCACTGGCAGTAAGAGACGGATTGGCGGCATATACGTTGAGCTTGGTCAGCGTAGACACGCTCCACCAGTTAGATCCGAAGGAAATCTTGCCGCTCGTCGCAGACTTCGACAGGAGTGCGCGGTCGATGAAATGGCCATTGACATAGGTGGTGACTACTCGGCCTCGCACCGAAATAAGGAACGTGTTTGAAGTGCCCTTGATGGTGCTGGTCAATCCATCAATGTCAACATTGGCAAGTTTTTCATCACCATCGGTGCGACTCAGAGTGGAGTTGCTCAGTCCCCATACCGCGGTGGTCTTGTCGCTCTTGCCGGAGTTACGCAATCCAAGTTGGAAGCTCGCACCAGACTCAGCTTCGATCTCCACGGTGTAATCAGTCCATTCATCGCCGCCTTCCGCAGGAAGGAATGCACCCCCACCGTCGATGGTAATTACGCCATCTTTGAGAAACACGCCGCCGCTGCCACCGTTTTCTTCCTTGGAAGAAGGCAGCGGATTGCCCTTCTTGTCCACGAACGGATTGGCCTTCATGGTATCGATGGACAGCAGCTTCTCAGCCTCGGAAGGCATGATCACGTTCTTCGACAAATCGAGCTCGCGCGCAACCCCATTCGGGTCCCAATTGGGCACTGTCGCGGTAACGGTCACACCCTCTTTGGACTCTTTAACGCCGGTGATCTTCCCCTTCTTGATGGTAGCTAAGGAATCGTCATCGGAAGAGAAAGAAGCACCGCTCACGTCAATGTTCTTGCCGGCAGGCGTAGTCATACGCAATTTCAGGGAATCGGTCACTCCGACTTTCAAGGTATCGAGACCGCTGCCCAGAGCCACACCCAATGTATTGGGCTGCGTGGTAGCCGAGACGACCGTTACGGTGGCATACACCTTGCGCTCATTGACCGGCTCGTTATTGCCATCGGCGTGCAGAACGCCGAAAACAGTGGAAGTACCCAGTGATGCTAAAGCCTCGTTGAGGGTCTTGGCATCCCATGTAACGGGTACGTCCCTGTACTCCTTACCGTCCAGAGAGACATTCACATCCCGGGTAAGCGTGTTGGCCGCGAAGTCACTGGTCTGATCGATCGGAACCGTGTAGTTAAGATCAGTCAACGTGGTGGTGGCCTTGTATACGTTCGGATTCTGCGGATCCCACTTGTCATAGAATTCGATGCGCATCTGACCGTCATCGGTCACCTGAATGGGCAGCCAGACCAAACGAGAGTTGCGCCCCGCGGATCCGTTTTCGGTCTTCCAGCGATCGCCCATGTAGATGTATTCATTCTTGGACGCATCAACCGTGAAGATGTATGTGGGCTGCGAATTGAAACCATTTCCGTGATCCACATCCGTTCCGGGGCCCTGCAACGGATTGGCGATCTTCTCCCACTGGGTACCCTCAGCGGTGATCATCGACTTGGAACGGTAAGCGATGACTCCTGATGCAGACCATCCGGCGGTACCGGATGTAAGCATGTAATACCAGTCTCCGATATGCACCACCGAAGAAGCTTCACGCTTGCCATCCGGAAGCACGCGATAGCTGAAATCCTTGCCAACTTCGGCGGTATCTCCTGGCTTGGCGGGCGCAGTATATGTGTCGTTGAGCAGGGAGACGTACATCTGCGCATTCATTTCCGAGGAATAGACGGCATACGCGTCGTCCACGCCATCATGGTTGTTGTCGACGCCACGGTCAATGAACACCGTGAAATCACGGGATTCGCCAAGACGTTTCGGACTGAGCTCCTTCTTGTAGTTCATGCGCTCGGTATTCACGAGCTTGAACGGTCCGAACGGACTGTCGGACACTGCATAACCGATTTCGGCGCGAGAATAACGCGACCCCGTGTCGGTATTGCCATCTTTGTAGTACTGAGTGCAGTCGGTCGGGGTGGCAGTCGCAGCACACCCCTGGATCCATGCGTTACGTCCTGCATGGGCGTTGGCAGCCGAATCACTATGGAAAATAATGACGAACTGCTTGGTCTTCTTGTTGTAGATCATCTTCGGACGTTCGACAATGTTATACATGCCGTACAAATCCACGAAAGCATTGCGCAGCAGAGCTTCATCATACGTGGGCTTGCCATCTTCGCCGGTACCAGTAACATATGCCGCCGCCACAGCCTTGGCAGATGCCGCCTGCTCGCTCTTGTTCTCGGCAGCCGCTTCCTGCTCGCTCAGAGCGGCCAGACGTTTGAACTCGGAATAGTTCTCCTCGCTGAGCACCGCAAATGTTTGTGTCTTGTCCTTGTGATCTTTGGTACCGTAGTCGATGCGCACGCCATCAGGATCAATTTGATGATCCTTGTAGTAGACGCGCTGATCTACGTCAGTATACGATTCCTGCGTACCGGGATCGCCTATGGTGATGACCTTGTTGGGCAGCACATTATGAGTAGGTAGCACAGTACCCATGTTGTGCCAGTTCTTCATGTCCGTGGACCAATACCCGTTGACGCCATCGACGGGCCGCGTGGCATGCGTCTTGTTCTCGCCATACAACAGGTAAACCCGATCATTTTGATCGCCGTCCCCCGTCACATCATAACCAATCTCGGATTCCTCGAAAGCATCTCCGGCACCGCCATGAGCCTCGATAAGGTTGCCGTCCGTGTCGCGCCACACCTCACCGGGGCGGATGCTATCGTACGGCTGTTCCAGCGTTGGACCGTCAGCGGCATAGGCAGCGCCCGCAGCAACGGCACCTGTGGTGACCGCCATGGAGGCGAGCGTGGCTATGGCCGCCACGGAGGCTGCCAGTCGTTTGGCTTCCTTGCCTGGGAATGTTTGAGAGTGTGGTCTTCTCATATGTTCTCCTTCGACCGAGCATCGGGCGTATGCCCGACGCAGTCTTGAATTGTAACGTTGCAATTTTAGGAACAGCAATGCAGCAGCAGACTGCACTACACACATCGAGCCTTCCATTGCCCCGTGCTATCCGAAATTCTTTGCTCACTTGGCATTAAGCAAAGAATCAAGGATTTCTTATCGTGATCATCATCGATCGGCTTCGGTCTTCGATGATCACTTTGAGCATAACACCAAGAGATTTTTTATGCAACTTCAACTGTTACGTTACAAACCTGTCAGGTTTTTTCAAGTCTGATCGGCGCCCTGCGGAAGACGCCCGCACACGCTAGACTGGACCGCGATCGGCAGCGCCCCGACGGGGTCTGTCTACCACGTATCGACGTGTACCGATCCAACAGCAAGCGACAACGGAAGCGGCAATGACAACGATAAAAGATGTGGCGCGCGAAGCGGGCGTGTCCGTGGGAACCGCAGCGGCCGCGCTACGCGGCGAGGACAGCGTCCGACCGTCCACTGCGCAGAAGGTGCTTGCCGCTGCGACGGCGATCGGCTACACGCGCAACGCCGCAGCCCGATTCCTCAAGCGCGGGAACAGCAACATCATCGCCTTGCTTGTGCCGGATCTCCTGCATCCGTATTTCGCCCAGATCGCTGCCGCGGTCTCCCGAGCGGCACAGGGGCGTGAACTCCGCGTCATTGTGCAGGAATCCTCATACGAAGCGCTGTCTGCGAAGGATTCTCTGCGCCGCATGACGACGCTGCCGTGCGACGGCATGATCATCAACCTCAACAGCTCGAATGCGTCCGATCTCAAGGACATCATCGGCGAGTTGCCCACTGTTCTGCTCAACTACAAAGATGAGCCTCCGCTGTTCGACAGCGTGATCACCGATCGCGGCAATACCGACGTCGCCTTCGGATATCTCACCGGTCGGGGATACCAGCACGCCGCCGTCATCGGTGCGCATCAGCCGTCGAGTTCCCCCATCGACCACAACTGGACCGGACGTGACACGGGAGTCGAGGAAGTGCTGCGCAGTCTGGTCAGCTCCGGCTTGGGCGATGAGTCCGACTGCTTCCCCTGCGACTGGAGGGCTGAAGGTGGCTTTCAGACGGCCCAGAATCTTGTGGCGCAACCGGAGTTGCTGGCCCGATACGACGTGTTCTACTGCATGAATGATCTGGTGGCAACAGGATTCATTCGCGGACTGCACGAAGCAGGCATCCGCGTGCCCGACGACAAGGCCGTTTTCGGACATGACGGCATGGGGCAGAACGCCCGATACTCCGTGCCGCAGCTGTCCACGCTTGAGGTTGGTTACGGCGAACTGGCCGAACGAGCCGTTGAGCTCCTGATCGAGCGAATCCGACGCAAGCCCGCCGACGGCCCGCTATCCCCGCGCAGAATCACGATACCCTGCCGGCTGGTACGAGGTGAAACCGCATAGACAATTCCATCCAACTCGGTCACGTATGCAAAAAGGCCGGGAACCCGATCCTTGCAACGGAACGGATTCCCGGCCCAGAACGTACGTCACGCCGTCAGACGGGCGCTACGCTCACTCAGCCTTCTCGGCGGGAGCCTCAGCAGCGGGAGCCTCGGTGGCTTCGGCGGCAGGGGCCTCGGCGACCGGAGCGGCCTCAGCCGGAGTCTCGGCCGGAGCGGCAACCTTGGTGGCGGCCTCGGCTTCCTTCACGACGGCCTGCTTCGGGCTCACCGGCTCGGTGACGAGCTCGATGATCGCGGCGGGGGCGTTGTCGCCCTGACGGGAGGCGATCTTCACGATGCGGGTGTAGCCGCCTTCGCGCTGCTCCATCTGCTCGGCGATCTCGGTGAACAGGGAGTGCACCACGGACTTGTTGCGGATGACGCGCATCACGCGACGGCGGGAGTGCAGATCACCGCGCTTGGCGAAGGTGATCAGGCGCTCGGCCAGCGGACGGAGGCGCTTGGCCTTCGGCAGCGTGGTGGTGATGCGGCCGTGCTGGAACAGGCTGGTGGCCATGTTCGCGAGCATCAGGCGCTCGTGGGCGGGGCTGGATGCCAGACGCGGGCCCTTCTTGGGTGTAGGCATGTTATCTCCTTTGGGGCCATGCGGGCAGGTGGGCAGACGCCCGAACGTCCGCCCGCATGGAATTGGTCAAAAACGGCTGGGACTCACTCGTCTTCCGGCGAGAAGAAGGTGCCGCCTTCGAGGTTGGTGGTATCGAATCCGAGCGGCGAGCTCTTGAGCGACAGACCGAGGGACTGCAGCTTCTCCTTGACCTCGTCGATCGACTTCATACCGAAATTGCGGATGTCGAGCAGATCCTGCTCGGTGTGGGAAACCAGTTCGCCGATGGTGTGGATGCCCTCGCGCTTGAGGCAGTTGTAGCTGCGCTGCGTGAGGTTGAGATCCTCGATCGGGACGGCCATCTCCGGGCTGGTCTCTTCGACCACCGGGGCCGGGCCGACCTCCACGCCTTCCGCCTGAGTGTTGAGCTCGCGGCACAGACCGAAGAGCTCCACCAGAGTGGAACCGGCGGACGCCACGGCGTCGCGCGGGGAGATGGCGGGCTTGGTTTCCACGTCCAGAATGAGCTTGTCAAAGTCGGTACGCTGCTCAACGCGCGTGGCCTCGACCTTGTAGCTCACCTTGAGCACCGGAGAATAGATCGAATCCACCGGGATTCGACCGATCTCGCCGTTGTCCTGCTTGTTCAGCTGGGCCGGGACATAACCACGGCCGCGCTCGACGGTGAACTCGATCTCCAGCTCGCCGTCCTCGTCAAGGGTGGCGATGTGAAGATCGGGGTTGGCGATGGTGATGCCGGCCGGCGGGGTGATGTCCCCGGCGGTGGCCTCGCCCTTGCCGTTCTTGCGCAGATACATGGCGACCGGCTCGTCGTACTCGCTAGTGAGCACGATCCCCTTGATGTTGAGCAGGATCTCGGTCACGTCCTCGACGACGCCCGGCAGAGTGGTGAACTCATGCAGGGCACCGGAGATGCGGACCGACGTCACCGCAGCTCCCGGGATGGAGCTCAGGAGGGTACGGCGCAGCGAGTTGCCAAGCGTGTAGCCGAAACCGGGCTCGAGAGGCTCGATCGTGAAACGGGAACGCTGAGAGTTGACTACTTCCTCAGTGAGTGTCGGACGCTGTGCAATCAGCACTTTGGTTATCCTTTCAGCTTCCGTCGGCTGTGCACCTTACCGACGGCGAAGCGGGTGGACGATGGGGATTCTGTCAGTGCTCAGACGCGACGACGCTTCGGGGGACGAACGCCGTTGTGGGCTTGCGGGGTGACGTCGGTGATGGAACCGACCTCAAGACCGGCGGACTGCAGGGAACGGATCGCGGTTTCGCGACCGGAGCCCGGGCCCTTCACGAAGACGTCGACCTTCTTGAGGCCGTGCTCCATCGCCTTGCGCGCGGCGGACTCGGCGGCCATGCCAGCGGCGTAAGGGGTGGACTTGCGGGAGCCCTTGAAACCGACGTCGCCACCGGACGCCCAGGACACAACCGCGCCGGACGGATCCGAGATGGAGATGATGGTGTTGTTGAAAGTGGACTTGATGTGCGCCTGCCCGACCGGGATCGACTTGCGATCGCGGCGACGGGGCTTGCGTGCGGCTTGCTTGGGAGCTGCCATTGAAACCCTCGTTTCCTAATACGATGTGTTGGTGTCCGGACGATGGGACCTTGCTGTTGCGCCCCGTGGCCCGGACCGGCCGACCTTACTTGGTGGCCTTCTTCTTTCCGGCGACGGTGCGCTTCGGGCCCTTGCGGGTGCGCGCGTTGGTCTTGGTGCGCTGACCGCGGACAGGCAGACCGCGACGATGACGCTGACCCTGGTAGCAGTTGATCTGGATCTTGCGGCGGATGTCGGCGTCGATTTCACGACGCAGATCGCCTTCGATCTTGTAGTTCGCTTCCAGATAGTCACGCAGCGTGATCAGCTGCTCATCGGTGAGATCCTTGACGCGCGTATCCGGGTTCACACCGGTCGCGGCGAGGGTCTCCTTCGCGCGGGTACGACCAACACCGAAAATATAGGTGAGGGCGATCTCGATGCGCTTCTCATTGGGGATGTCGACTCCGGCAAGACGTGCCATTGCGATTCCTTCTGTTTCTCTGCAGGTCGTGCACCGAGTCGTCCGGTCTCCCGGCCCGGGCCTGCATCCCCGGGGTTCAGCTTTCGCTGTGACTCAGCGCCTGATGGTGTTGCCGCTGGATCTGCTCTCAGCCCTGACGCTGCTTGTGGCGGGGGTTGGTGCAGATCACCATGACGCGGCCGTGACGGCGGATCACGCGGCAGTTCTCGCAGATCCTCTTCACGCTAGGGCTGACCTTCATGGTTTTCCTTTTGCTTGTGTACCTTTACTTGTAACGGTACGTAATGCGACCGCGGTTCAGATCGTAGGGGCTCATCTCAAGCACCACGCGATCCTGCGGGAGGATGCGGATGTAGTTCTTCCGCATCTTGCCGGAGATGGTGGCGAGCACGATGTGCTTGTTCTCAAGTTCGACGCGGAACATCGCGTTCGGCAGTGCCTCCACTACCCGACCTTCGACTTCAATCACACCGTCTTTTGCCATGAGCCTCAGTTTCCGTTCGTTGGCTGATTACTGTTTTGACATGTCAGAAGACACGCCAAACTGCGAGTATAGCAGAGGAAGGCCAGTGACACAACGGCGTGTCGCGCCCGCGGGTCGAGGTTCTGCATGCCGACGGGTGTAACTACGTGAAACTATAGCACGGTCGCTGGCGGATGCGGGCATCCGGGCAGTGAAAACGCAGGAAATACGCATCAATACAGGAAAAAACGGGCTCAACGTCGCGAAAGTCCGGATTCTCAGCGCCAAATGATCGCTGTGGCGATAGATTGGCACTTGGAATTCCGATTTTCGCGACGTTGAGCCCGTAAAGTCGGCCGGCGAGGCCGTGTCAGCCCTTCATGCCGGAGGTGGCGATGCCCTCGATGAAGTACTTCTGCCCGAAGAGGAACACCACGAGGATGGGCAGGACGGAGAGCACCGAGCCGGTCATGATGAGGTCGTACGCCGAGGAGTACTCGCCGACGAAGGACTTCAGGCCGATCTGGATGGTCCACAGCTCCGGGGAACGCAGGTACAGCAACGGCTGCATGTATTCGTTCCAAGCGTTGGTGAACGTGATGATGCCCAGCGCGGCAATTGACGGACCGGACAGCGGCAGCACGATGCGCGCATAGATGCCGAACTCGGACAGGCCGTCGATGCGCGCCGCCTCAGACAGCGACTCGGGGATGGTGTCGTAGAACTGCTTCATCATGAACACACCGAACGCGGAGAACGACTGCATGAGGATGATCGACGGCAGCGAGTCGGACAGTCCCCAGCTGGAGAGCATCTTGAACTGCGGGATCATGTACGCCTGCCACGGCACGGCGATCGTGGCGATGTAACACAGGAACAGGATGTCGCGTCCGGCGAACTTGATCTTGGAGAAGCCATAGGCTGCGAACGAACCGGTGAACACCTGCAGAAGGGTCACCGCCACGGCGATGATCACCGTGTTCTTGGTCCATACCAACAGATTGGCCTTGGTCCAAATGGTTGCATAGTTCTCCCAGTGCCACACCTCGGGGAACCACTTGATGGGCACGGTGAAGATCTCGTTGTTGTTCTTGACCGACGACAGGACCATCCATGCGAACGGCAGGAGCGTGAACGCGGCGACGGCGATCATGATGGCGTAACCGATCACCGTACCCACGATGCGCAGGGGCGAGACCCGACGCTTGTTGAACGGAATGTTTGCCGAGTGGATCGTGCCGGCCGGAGTGTAGGGAACCGCTGCGCTCATCTCACTTCTCCTTTGCGTTGTTGTAGACGAACTGGATGATGGTCACGACCATGCACATCGCGAACAGCACCAGGGACACGGTGCTCGAGTAGCCGAACTCCTGCTCCTGGAACGCCACGCGGTAGGCGTACTGGGCGATCACCATGGTGGATGTGCCGGGGCCGCCGTCGGTCATGACGAGGGTAAGATCAAGCACGCGGAACGAACCGATGGTCATGGTCACGAGCACGAAGAACAGGGTGGGGCGCATCATGGGGACGGTGATCTTCCAGAACTGCTGCCAGCCGTTGGCGCCGTCCACGCGGGCGGCTTCGTACAGCTCGGTGGGGATGGTCTGCAGGCCTGCGAGCAGCAGGATCATGAAGTAGCCGACCTCACGCCAGGTGCCTACGACGATCACGGCGGGCATGGCCCACTCGGTGGTGGACAACCACCCGGGGGCGGCGCCGCCGGTGAACACGCGGATGAACTGGTTGATCGGGCCGGAGTTCGGGTCGAACATCATGTTCCACACCTGTGCGGCGGCGACGATCGAGGTGATGTATGGGAAGTAGGCCGCGGTGCGGAAGAACGCACGACCCTTGAGCTTGGTGTTGAGCAGCACAGCCAAGCCGAACGCGATGGCGAGAGTCAGCGGGATGTGCACGACGGCGTAGTACAGGGTCTGCCAGAACGAATCCCAGAACAGATCGTCTTTGACGAGCCTCTTCCAGTTGACGAGTCCGTTGAACGTCGGGTCGCCGAATGCGCTCCACTCGGAGAACGCGATGTAGAACATGCTCAGCACGGGGGCGAGGATGAGCACCGCGAAGCCGATGAAGTTCGGAGCGATGAAGGTCAGGCCGTTGCGGATGTTGCGCCGGTGCACCGTACGGAAGGCCTTGCTCAGCTCCTTCGAATTGTCCGAGCCGACGCGCGTGGCCCCGCCGTTGGCCTTGCTGCCCGCCACGTTTGCCGTGCCGCTTGTTGCGCTGTGGGACATGGCGCAACTCCTTTCCGATGAATGTGATGGTTGATTTCGCGCGATGCGAAGGCCGGTGGACCGACAATCCACCGGCCTTCGATACCATGCGGACAGGTGTCCTCTTACTTGACGACCCCGGCGTCCTTGGCCTTCTGGCCGGCATCGGCCAGCGCCTGATCGATCGGCGTGGTCTCAGTCATGATCGCCGAGTGGGCGTCGTTGAGCAGGGTGGTGATCTTGGAGATTTCCTTGCCAGTGACGACCGGAGCGGAAACCTTGGTGTCAAAGTCGGTGATGGTCTTCTTGCTCAGTTCGTCGGTCGGCATGCCATCGGCGGCCAGATAGGCTTCAGTCACCTTGTCGGACAAGTAGGCGGGGCTCACGCCGTTCTTGGCGAGCTCGAGGGCGCCTTCCTCGCCGGCAGCCCACTTGACGAACTCACGGGCGGCTGCGCCCTTCTGGCCCGTAGCGTACTTGGAGACAGCCAGACCCATGGCACCTGCCACGGTGACCGGCTTGTCGGTCTGAGTGTTGGTGGACTTGTCCGGGTTCTGCGGAACCGGGGCGATGCCCCAGTCGAACTTCTCGGAGTCACCCTTCTTCTGGGCGCTCACCAGCGCAGAGGTGTACCAGTTGCCCACCGGGAAGAAGGCGATCTTCTGGGAGCCGAACAGACCCTGATAGGTGGCCTTGGTGGAGGTCAGCGTGTTGAAGTCGAGGGCGAGCTTCTCGTCCTGAAGCTTGAGGGCTCGCTCGTAGTAGGGCTTGAAGTAGTTGTAGTCGCCGGAGAGCATGGACGCCTTCGGGTCCTTCTGGGACTGGTTGTTGGCGAAATCCTGCACGAAGGACTTCTTGTTCCACGTGAAGGTGGGGTAGACGTCGTCGCCGTAGCCGGCCTTCTTGAGGGCGTCCTTCATCTTCTCGGCGGTCTCGACGTAGTCGTCCCACGTCCAGGTGCCGTCCGGGGCGGCGATGCCGGTCTTCTCGAAGATGTCCTTGTTGTAGTACATGACCCAGAAGTCACGGCGGTACGGGATGCCGTAGTATTTGCCATCCAGCTCATGGGTGGAGGAATCGAGGTTCTTGGAGTCGAAGGACTTGGCGATGTCCGTCAGGTCTGCGAGGCCCTTGGACTCGACGGCGAAGGTGTAGTAGCTGTTCATCGACTTCAGCGGAATCACGTCGGTGGGCTTGCCGGCGGCGAGATCGGCGGTGAGCTGCTTCTCGTAGTTGTCGTTCGAGTATTCCTTGATCTCCACGGTCACGTTCGGGTACTTCTTCATGAAGCCGTCCTTGAGGTAACCGAACTCCGGGGACTGCGAAACGGCCCAGGCGCCGAAGGTGATGGTGGTCTTGGCGTTCGGGTCGAAGGCCGGAATGGTCTCGTTACCGCCTCCGTTAGCGGCGTTGCTCGAGCCGCAGGCGCCGAGCAGCATGGTGGACGCTGCGAGGAAGGCTACAGCCCCGGTGAGCTTGGTGGATTTCATGGTTCTCTCCTTCTCGGCATCAATGCCGACTTGTCGGGTTGGCTTGGCACGCTTCGATGCACGCCGATTGCGACTCCCTACGTTGTATGCAGATCGCTGTGGAACTGTTGAAATTAGTGTATTACAACGTCGGAAGTTTTGTCAAACGCGATTCGAATTGAATTTGCGCAACAAGTCTCTATTTTTGTTTTGTTTATTCAGTTATGCCAAAATTACATCGTTGGTACTTTTACTAATTCAGCACCATGGCAGACCTGAGAGTGAGCGAAGAAAAACAGGCGATCGGACATGGAAAGCTATCTATTCTTGCCCCAATCGCACAACACGCCGGTCAACGCGGCACGGCCACCATCGCCGGCACCTCGCCCGCCCTCTCCTTCCCTGCCAACGGCGCCTCCGCTTCGGCGGGTGTGAACGCGTCGCCGCCGTCCAGCGCACCCGTCTCCACGCGCAGCACATGCACGCGGTCGTCGTACTGCACGGTCACGTCCTTGACCCAGCTCACCAGGGCGGCCACCTCCATGACCACGTCCCCGCGCGGGGACAGGTACGGCTCGCCGTCCATGAGGTTCTCCCGGCCGTCCACCAGCAGATGCGTGCGGCCGACCTCCGCTTGGACCACATGCCCGCCGGAGCGCAGCGTCAGCGTCCGCGCGGACGGATCCCACTCGTACGAGAACCGGTCGCCGCACTGCATGCGCATGCGCTCGAGCACCACCATCACGTTGCCCCACACGGCACCGTTTTTGTTGACGGTCGGCACCATGCGCGAATCCGGTTCCTGTCCGTCGATGAGCACCTTGCAGAAATCCTCGCTCGGAGGCACGTACTTGGCATTGTCCGCAGCGGCGATCGGCGGGAATTCGCGCGCCGGCAGCGGAGCGACCGGCGCATACCGCGCATAGGCCCGACTCGCCGGCTCCGCGCTCAGCACGGCGGTGTCCGCCGCCTCGACACAAAGCTTCGCAGTCGCCGGCGGCAGGCCCTCGGCACGGGCCGTGAGCCGCACCACGCCGGGCGTCTCCGAGGCACGCAGGAACACGCGGTTCAGACCGCAGTCAGCGAACACATGGTCCGAGTGGATCACGCTGTCATCCGGTCTGCCGTCCAGACGCCCGTCAAACCGCCCTTCGTTGTAGCCTCCCAAAAACACTGCGGGACCCTCGACCGTGAAATCGATGCGCTGCGACGCCAGCGGGCACACGCGTCCCTCGGCATCCGTCACGCTCACGTCCACATAGGCCAGATCCTCGCCGTCCGCCCGCCAGCCGCCCGGGGCGACATGTGCGGCGAGCACCAGCCCGGCTGGATCCCCCACCGTTTCGATGCGATCGCGGGCCACCTCGCAGCCGTCGTAGTTGTAGGCCACGGCCTCCACCGCACCCGACCGCGTCACGTCCACATGCTCGAAGGGAAACACGAACGTATCCTGCGGCTCATGGCACTCCCCGACCGTCTCACCGTTGACCAGGAGCTCCACGCGAGCCACCGGGTAACTGGCCACCACATACACGGTTTTGTCCGTGGGATCGCGATAGGCGAACTCGCCCGTGCCCTCCCAAAAACGGCCGTTGAACCGCTTCTTCTCATAGCGGTAGACCGGGCCGGTCTTGGCGGCGTTGGCGGGCTCGTAGTTCCAGTGGCCGAGGATCTTCACCGCGGGTGTCTCGGACTGCATCACGCGGAACACGTCGAAGCTCTGCTTCCTGACGCGGTCCGGACGCACCCTGCCGGACATGCGCGCGTTCTCGGAGTATGACTGCCGACCGTGCTGCGCGGAATCGGTCCAGCACAGCGCGGCGGCCGCCGAGTAAAGATCGCGTCGGGAGGCGCCGCCCAGGCGGTCATTGAAGAATTCGGCGTACCCTCGCGCATCGGCGAGCGCCAATCCCTCCGCGGTCAAATCATAGAAATCCACGCCCGGGCCTTTGCGCCCGCCCACGCCGATCCACCTGTTGCGGTAGTCGTAGTCCGGGCCGGTGTAGTCATCCCAGACGCGGCCGGGCGCCTCCTCGCGCGCGTATTCGGTTTCGGTGATCGGCCCGTGCTCGGCGATGAACCGGGCGGCGTGGCGGTTGAGCATGGTGCCCACGTATTCCGATTCGGCCACCGTGTCCTCGGTGTTGAGCGTGCGACAGCCCATGAACCGGCCACCATGAGGGTCAAGCAAGCGCTTGAGCTCGAGCATCTCGTGCATGTGGTTGGCGTGCAGCGAGTTGTTGCCGGCCTCCCAGAACACGATGCTCGGGTTGTTGCGGAACGCAACGATCACGTCGCGCATGAGTTCCACGCGCTGGTCCCACTGGCGGCCGAAGCTTTCCTTCTCCTTGTCGCCGGCGGGCTGCATGCACACGATGCCGTGACGGTCGAAGGCAGCGATGTCCGAAGGGGACGCGGCTACGTGCATCCAGCGCACATGGTTGGCGTTCGAAGCGCGGATGAGTTCGGCGTCCTCGTCCTTCATCCAGTCGGTGGCGATGCCGGTGGCGGACCATTCGTTGGTGGCGCGCTGGGCATAGCCACGTAGCCATACGGGCACACCGTTGATGGTGACGCCCTTCGTGTTGTCGTAGCCGACGGCGCGGAAGCCGGTCTCAACGGTTTCCTCGTCCACAGGCTCACCATCCACCACCAGAGTCACGCTCACGCGGTACAGGTACGGGTCCGTGAGGCTCCACAGGCGCAGCGGCACGGGCACGGCGGTGGACGCCTTCAGCGTGGTCACGTCAAGGGAGTCGGTCACGGTGGGTGCGACGGCGTCCTCGTCCTCCACGGCAACATACTGCCGCTTGGCGTCATCCCATCGGTAGGCGTCAGTCGGCGTGATGGACAGCGGCTGCACCACCCTTCCAGACGGCCGGACCGCAACCGGCTCGGACTCGAAGCCCGCCACCTCCACGCCGTCCAGCGTGCGCACGCTCACGCGCAGATTCGCTTGCACGGCACGGTCAGTCTCGTTGCGCACCTCGGACTCCACGTTGATGCGCGCCTTGGGTGCGGCCGGATCCGTCAGATCGAAGTCTGCGCCGTATACGTAGGTGCCCTTGGTGCGCAGGTTGGAGTACAGAGGCAGCGTCAGGTAGGTGCGGGGCTTGAAATGCACCTTGAGCGGGCGCGTGATGCCGCCGAGCGTGGGATTGAAGTCGTTGGTGTTCCAAAAGAACGGAACGCCTTCCGGATACCCGGCGGGAACGTCGCCATCACCTCGGGCAACGTAGCTGCCGGGCTCCACCCCGGGCTCGTTGGGGGTTTCCGCGCCGTAGCAAGACAGGTTGCGCAGGCTGGTGTTGTCGGTGGCGACGGCGACGAGGTTGGGGCGGTCCGGGTTCACGAAGTCCGTCACATCGATGCCGAACGGCGCCACACCGTTCTCCACGTACCCGGCAAGTACGCCGTTGACGTACAGGTAACAGGTTTGGCGCATGCCCTCGAATTCGAGGATCACCTTCTCCCCGCGGTGCTCGGCGGGCACGGTGAGCCAGTTGCGGTAGAACGCCACACAGCGCTTCTGGAGGCTGCCGCCGTCGGAAATGCGGTCGCGGAAGATGTCCGAGTCGTTGAACGTATGCGGCAGGGCGACGGCCTGCCATTGCTCGTCGTCATAGGCGGGATCGGCAAAGTCGCGGCCCGCGGAGTCCCGCCACCGCTCGATTGCCTCGCGCAGGGGGAATGCGTCTGCGAGTTGGAACTTCCAACCGTGGTGGAAATAGAGGGATGTCATGAATAACTCCGTCCTTGGCTATGGGTTTGGGGCACCTCGGTCCTTCCGCGCACCGGAGCCCCGCACCCCATCTTTTCATGAGGTAACCGTTTACTCTTACTATATTCAGTATTTATATTCTTGTCAATTCAGATGTTTCTTACTATCGATGTATTTCCTTGAAATGAGGTCGGGCGTGATTTCCGGTTCACGCGTTGCGCAACGAAAAATCTTGTGAACCGGAAATCTCCCAATACCGCACATGGTTCACACATGGGCTTGACGGTATTTCAACGAACTGAGCGTCAAAGCGAACACATCTCCCGGTTCACAAGTTGCCGCGCAAAACATCTCGTGAACCGGAAAATCAGTTCAGCATCACTTCGAAGGGGCTGGCGAGCAGCCCGGCACCGTTGCGCAGCACCGGATCGGGCGATTCTCCCCACGCATAGCGCAGCAGGGCGTCCTCGCCGGGCATCACACCCCACGGCATGGCAATGGTCACCTCATTCTCGGACGACACCCGGCCCGTCACCTTCAGCATCGGCCACTCCCCCGACGGGTCGATGAGCTCGAACGGCACCGCACCCGCATCGGCCTCATCCCGCACGCACAGGCCTCCCCCGCAATGGGTAAACCGCACAACAACGGCACTTTCCTCCTTCCATGCGCGGGAAACCAGCGGCCCCATGAACTCATGGTTTCCCCCATAGACCAACGCATCGGCGACAATGGCCAGGCGACGTCCGATCGGCTCCTTGCCGATCGGATGCAGGTCGTTGTCCTCGCCGACGTCAAGCGTCACGACCATCGCGGTGCGATCCAGCACCAGCGCCTTGCGCTGCTCGTCACGAAGCCGTGCATATCCGCGCGCCTGCAAGGTCAGGTTCGGCAGCTGAACATAGAGGAACGGCAGGTCGGGACGACGGAACAGCGAGCGCCAGCATTGCACCAGCGCCAGCATCTTCTCCGCATAGCCGGCCGGACCGCGCGAGGCGTTCGTCTCGCCCTGATACCACAGCACGCCGGTCAGGGCCAGACCCCGCAATGGCGCGATCATTGCGTTGTAGCACCCCGCCGGTTCCCGTGTCGGGAACACCTTGGCGGGAGCCGGGCCGAATGTCGCGGAACGCCGGTACCGCCAAGGACCAAGCGCATCCACGTCGATCACGTCGATCGGACCGGTACCATGCGAATCCTCATCGGGTCCGACGGCAGGCCAGACGCACGGCAGGGACCCGTCCCCGCGCGGCATGGGATTGCCGGCACCGTCAGTCGCAGCGGTGGGGTCAATCACGATCATGTGGCGTTTGCCCGCGGTGAAGCCACCGTCCGCACCGGTGTTCACGCGCAGGCGGAAGGCGAGCGTCATGTGCTTGGGCAGGGCCGCGATCGCATAATTGCGCGGCGGGAAGCGATAACCGGTGTGGCCTATCGGTTCGCCGTTGAGATAGCAGTCGTCCGCGTCGACCAGCGTGCCGAACCGCAACGTCGCGGGTTTGCCGGCCACGTTATCCGGCAGGTCGATGGTTTTACGGAACCAGAACATGCCGGGTTCACCCAATTCCGGATCGTGGTCGGAGCTGGCTTCGGCAAGCGCGGTCTCACCCCAATCGGAATCGTCGAACGCGGGATCCTGCCAGCATTCAACCAGACCCCTGTCGACCGCGTCGGCCTGCGCCACGAAGCGCTCGAACCGCTCCGCGGCAGCGGCCTCCGCTCGCTCTGCATATCCCGGTTCGCCCCAACGACCGTAGTCGCCGGGAATGAGATCGAGCTTGCGCAGCCACGGTTCGGCAATCCACGGTTCGATGGGCGTTCCGCCGATGGCCGCCTGCACGAAGCCGAGCGGCACGTCCACGCCGGCGTCGGCGCGCAGGTGCTTGGCGAAGAAGAAGCCGACCGCGGAGACGACGGACATGTCGTCGCGGCCTTCGACGAGCCACCCGCCGCCGGCCGTTCGCGTGCGAGATCCCGAGAAATCCGCCTCCTGATCGATCAGGAAGAAGCGGATCGTACTATCCCTGGCACAATCAAGTTCACCGGGATAGCGCGCGGCCACGCGGTTCATCCACAGCCACATGTTGGACTGGCCGCCGAGCAGCCAGACATCGCCGAACAGCAGGTCGCGCGCTCGAACGACGGACTGCCCGGATTCCACGCACAGTTCATACGGCCCGCCGGCGGGATGCGCGGGCAGGGTCATGCGCCACCGGCCCCTGGCATCGGCATAGGCGGATGACCATTCCCTATTGTCAGTTCCCGAGCGCGTGAGACTTACGGACACGCGGGCCTCCGGCCGGGATTCGCCCCAGATATGCACGGCCTGATTACGCTGCAACACCGCACCGTCACGGAACAGCGGATCGAGTTCCAATGTATTATTCATACGATTACCTTCATTCATTGAAGCCATAAACGACTTTCCTACAATCATTGCATTACATCGATGTAACAACGGCGGTATGCGCATCTGAAGACGCTCAAAAGTCAGGGCAGCAGAGAAAACCTGCCCCGTGGGACGCAATAAGGGCGGTGGCCAGATCTCGTCGACCTGGCCACCGCCCTCGGTGCGCGGTCACACGCGAAACGTCAGGCTCGACGCACCGCGATGATCAGAACCGATCCCGCAGCCAGCAGCAGCACAGCGGATACGGCGATCGCAACGACGCTGGCACCGGTGTTGCCCAGTTTGCCGCCATCGGAGTCGTCGGGCTGATCCTTCTCGGACTGATCGGTCTCCTTGGGAGCATCCTTGACGCCATCGGAGTCGTCGGCGTCGGGCTGGTCCTCGGGAGTGCTGCCATCCGGTGTTTCGTCCTGAGACTGGCCACCGTTCTGACCGTCGCCGTCCGGCTTGTTCCCAGGCTGCTCCTCGCCGGGCTGATCGGTTCCGGGCTGATCGGTTCCGGGCTGATCACCTTGGGATTCAACTTCCTTCAGCGCGGCCTGGGCGTCGGTCAGCGACTTCAGGGCCGCGTCGACCTTGGACTGACCGGCCTCGGCATCGGCAGCCACGGCCTTGGCCTCGACGAGCGCCTGCGCAAACGGCTTCCACGTTTCGGCCGTGTACTTGGACTCCTCGAGCTTCTCCGCAGCGGCGATCGCCTCGTTGAGCTTGGTCTTGTCCGCGGTCTGCGGCTCATCCGGAGTCGGCTTGTCCGGAGTCGGCTTATCCGGGTCAGGAGTGGGCTTGTCCGGGTCAGGAGTGGGCTTGTCCGGGTCGGGCTTATCCGGATCAGGAGTGGGCTTGTCCGGGTCAGGAGTCGGCTTATCCGGGTCGGGCTTATCCGGATCAGGGTTCGGGTCGGCCTTCTCCTTGACCGTCACGTCGAACGTGGCGGTCTTGGTCGGATCGGCCTTCAGCGTCACCGTCACGGTCACCTTGTCCGCAGCCTTCGAGGAATCGAAACCGGAAAGCCCGTACTCCTCCGCAGACAGCACACGCTCGGACTTGTCGGACAGCGCCGCCGTCACCTGCAGACCGGCCGCATCGAACTCCTCACCGACCTTGTACTCGGTCTTCGCCGGCAACGCCGTCACCGCAATCGACTCCACGGTCGGCTCGGGCGCCGGCTCGGAGCCGCCGTTGCCGATGGTGAGCTTGAGCGTGGCGGGCTTGACGGACTTGTCGAGCTTACTGGTCACGGTGACGGTGATCTCGGCGTCCTTGGACGAGTCAAAACCGGACACCTCGTATTGGTCGGGCGTGAGCACGGTCATGGTGTAGTTCTTGTCGTACTGCGTGACGGTGATGGTGGACGGGTCGAATGCCTCACCTACCTTGTACTGGGACTTGGTCACGCCGGTGACGGCCAGAAAGCCGTTGAAGCCGGGCTGCGGGGCGCCGTCCGGCTTCCACAGCGCGTAGAGCTTCATGTCGTTCTCGATCGGGGTGGCGAAGTCGAACAGATTGCCGGTGGTGGTGGCGTAGCCATCGATCGCGCTCCACCCCTGGAACACGTAACCGTCCTTGGTGGGATCGGCGGGCTGGGCGATCGCAGTGCCGCGTTTCACGGTGACGGGCGCAACCTCGCTGCCGCCCTTGGAATCAAACGTCACGGTGACGTTCACCACCGGGTTGCCCACCTGCTGGACGACGGTACCGGTGAACTTACCGCGCGAAGTGTCCCCCACACGGATGAACTTGTTGACGAATGTCACCGTCAGCTCAGCATCGGAGTGAACGTTGTTCCACGTAACGGTCTTGGATGCGGCATCGAACTTGCCGTCGGCCGGGGAGATCGTCGTCGGCTCGATGGCATTGCCCTGCACATCGACCGGAACCTGCACGACCACCTTGCCGTCGGCGGGCGCTGCCTCGATCTTCGGGAATTCGATGTCCTGCTCGATCGCGGAGAACTGCATGACCTTATCCAGCTTGTTCAGTCCGGTAAAGTCATGGATGCCATTTCCGCTCAGCATGAGCTGGGTCAGGCGGGGAAGGTTGCCGTCAAGCCCTTCCACAGTGGTCAGTTTGTTGTATGCCACCGACAGATACGTCAGCTTAGGCATGTCGGCAAGACCTTCGATCTTGGAAATCTCGTTCCTCGAGAGCGAAAGGCGCCCGAGGTTCGTGAAGATTCCCAGACCGCTCATGTCGGCGATCTTCTTGTTGTCCAGTGTCAGCGAGGTTACGCCTTCGACATCGGCCTTCTTGACCACATCTTCGGGCTTGCCCTTCTTGTTGACCGCGGCGGCTACCGCCTTCGCCAGATTTGCGTCCGGGAAGCATGTAGCGTACGTGTCCTTGTCGAGGTTGCAAGTCGGTTCGGCTTCCTGAACGGCGGGCGCGACCGGCGACGTCGAGGCTCCGGACACTGCGGGTTCCGCAGCGAGCGCGATGCCCGAGAATCCCACCGACAACGCGGCGATGGCGGCAACCGCCGCGCATGCCTTGTGCAGCGACAACGCGGGTCGCCGCAACGGTGAAGTTGATTTGTGTTTCATTGGGTTGACATTCCTTTCAATGGATGATTGCAATGGGCTGGCGCTAGAACTTCTCGGGGATCAGCGCAAGGCACTGGATGATGCCGATGGAGCCGGAGGCATAGCCGTTCGTTCCGGCCATGCCGGGAGCTTCCTTCACTGGGTTCAGCGCGTCCGCGCCGCCGATATCCACCAATGTGGTGTTGGTGGGGCTCAGCCAGCCGCACATGTTCTTGGCACGTTCCTTGAGTCCGTCGTCGTTGAGCTGTACGCCCGCCCATGCCACGGCACCGGAGAACATGTCGCCGGACTTGTTGGCCTTCCAGTTCACGCCGGTGGCGTCCTGCACCTCCTGACCGTTGTTGTTCAGGCCGTAGAGCCGGCAGTATTCCAGCCAGGCGTCGCGCACGTCGTTCTCGCCCAACGAATCGATGATCTCGGGGATCATCTGCACTTGGCCGAACGAGAAGTCAAGCGAGCCCACTTCGAGCGTCTGCTCGGTCATGGCCTGATATTTTCCGTCGGCAAGGTTGTACTTCATCGTGCCGCCCTGCATGAATCCGTTGGGCATTGCGGCGATGGATTTCGCGGAGTTGAGCAGCTTGGTGTGCGCGATCTCGGCATCCGGCCCGCGGCGTTCCCACTCGGTGAACCACGCGGCGGACAATACACCCCAGTCCAGCACGTTGGAGACGTCCAGCGTGCTCGGATCGCTTGGCGTATAGCCGTCGGTGCGCACCTTGCGGTTCGGATCGAGCAGCATGAAGGTCTGGTCGGCCGTCACCAGATCGTGCAGGATGTCGCCGGCGCGTTCGTCGGCCGTCAGGAAGTAGTAGATGCGACGATATGTGGCGTTGCTGATGCGGTTCTGCTTGCCCGAGTCGCCGTAGTGCAGCACGCCGTGACGGGTGCCGAGGCGACGGAACCGGCCGGCGTGGTAGGTGTCCACCTCCGAGCAGTGGCGGAACATCGCCTCGGCGAAGCGGTACGCGGCGCCATCGCCGGTGTGCAGGTAGTAGTACCAGAAACCCAGGTCGCTGGACAGTTCGGAATTGTCCCACGCATAGCCGCCGATGTCGTAACACCACATGTGCCGGGCGTCGTCGTAGGTGTGCATCACGTCGCCGTAGTCCCAGAACCCATACCACGAACGCTGGTCGACCTCGGCATGGTAGAAGTCGTTCTTGGCTTTGAGTCCGTCCTCGATTTGGTTCTTGAGCGGGGTGCTGCGATCCACGGGCGCCCAGCTGCCGAACACATGGGCCGAATGGTTGTGCTGCGGATCGCTGGCAAGCATCGGCGGCAGAGCGTTGGCGGCGGCCAGCGTGGCGAAGTCGGTTCGGCTCGGCGTGGCGGCGAGCGCCCAGAACATGAGTTCGTGGGTGTTGCCGATGCCGTACGGGGTGTCGAAGCCCTTCTCCCAGTCTTCGTACGTGATGTTGAGACCTTCGGTCTGCTTTTCGTAGGTGTCCTGGCCGAGGCCGTCATGCAGGGTGCGCAGGTCCATCGAATCGGCGTTGGGGCTCCACAGCCAGACCGTGGCCTGGGCCGCGTCGGCGGCTCCGTTGGTCACGGCCAGTTCCGCGGGGTAGCGCTTCCAGAAATCACGCAGGCCGAATGCCAGGCCGCCCTTGGGCGAACCCACATAGCCGAGGCCCGCCGCACGCTTGCCAGCGTCGGAGCGGATCCACACCATGCCCTTGCCGGTGCGCTTGCGGATTTCGAAGCCGTTGGGGTTGAGCTGGGTGAGACTGTAGTCGCCGTACTTGGGCACGTACTGCATGGCACCGGAGACGCGCGGATCCCACTTGTCGGGACTGGGCAGTGCCACGCCGGCCACCTGGGATTCCTTGATCTTGAAGTCCGTGCCCTTCTTGTCGGGATCGCGGCGCAGCCCGGTGACCGGCTGAATCGCCTCGCCGAACACGCCCCCGTCCTGACCGGCGAACCGCACATGGCGATCCCACGCCTCGGCGCCCTGGAACGGCACGTCGAAGGTGATGCCCAGGGATTTGACGAAGTCCTTCTGCTGGTCGCCGTCGTAGATGAAGTTGTGTACCACGCGCAGGCCGTCCGAGCCGGCGTACAGGTAGAAGCGCACGTCGAACGGCAGCAGTCCGCCTTTGTCGTCGGCGTGGCGTCCCTTGACATGCACGAGCGCGCGCTGCGTGCCCTGGTTCTCCACCTCGGCGGATTCGATGGCACTGGCGAGGTTGCGACGATTGATGACGGTGGGCTGTTCGCTATCCGCCACATCCTGCACGCTGGCCACGAGGCGGCCGTTGCGGGCGATTTCGACGCCGTTGCGCACGATGGAGGAGATCAGGTTGGTTCCCGACTTGGGGAAGGTGACCTTGATGACGCCGGTGTCCACCACAATGTCCGTCCCATCGGAGACGGCGATCGAATGCTTGCCCTGGGCGGGAGCCTTGCCCGGGGTGAGCTTGTAGGTGCCGGATTTCGCGGCATCGTCGGAGAAGGCGTGCGCAGTCCATTTGACCGAACCATCCGGCCACCATCCGGTGACCCAGCTCTGCAGAGGCACGTCGGTGCCGTCCTCTGCATTGAGCGCAAATTGTGCGGTGTCCGCGAGCGCCCCCTTGGGCCACGGCACGCCCCAGGTTACGCCGCCGGCGAGTTTTGCCGGTGCCGCACCTTCGATCCAGTGCACGGTCACGGGATCATGTCCCTTGAATGCCTGCCCCGTGCCCGCCGCCCCCGCGGCACCGGCTGCACCGGCGATGTCGTCGCCATAGGCAGCCAGAGTCGGCACCAGCGCGGCAGCCGCCCCAGCCCCCAAAGCCATTTTGAGGAAGGTGCGCCTGTTGAGTTCTGGCATAGTCGCTCCTACTCTTCGCTCCCCGATGAACGGAAGAAGGATGATTGGGAGCCTCGTACGCCCCCGTCGCCCTCGACTGTCCGAATGATTGTCATGGCCACTGCGGGAGACCATGCCGACAAACCACCGACACACCACCGCAAGTAACCGTTTACATGATGTGCCGAATCCGACGTGTTGTCAATTCATATTTGTACGGGAACGCAGAAATGGCGTATTTACAATAAAAGAAGGGCATTTCAAAGCAGTCACACTCGGCGTGTCGCACACATCGAGGTATGGAGCACGTTGATTGATACGATTTTATGTGCTATCGTTTACCCCAGCTTGACGATGGAGCCAATCAACCCATTCCCAGAGCCACGCAACGACGCGCGAGATATCCCCGATGCCGCCGGAGCCCGGCTCCTCCACCGATCGGGCGGAGAGGAGGCACCATGTTCGGCATCAACGGTTCCGAGCTCGCGGTCATCCTCGTCGTGGCCGCACTCGTACTCGGACCACGCAACATCGCGCAGGCCGTCAAGGCGTTCCGATCCCTCGTGCAGACAGCCAAGGGCTTCAGCTCGAACCTTCGAGCGGAGGTCAACGGCCATCTGCCGGGCATCGATGCGCCCGGCGATCCGCTCAAGTCCATCGGACTTGATGCCGGATCGTTCGACCTGCGCGACGTCAATCCCAAGGCGATAGTGCGCAAGGCCGTGCGCGAGGAGATGGACGCATGGATGCGCGAAGTCGACCTCAACTCACTGGCCGATCTGGCACAGCGCACGACCGATACCGCCAACTCTGCGAGAGTGCCCGCCGCAACCGTTCCGACTTCGAAGGGAGTCCAGTCATGAAACCAACCCATCTGCTCATCGTACTCATCGTGGTGCTCATCATCTTCGGCGCCTCCAAGCTGCCTGACCTCGCCCGATCCATAGGCCAATCCGCCAAGATCCTGCGCAAGGACCTCAAGGACATGCAGGAAGAGGACCGCGCGGAGGCAACCGCCGCCACGCCCGCCACGCCTGCGGCATCCCCGGTGGCCGGCAATACATGGGTCGCCGCGGCACCAACCGCTCAGGCACCCGCTGCAGCCCCCGGAATGTCGCAACCGGCGGCATACGCCACGCAGCAGAACGCGTATGCACAACAGGCGTATGCACAGCCGCCGGCAACACCCGGCACGGCTCCCGCATACGCCGTGCCGTCCATCGTCGCACCGACGTCTCCAACGATCACCGACCCCTCGACCGCGTCCCGATCATACTGAACACGGCCTTGCGCATTGCAGCCGCCAGTCGTTCCCGCCCTGTAGAAAGGAGGCATCGTGCCGCACGCCCTGATGGCAGGTACTGCTGCGCTCTACGCTCGTTTGCGTAGTTTTCTCGTCGCCCGACGCGATGCATTCCGCGCATGGCGGGAGCGTCGCAGGCTCGCCCGCACGCGCATGAGTCTCGGCGACCATCTGCGCGTGCTGCGGAAACGGCTGCTCTGGGCGTTCGCCGGCATCGCCGTCGGCATCGCGGCCGGATGGTTCGCCTACACTCCTATCCTCGACTATCTGCAATCACTGCTGCGAGGCATCACCGGCCAGACCCCGCAGCTCAACTTCCAGACCATCGGCGCAGCGCTCGACCTTCAGGTCAACGTGGCCATCTGGTCCGGCATCATCCTGTCCTCGCCGTGGTGGATCCTGCAGATCTGCCTGTTCATCGGCCCTGGGCTCATGCGCCGGGAGAAACTGTTCGCCGCCGCCTTCGGTTTCGCGGGTACGCTGCTGTTCGTTGCGGGCGCATGGGTGGGGGTCATGTGCATTCCCGAAGCGGTCGTCGCCCTATCCTCCTTCGTGCCCGAGGACGCGGCGGTGCTTCTGCGCGCGGACGCGTTCGTGGCCTTCTGCGTGAAGCTGGTGCTGGCGTTCGGCCTGTCGTTCCTCATCCCGGAACTGCTGGTGGCGCTCAACTTCGCAGGCATCCTGCGCACCTCCGCCATGCTGCATGGCTGGCGCTGGGCCACGATCATCGCCTTCACCTTCGCCGCCATCGCCAACCCGGTGCCCAATCCCGTGCCGATGATCATCCAGGCGTTGGTGCTACTGGCACTGTATGGCGCGGCCATCGGCATCAGCGCGCTGCACGAGCGCGCAATCACGCGTCACCACCAGCCGCAAACCGCAGCGACCACCTCGCGCTGACTCCATGCGAAAGCATGCCATTGATGAAATTACGGGCTCAACGTCGCGAAAATCGGAATTCCAAGCGCCAATCTATCGCCACAGCGATCATTTGACGCTTGGAATCGCGAGATTAGCGACGTTGAGCCCGTAATTCGCAGCCCGCAACGTCCCGGACGCGCTTACCGCCGCGTGGAGTCGCGCTCCACCAGCCGCGGGTGCAGAGCGATCGTCGCGTAGGGAGAATCGTCGCCGTTGATGCGCGCCAGCAGACGCGTGACGCACAGCTTCGCATAGTCCTTCCACATCGGGTCCACGGTGGTAAGCGCCGGCGAGGAATACCGACTTTCCGCAATGTTGTCGAAACCGATCACCTGCACGTCCCCGGGCACGGAAACGCCGCGCAGCTGCAGCTCGTACAGGGCGCCCAGCGCCGCGGAGTCGTTGTAGCACAGGATCGCGTCGGGACGGCCGCCCTCGCCTGCGGACAGTAGATCGTCCACGGCGGAGGCCCCGCCGCCCATGGTCCAGCGCCTGCCATCCGGGATGAGCGACCAGTCGACGGGCAGACCGTTGTCCCGCAGCGCGTCGAGGTAGCCTTCGAGTCGGTCGATCACGGCCGCGCCGCGCACTGCGGCCTGACGATGGTACGTATCGCGCGTGATGCCCTCCGGAGCGCACAGGGCGGCGATGCGCGTGCAGCCGCGGTCGATGAGCAGCTGCGTGGTTTCACGGAGCGTGCCGCGGTTGTCCAGCGTGACAAGGTCGGCCTTGCCGAACGCCGTGTAGTTGCCGCACTGCACGATCGGATACTCGCCCTCGAGCGCCTTGCCTTCGTCCTCCAGCGGATGGCTGGCGTACACGATCCACCCGTCCGCGTTGGAGTACGGCGCCTCGCGGATGAGCTCCTCCACCCCTCCCTTGAGCTGGTTGTAGGTGCTGATGGTCACGGTGTAGCCCTTGGCGGTCGCCTCGTCTATCACGCCCTCGAGCAGCTGCGTGTAGAACGGACTGTCGAAGCCGCCGATGGCCAGCCCGATGGTCTGGTGCCGGCGGGTCTTGAGATAGCGCGCCGCAGTGTCGATGCGGTAGCCGAGCTTGGCGACGGCCGCGTCGACCTTCTTCTGCGTCTTGGGCAGTACGTTGCCCACGCCGTTGATGGCGTTCGATACGGTTTTGATCGAAACGCCGGCCTCCTTGGCGACCTCTGCCATGGTGACTCGTTTAGCTGCCATGACGCTCCTCGTTGACCACTGAACATGTAATAGATTACCTTCAGTGTACACAAGCAGTCATATTGTGTCAATAGATAGCTGATTTGCCTGTTTTACCGGCATTCAGATCGTTGCCCGAGCCACAGGGGCGAGCGCCACGAACGGCAGACCGGACGGGCCGATACAATGGCTGCACCGACTGCCATACGCCGGCTCGCCCCGCAACACGCCGAATTACTCGTCACGCGCCGGAGATTCAAGGAGGAATCGCCATGCCATCCGATCGTCCCGCAACACCACCAGTCACCACACCACCCGCAATCCCGCCCGTCCGCATCGCCCTCATCGGGGCCGGCGGCATGGGCCGGCAATACGCCGAACTCATCCGCAGCCACCCCGAGGGGCCACTGCGCCTCACCGCCGCCGTCTGCCGCAGCGAGGACGCCCGGCAGTGGGCCGCACGCACGCTCGACGACCGCGTGCTGATCTGCCCGGACACGGACGCGCTGTACGCGCCGGAGCACCGCGGTCTGTTCGACGCGGCGCTCATCGTCACCCAGCAGGAGCTTCACCCGCAGCTCGCCGTCCAGGCGTTCGAGCACGGCAAGCACGTCCTGTGCGACAAGCCGGCAGCCCGCTCGCTCGGTGAATGCGAGTCCATGGTCGCCGCCGCGGACAGGACAGGACTCGCGTTCGGCATGATCTTCCAGCAGCGCTGCTACGCCCGGCACCTACGCATCCGCGAACTGCTACTGTCCGGGGCACTCGGCACGGTACGGCGCGCGCAGCTCACCGACTCGCAGTACTTCCGCACGGTCGCCTACCATCATTCCCGCCCGTGGCGCAGCAGCTGGGCGCACGAGGGCGGCGGCGTGCTCACCAGCCAGGGTCCTCACATCCTCGACCTATGGCAGTGGCTGTTCGGCATGCCCGCCACGGTCCATGCCACCATCCCGTTCGGCAAGTACAACGACTTCGCGGTCGACGACGAATCCACGCTCGTCATGACCTATCCGAACCGCATGACCGGCACGTTCGTCATCACCACCGGCGAGGGCGTGGGCGAAACGCGCCTCGACATTCAGGGCACGCGCGGGCGGCTCGTGATGGACGGCGATCTGCTGCGCATCTGGGAATACGGCATGGATACGGACGACTACCGCCGCACGGCCTCCTGCACCGATGCGCGCGCCCTGCCGGTCACATACCGCGAGGAGCGCATTCCCGACCCGACCGGCATGGAGCATTACTGGCAGGTGTTGGAACGGTTCGGCCTCGCCGTGCAGGGACGCGGCGAGCAGGTGGCGGACGGGCGCGAGGGACTGCGCTGTCTGGAGCTGGCCGATGCGGCATACCTTTCGGCGTGGCAGGACGAGACGGTCCGTCTGCCGTTAGACGCCGCGCTGTTCGCACGTGAATTGGAGGCGCGGATCGCCGCGGAGACGAGCCGCCGGGCGGGCTGAAGTCGTGCCGAACATTTCGCATGATCGGTCCAACCTATGCCGCCGCTGACGCAGGTTGGACCGATCGCGCGAAAAAACGGCCGTTTCCGGGGCCGAAAATCGCATGATCGGTCCAACCTGCCAATACGGGCGCACAGGTTGGACCGATCATGCAAAAGGACCCTGCCACAGAAATGCGGCAGGGTCCTTGGCAAGCAAACGAACTCAGGCGTCTAGCTTGGCGATGATGTTGGCGGAGATCTCCTTGATCTCGCCCACGCCGTCCACCTCGACGAGCTGGCCGCGGTCGCGGTAGATGTCCAGCAGCGGAGCGGTTTCCTTCGCGTAGGTTTCCAGACGCTTGGCGATGGCCTCCGGCGTATCATCCGAACGGCCCTCGATCTGGGCGCGCTTGGCAATGCGCTCCATGAGCACGTCGTGGTCGGCGTCCAGCGCGACGACCTTGTCGAGCGGGGTGTCCAGATCCTTGAGCATCGCATCGAGCGCCTCAACCTGAGCGGCGTTACGCGGGTAGCCGTCAAGGATCCAGCCGGACTTGGCATCATCCTGAGCCAGACGGTCCTTGACGATCTTGTTGGTCAGCTCGTCGGGGACCAGTTCGCCCTTGTCTGTGTACTTGAGCGCCTCAAGTCCGAGCGGGGTCTTGTTCTTGATGTTGTAGCGGAAGATATCGCCGGTGGAGATGGCGGGGATGTTGTAGTGCTCGGCGAGCAGCGCGGCCTGGGTGCCCTTGCCGACGCCCTGCGGTCCCATGATCAGCAGACGCATGATAGTCTCTCTTTCCCTCGGGGTCGCGGCGGCGTCCTTTGCCTGCCGCCGCGACGGTTGACTTGGTTGAGTTTACTTGGCCTTGGCTGCGGCGCCCTTGGCGTCGTCCTCGAAGAGGAAGCCGGCGTACTGGAACTGCTCGGTCTGCGCCTTGGCCTGACGCAGGGTGTCGAGACCCACACCGGCGATGATCAGGATCGTGGTGCCGCCGAAGGGCAGCTGCGAGTTGATCTGCAGGGCCATGATGAGCACGGTCGGGATGAGCGCCACGAACAGCAGGTAGACGGCACCCACGGTGTTGAGGCGGTTCATGACGTAGGTCAGGTAGGCGCTGGTGGCGCGGCCAGCGCGGATGCCGGGGATGAAGCCGCCGTACTGCTTCATGTTGTCCGCCGTCTCGTCCGGGTTGAACGTGATGGAGGTGTAGAAGAAGCAGAAGAACACGATCATCAGCGCGTACAGGCCGATGTACCACACAGAGGTGGTGGACGCCAGATTGTTCTGGATCCACACGACCCAGCTCTGCTCGGCGTTGCCGAACTGGGCGATCAGGGTCGGGATGGCCAGGATGGAGGAGGCGAAGATGGGCGGGATGACGCCGGACATGTTGATCTTGAGCGGCAGGTAGGTGGAGGAGCCACCGTACATCTTGCGGCCGATCATGCGGCGCGTGTACTGCACCGGGATGCGGCGCTGGCACAACTCCACGAAGTCCACGAACACGAAGATGACGAGCAGCACGCCCACGACGATGCCGAACTTGAGCCAGTCGCCGTCGGTGCCGTTGGTGCCCCAGCCGATGGTCCACAGCTGCGGCAGGAAGCCGGAGCAGATGGACATGAAGATGAGGATGGACATGCCCTGACCGATGCCCTTGTCCGTGATGAGCTCGGCCATCCACATGATCAGGCCGGTGCCGCCGGTCATGATGAGCACCATGACCACGAGGTTCCACACGGAACCGTCCGGGATGACCTGGGAGCAGGAGTAGTTGAACAGCGCGCCGGAGCGGGCGGTGACGAGAATGGTGGTGGACTGCAGCAATGCCAGACCGATGGTGAGGTAACGGGTGTACTGCGTGAGCTTGGCCTCGCCGGACTGGCCCTCCTTGTGCAGGGCTTCGAAGCGCGGGATCACCACGCGCAGCAGCTGCACCACGATGGACGCGGTGATGTACGGCATGACGCCCAGCGCGAAGATGGACAGCTGGAGCAAGGCGCCGCCGGAGAACAGGTTGACCAGTCCGACGAAGTCCTCGCTGCTGGAGCTGGCCACACACTGCTGCACGACCTTGTAGTCCACGCCCGGCGTAGGGATGAACGAGCCGATGCGGTAGATGATGATGATAAAGAAGACAAAGAGGATCTTCTTCCTCAGTTCCTTCGTTTTAAAGGCCTGGATTAACGTCCTCACCTGATGATCCTCCTAGTTGAAAAAACACACTGTCAGCCAGTGTACTCTCTTCCCACGTAAAAACCTACCGACGAGCCGATGCGCGGGCAAATGAGTGCGTGGCACGTCTGTGCGGCTGGAGCACGCCGGCGCCGAGCAACGGGAAAACCCGGAATACAAGAAAGGTCCTTCCCTGCGTTCGTGACGCTGGGAAGGACCATTCTCTACGATGCGTATGCCGCCGGACACCTCAGCATCCGGCGCATAGCAATCAGGCCTCGACGGAACCGCCGGCGGCCTCGATCTTGGCCTTGGCGGACGCGGAGACCTTCACGCCCTTGAGCGTGTAGGCCGCGGTCACGTCGCCATCGCCAAGCACCTTGACCGGCGCATTGCGACGGACAAGGCCCTTGGCGGCCAGATCTTCCGCGGAAACCTCGCCACCGGCCGGGAAGGCCTCGACGAGCTTGGTGATGTTCACGACCTGATAGGTGGTCTTGAACGGGTTCTTGAAGCCACGCAGCTTCGGCAGGCGCATATACAGCGGGAGCTGACCGCCTTCGAAGCCCGGACGGACCTGATAGCGGGCCTTGGTGCCCTTGGTGCCGCGACCAGAGGTCTTACCCTTGGAGCCCTCACCGCGGCCAACGCGGATGCGATCCTTGTTGGCGCCCGGAGCCGGCTTCAGGTGGTGCATCTGGATGATGGTGCGCTCTTCTTCGTTTGCCATGATCAGTCGACCTCCTCGACAGTGACCAGGTGACGCAGCACGGCCACCTGACCGCGCACGGCCTTGGTGTCCTCGCGGGTCACGGTCTTACCGATCTTGTTGAGGCCCAGGGTCTGGGCGGCGGCGCGCTGACGCGGCGTGGAGTTCACCAGACCGTGGTGCAGGGTGATGTTGATGGTAGCCATGATGCTCACTCACCATCCTTCGCTTCTGCGGCGGCCTTGGCCTGAGCCTCTTCACGAGCCTTGCGGGCCTCGGCGATGCCGGCGGCGCGGGCACGGAGCAGGGCGTCCGGGGCGACTTCCTCAAGGGAAAGTCCACGACGGGCGGCGATCTCCTCCGGCTCCTCGAGCTGCTTGAGGGCGTCCACGGTGGCGCGAACCATGTTCACGGCCGTGGCGGAGCCCATGGACTTGGACAGGATGTCCGTGATGCCGGCGCACTCCATGACGGCGCGGACCGGGCCGCCGGCGATAACGCCGGTGCCGGGGGCGGCGGGACGCAGCAGGACCGTGCCTGCGGCGTCGTGGCCGATCACCGGGTGGGTGACGGTGCCGCGAACGCGCGGGATGGAGAACATGTGCTTCTTGGCATCCAGCTGGCCCTTGGCGATGGCCGCCGGGACCTCACGGGACTTGCCATAGCCGACGCCAACGGTGCCGTTGCCGTCGCCGACCACCACGAGGGCGGCGAAGCTGAACGTACGGCCACCCTTGTGGGTCTTGGACACGCGGTTGATGGTCACGACGCGATCAAGGAGCTCATCGCCCTTGTTCTCCTCGCGACGGTTGCGGCGCTCGCCACGACGGCCTTCGCCGCGCTGGCCACGACGGCCGCGACGGTCCTCGCCGGCGTTGTTCTTGGTCTCTTCGGCAGCCGCAGTGTTCTGGGTTTCTTCAGCCACTTGAGTTTCCTTCTCGTTGTCGCTCACAGTGCCAGACCTCCCTCACGGGCGCCATCCGCCACAGCCGCGACGCGACCGGTGTACTTGTTGCCGCCACGGTCGAACACCACCTGGGTGATGCCGGCGTCGAGGGCCTTCTTCGCGATGAGCTCGCCAACGTGCTTGGCGGCCTCGGTCTTGGTGCCTTCGAAGCCCTTGAAATCGTTGTGCAGCGTGGACTCGGACACGAGGGTGATGCCCTTGGTGTCGTCGATGATCTGCGCGACCATGTGACGGGTGGAGCGGCTCACCACCAGACGCGGACGCTCGGCGGTGCCCACGATCTTCTTGCGAATGCGTGCGTGACGACGCAGACGCGCGACATACTTGCCCTTACCGAAAATCTGGACGGTCATGTTACTTACCAGCCTTTCCAGCCTTGCGCAGGATGTGCTCGTCGGAGTACTTGATGCCCTTGCCCTTGTACGGTTCCGGAGCGCGCAGCTTGCGGATGTTGGCCGCAACCTGACCCACCTGCTGCTTGTCGGTGCCCTTCACCACGACCTCGTTCGGGTTCGGCAGCTCGAAGGTGATGCCTTCGGGAGCCTCGACCGTGATGGTGTGGGAGTAGCCCAGGGAGAATTCGATGCCCTTGCCCTTCATGGCGGCACGGTAACCGGTGCCGACGATGAGCAGGTGCTTCTCGTAGCCGTCGTGCACGCCCTTGACCATCGAAGCGATGATGGAGCGGGACAGGCCATGCTTGGCGCGGGTCGGGCGCAGGTCGTCGGCAGCGGTCAGGATGATCTCGTTGCCTTCGACCTTGGCGGTGATGCCCTCGGGGAGCACGTAGGAGTCGGTGCCCTTCGCACCCTTGGCGGAGAAGTTCTGACCTTCGATCGTCACTTCAACGCCGGCGGGAACGGTGACGGGGAGCTTACCAATATGCGATGCCATGTGTCAGCTCTCCTTTCTCACCACACGAAGGCGACGATCTCGCCGCCGATGCCCTTGTCCAGGCATTCCTTCTGGGTCATCAGTCCCGACGAAGTCGAGATAATGGCGATGCCGAGGCCGCCCAACGGCATGGGCAGGGAATCGGACTTCGCGTAGCGACGCAGGCCCGGCTTGGAGATGCGCTTGATGCCCTGGATGGAGCGCTCACCGTGCGGACCGTACTTGAGGGTCACCTCAAGGGTCTGGCCGACCTTCGCCTCTTTGGCGGAGAAGTCGGCGATGTAGCCTTCGCGCTTGAGGATCTGCGCGATGTTGGCCTTGAACTTGGAGTACGGCATGTCCACCGTGGTGTGCTTCGCCGCGCTCGCGTTACGCAGACGCGTGAGCATGTCTGCGATCGGATCTGTCATTGTCATTGTGGGCTTATGCCCTTTCTCGTCGCGGTTTCCGCCGCCCGCCCCGAAGGGCTAAGGCCGCGGACCTTCAACGTCGATGTTTACCAACTGGACTTCGTCACGCCGGGCAGCTCGCCGCGGTGAGCCTTCTCGCGAAGGCAGATGCGGCACAGGCCGAACTTGCGGTACACGGAATGGGGACGACCGCACACCTGGCAGCGCGTGTAGGCACGCACCTTGAACTTCGGCTTGCCGGCCGCCTTTTGCTTAAGAGCGGTTTTTGCCATATCAGTTCTCCTTGAAGGGGAAGCCGAGGTGCTTGAGGAACACGCGGGCTTCCTTGTCGTCCTTGGTGCTGGTCACCACGGTGATGTCCATGCCGCGCTGGTGATCGATCGAATCGGGATCGATCTCGTGGAACATGGACTGCTCGGTGAGACCAAAGTTGTAGTTGCCCTGACCGTCGAACTGGTTGCCGTTGATGCCGCGGAAGTCGCGGATGCGCGGCAGGGCCAGCGTCAGGAGGCGATCGAGGAACTCCCACATGCGGTCGCCACGCAGGGTGACGTACGCACCGATGGCCTGGCCTTCACGCAGGTGGAACTGCGCGACGGACTTCTTGGCCTTGGTGATCTTCGGCTTCTGGCCGGTGATCAGGGTGAGGTCCTTGACGGCGCCTTCGATGAGCTTGGAGTCGCGAGCGGCGGCACCCACACCCATGGAGACGACGACCTTCTGAAGGCGCGGCACCTGCATCGGGTTGGAGTAGTGGAACTCCTTCTCGAGGTCGGGGATGATGACGTCCTTGTACTGCTGCTTCAAGCGCGGGACAGCAGGCGCTTCAACTGCGGTGGTAGTTTCGCTCATGCCAGCTCCTTGCCTGACTTCTTGGCCACGCGGACGCGCACGGTCTTGACCTTGCCGTCACGGGCTTCCTGCTTGATGATCACGCCGACGCGGGTGGGCTCGCCGGTCTCCGGGTCGATCAGCATCACGTTGGAGCGATGGATCGGAGCCTCGGTGGGGACGATGCCGGCCTGCTGGCCCTGCTGGGTGGCGCGAACGTGCTTCTTGACGATCTGCACGCCTTCGACGATCAGACGATCGTCCTTGAGGACGCGGAGGACCTTGCCCTCCTTACCGCGATCCTTGCCGCGGATGACCTTCACCTGGTCGCCGGTCTTGATCTTGGCTACCATAATCAGATCACCTCCGGGGCGAGGGACACGATGCGCATGAAGCGCTTGTCGCGCAGTTCACGAGCGATCGGTCCAAAGATACGCGTGCCCTTCGGTTCACGGCCGGAGCCGAGAATGACGGCGGCGTTCTCATCGAACTTGATGTAGGAGCCGTCCACGCGACGGTGCTCCTTGACAGTGCGAACGACGACGGCCTTGACCACGTCGCCCTTCTTGACCGACCCGCCAGGGATCGCATCCTTGACGGAGGCGACGATCACGTCGCCGAGGCCGGCATAGCGTCGCTTCGAACCACCGAGCACGCGGATGGCAAGGAGTTCCTTGGCACCCGTGTTGTCGGCGACATGAAGCCGCGTTTCCTGCTGAATCATTGATTCTCCTTAGCCGCGCTGGTTCTCCCCGTGCACCGGGGCGGAGCGAAGGCGCAATCCCCCGATGAACGGGAGCATGCGCCTTCGCTCCGCTCGGTGACACGCGGAGCCTTGCCGAACTTGTTTACTTGGCGCGCTCGATGATGGATTCGAGACGCCAGCGCTTGGTCTTGCTCAGAGGCCGAGTTTCCATAATACTCACTAAATCGCCGATGTGTGCGGCGTTTTGCTCATCATGGGCCTTGACCTTGCTGGTGGTGCGAACGACCTTGCCGTACAGCGGGTGGGTCGAACGGTGCTCAAGCTCGACGGTGATCGTCTTGTCCATCTTGTCGGACACGACGTAACCACGACGAACCTTGCGGGAATTGCGCTGTTCCTGCTGCTTTTCCTCAGCCATGCTTACTTCTCCTCAGCCTTAGTCTCGGTGGAGTCCTCGGCCGGCGTCGGGACGATGCCCAGCTCACGTTCGCGCAGCACGGTGTACATGCGGGCGATGTCGCGCTTGACGGCCTTCAGACGGGAGGTGTTGTCGAGCTGACCGGTGGCCAGCTGGAAGCGGAGGTTGAACAGCTCCTCCTTGGACTTCTTGAGGAAGTCCTCGATCTCAGCGTTGGTCTTCTCGGTCAGGTTCTTGATGGAATATTCCTTGGTTCCGACTGCCATCAGATGTCACCGCCTTCACGCGCAATCACACGGCACTTCATGGGGAGCTTGTCGATGGCGCGGCGCAGGGCCTCGCGAGCGACGTCCTCGGACACACCGCCGATCTCGAAGAGCACGCGACCGGGGTGGATGTTGGCCACCCAGAACTCGGGCGCACCCTTACCGGAACCCATTCGGGCACCGAGGGCGTGCTTGGTCAGCGGGCGATCCGGGAAGATGTCGATCCACACGCGGCCGCCACGCTTGATGTAGCGGGTCATGGCGATACGTGCAGCCTCGATCTGACGGTTGGTGATGTAGGCCGGAGCCAGCGCCTGGATGCCGTAATCGCCGAAGGCGACGTTGGCGCCGCCCTTGGTCATGCCATGGCGGTCCGGACGGTGCTGCTTACGGTACTTGGTCCTCTTTGGGATAAGCATCAGCTCACTCCTTCGTTTCCGTGGCGGCAGGAGCCTCGGCGGCGGCCGGCGCGGCGGCGGCGGTCTGCTGCTGGGCCTCGGCGGAACGGTTGCCACGGCGCGGACGACGATCACGGTCGCCACGACGGCCGGGGCGGTTGTTCTGCTGAGCCTGCTGCTCTTCGAACTCACGCTCGGTCATATCGCCCTTGTAGATCCACACCTTCACGCCGATGCGGCCGTAGGTGGTCTTGGCCTCGAAGAAGCCGTAATCAATCAGGGCGCGCAGGGTCTGCAGCGGAACACGACCCTCGCGGTAGAACTCGGAACGGCTCATTTCCGCACCGCCGAGGCGGCCGGAGAGCTTGATGCGGATGCCCTTGGCGCCAGCACGCATAGCATCCTGCTGGGCCTTGCGCATCGCGCGGCGGAAGGTAACGCGGTTGGTCAGCTGCTCGGCGATGCCCTGAGCGACGAGCTGGGCGTCCAGCGCGGCGTTCTTGACCTCGAAGATGTTGAGCTGAACCTGCTTGCCGGTCATCTTCTCGAGCTTGGCACGAACGCGCTCGGCCTCGGCGCCACGGCGACCGATGACGATGCCCGGGCGGGCGGTGTGGATGTCCACACGCACGCGGTCGCGGGTGCGCTCGATGACGATGCGGGACACGCCTGCACGCTCGAGATCCTTGCTCATGGCCTTGCGGATCTGGTCGTCCTCAAGGACGAAATCACGGTAGCGCTCGCCGACCTTGACGGAATCGGAGAACCACTTGGAGCGGTGGTTCTCGGTAATGCCCAGACGGTAGCCAAAGGGATTAATCTTCTGACCCATCTTTAGCGGGCTCCTTCCTTGCTAGCGACGACGACGGTGATGTGGGAGGTACGCTTGTTGATGCGACCGGCGCGGCCCTGGGCACGAGCGCGGAAGCGCTTGAGGGTCACACCTTCGTCAACGTAGGTCTCCTTGATGACCAGATCGTTCTCGCGGAACGGCTCGTTGGCCTTGTCGGCCTTGACGCGCGCGTTCGCGATGGCGCTCTCGAGGACCTTGCGCACCGGAAGGGACGCGTCCTGGGGAGCGAACTTGAGAATGGTGATGGCTTCGGTCGCCTGCTTGCCTCGGATGAGGTTGACCATGCGGCGAGCCTTGCGCGGCGTCACGCGGACGTGACGAGCGATTGCTTTAGCTTCCATGTGTCCTTACTCCTTAGCGGCGTGCCTTCTTGTCGTCCTTCACATGACCCTTGAAGGTCTTGGTCGGGGCGAACTCTCCGAGCTTGTGGCCCACCATGGCCTCGGTGACGAACACCGGGACGTGCTTGCGGCCATCGTGAACGGCGAAGGTGTGTCCGATGAAATCAGGGGTGATCATCGAACGACGGGACCACGTCTTGATGACGTTCTTCGTGCCCTTCTCGTTCTGCTCGTCGACTTTCTTCTGCAAGTGGGCGTCGACGAAGGGGCCCTTCTTGATGCTACGAGTCATCTTCTCGCTACTCCCTTACTTGCGGTTCTTACCATTCGGACGGCGACGAACGATCATCTTGTTCGAAGCCTTCTTCGGACGGCGAGTACGAACCTCACCCTTGCCCCAAGGCGACACCGGCGGCTTGCCACCGCGGGTACGACCGCCATGCGGGTGGTCGACCGGGTTCATGGACTCACCACGGGTGATCGGGCGCTTGCCCATCCAACGGGCGCGACCAGCCTTGCCGAGCTGAATGTTGGCGTGATCTTCGTTGCCGACCTCACCGACGGTGGCGCGGCAGCGCGCATCCACGTTGCGGATTTCGCCGGACGGCATACGCAGCTGGGCGTAGGCACCGTCCTTGGCGACGAGCTGCACGGCGGCACCGGCGGAGCGGGCGATCTTCGCGCCGCCCAGCGGACGGAGCTCGATGGCGTGCACCACGGTACCGGTCGGGATGTTCTTCAGCGGCAGGTTGTTGCCGGGCTTGATGTCGGCGTTCTCACCGGTCTCGATCGCGTCGCCCTGCTTGATGCCCTTGGGCGCGATGATGTAGCGCTTCTCGCCGTCTGCATAGTGCAGCAGCGCGATGCGGGCGGAACGGTTCGGGTCGTACTCGATGTGAGCGACCTTGGCGGGCACGCCGTCCTTGTCCCAGCGACGGAAATCGATGAGACGGTAGGCGCGCTTGTGACCGCCGCCGCGGTGGCGGGAGGTCATGCGGCCGTAAGAGTTGCGACCGCCGGTCTTGGTCAGCTTGCGAACCAGCGACTTCTCAGGCGTGGAGCGCGTGAGATCGGAAAAATCCGCAACGGACGCGTTGCGACGGCCTGCAGTCGTCGGCTTATAAACGCGGATAGCCATAATGTAGTTCTTCCTTTAACTTTTCTCGGCTAGCCTTCAGTTGCCGAAGATGTCGATCGTCTGGCCCTCGGCCACGGTCACGATGGCGCGCTTCTGCGTAACGCGCTGACCGAAACCGGTGCGGGTGCGCTTGACCTTGCCAATGCGCTTGAGGGTGTTGACGCTCGTCACCTTCACCTTGAAGATCTGCTCGACGGCCTGCTTGATCTGCACCTTGTTGGTGTTCGGAGCCACCACGAAGGTGTACTGGCCGCGGTCAGAGTTGGCGTAGCTCTTCTCGGAAACGACGGGCTTGATGATCACGTCGTGTGCGGGGTTATGGATAGCTGCCATGAAGATCAGGCCTCCTTGGTCTCGGCCTGGACGCTCTTCGCGGCGAGGAAGGCTTCGAAGCCATCCTTGGAGAAGACGACGTCTTCGGCAGTGACCACATCGTACGTGTTGAGCTGATCAGCGAAAATCGGGTGCACGGTGGGGATGTTCCGGACGGACAGCCACTCGTTCACGTTCTCGCGGGAGAGGACGACCGTGGTGAAACGGTTCTCGGTCACGGCCAGAGCGGCGACGGCGGACTTGGTGGACGGAGCTTCGGCAACACCGAAGTCAACCACGTGCACGCGGCCGTTGTTGGCGCGATCGGAAAGGATGTAGCGCAGGGCTGCAGCCTTCATCTTCTTGGGGGTGCGCTGGGAGTAGTCGCGCGGCTGCGGGCCGTGGACAACGCCGCCGTGGTACCACTGCGGAGCGCGGATGGAGCCCTGACGAGCACGACCGGTGCCCTTCTGCTTCCACGGCTTCTTGCCGCCGCCGGAGACCATGCCACGAGTCTTGGTGGCATGGGTGCCCTGACGGGCAGCGGCGAGCTGCGCGATGGCAACCTGATGGATCAGCGGAATGCGGGACTCCACTTCCTCGGCGGAGAAGCCGAAGATGTCGGCGGGGGCGTCGACGGTGCCGGCGGCCTGACCCTTGGCGTCCGTGATGTTCAGAGCGATGTTAGCCATGATTTATCAGGCTCCCTTCACTGCGGTGCGGACGAGGACGATGCTGCCCTTCGGGCCCGGAACGGCGCCCTTGAGAGCGAGCACGCCGTTCTCCACGTCAGCGGAAACGACGGCCAGGTTCTGCACGGTGCACGTCACGTGGCCCATACGGCCAGCCATGCGCTTGCCCTTGAGAATACGACCCGGGGTGGCGCAGGCGCCGACGGAACCGGGACGACGCTCGTTCTTGTGAGAACCGTGGGAACGGCGGTAGGACTTGAAGCCCCAGCGCTTGATGGTGCCGGCGAAGCCCTTACCCTTGGTGGTGCCGGTCACGTCGACCTCGGAACCCTCCGGGAACACCTCGGCGGTGATCTCCTGACCGGGCTGGTAGGTCTCGGCATCCTCGGTGCGCACCTCGGCGAGGTGGCGACGCGGGGTGACGCCGGCCTTGGCAAAGTGGCCAGCGAGCGGCTTGGTCACCTTGGTGGGATCGATCTGGCCGTATCCGATCTGGATGGCCTTGTAGCCGTCCGTCTCCTCGGACTTGACGGCGGTCACCACGTTGGTGGAAACCTCCACCAGGGTGACGGGGACGAAGAAGCCATTCTCGTCCCAAACCTGAGACATGCCGAGCTTCTTGCCGAGCATAGCCTTGTGGCTACCACGCTGCGAAGTCATGATGGTTCCCTCCTCCCTTACAGCTTGATCTCGATGTTGACGTCTGCGGGCAGATCAATGTGCATCAGGGAGTCCACAGCCTTCGGAGTGGGGTCCACGATGTCGATGAGACGCTTGTGAGTACGCATCTCGAAGTGCTCGCGAGAATCCTTGTACTTGTGAGGAGAACGGATAACACAGAAAACGTTCTTCTCGGTCGGCAGCGGAACGGGGCCAACAACAGTTGCGCCCGCGTTCGTCACCGTTTCGACGATCTTCTTCGCCGATTGGTCGATGACCTCATGGTCATAGGACTTAAGCCTGATGCGGATTTTCTGTCCCGCCATTGCCGTCCGCCCTTTCTAGCGATTCGTTACTATTACCAACCTGATTCAGGGCACCGGCAGTCCGACGCACACGGGCGAACCCGGCGGTCTTACCACATCAGTGCGCGAACCCGCCGCACGCTTGCCACGCGCGGCCGCTTCGCGCTCGCTTTTTGAATTCCAATTTGCGAGCCCAAAACAGGCAACTTGACTATTAAAGCACTAGGACTGGCCCTAGCAGAATTCGGGCGTGTCGCGTTCGCGCCACGCTTCCTTGGCGACTCAGCGGGCCTCGGGCGGGTATTGCGGGGCGGAGCAGCGGGCACGGTTGATGCGCACGGCCGCAGCCATGCCGCCGTCTCCATAGGTGGGGTGGTCCAGAAACGCGCGCGTGACCATGGAATGCTGCATAAGCTCGGGATGCACCTGCACCGCGTCCTCCCACATGCGCAGTCTCGTCGAGGCCAGCGCATCCAGAGCCAGCGCCACCTGCTCGACGTGCGCCGCATACGCCTCGCGATGCCTGCCGATGATGTGCCGCAGCAGTCTGGTGCGCCGCTCCATGCTCTTCATGTTCGAGCTCACCGCCGCGGTGCGGTAGTTCACCAGCGGCTCCTCTACCACCTTGATATGCGAGTCCGCCCCGCCCGCCTCCAGCAGGCTCAGGCAGAACTCCCAGTCCTCGAAGCCCTCGCGCATGGATTCGTCATAGCCGCCACAGCGCTCCCAGAGTTCGCGGCGGAACAGGCATGCTGACGGGCAGCGGTTGCACGGCAGGAAATCCTCGAGCGTCCCGCCGCCGGGCCGCACCACGCAATCCAGCACACCGAAGCACTTGAGCCAGCCGGACGCGGCCACGGCCGTCCCATCCTCACGCAGCACGGCCAGCGTGCGTTCCAGAAAATGCGGCAGCAACAGGTCGTCGCCGTCCAGCACACAGATATATGGAGTGTGCGCGCAGGCGACGCCCGCATTGCGCGCGGCGGACACGCCGGCATTGGCCTGCCGGATCACGCGAATGCCTTCGCCGCCACGGCGGGACAACGCCTCGAGCGTCGCCACCGATGCGGCGTCTTCGGACCCGTCGTCCACCACGATGACGCTCGCCGGGCGAACCGTCTGGCGGAGAAGCGAGTCCACGGCGTCCGCGAGCATCTCCCCCTGATTGCATCCGGTGACCACCGCAGTGATGTCCCGTGCCACGCTCTGCTGCGCTGCGATGCCCTGCCGTGCCGTTGTGCTCTGCCCTACCGCCATGTCGCTCATCATAGCCGCATCGCACGCCGCAATTCCCGCCTTCGCACACGCAAACTACGTTGTACAAAGCCGGACTATGCGCGATGCGGGCGGCCTCCGCCGGACCGTTCGGGATAATTTCGATTTGTGTGGTGGTTTTGACGGCATCGCCCGGATAGAGACCGCGTCATTGTGCCGGTTTTCCGCCGCTTCTACTCAGGCATACGGCATATTTCAACCACACAAATCGAAAATATGGATGTAGTTCCGCTCGTAGCCCCGCGAGCGCCCCCTTCGACGCATGGAACGGCACCCGACTGCAGCGCATGGAGATTCATGCTCGCCCCGGCATAGGTACCACATGGCCTAAGGTACCAAGTATGAGCACTGCGATTGCGAAGAACATCGAGCCGATCCGGGAGCATCGGGCGAATGTGCTGTACCAACACGGCACGCTGGCGTTGCTCGTGCCCGGCCTGCTCGAAGGCACCACCACCATGGGAGAGCTGCTCGCGCAGGGGGATACCGGCATCGGCACCGGAGAAGGGCTGGACGGGGAGATCATCGTGCTGGACGGCAAGCCGTGGCGCGTGGGGCGCAGTGGCAAGGTCGAGGCGGTGCCGGACGACTTCGCCATGCCGTTCGCCACCATGCATCGCGCGGCGTTCCAGTACCAGTGCGAGCGCAGCGACATTGGCCTCAAGGAGCTCAACCAGCGCATCGTGGAGGCGAACGGGCGCGCGAACACGTTCTTCGCGGTGATCGTGCGCGGCACGTTCAGCTTCATGAAGACGCGCGCGGTGATCAAACAGCAGGCACCCTACCCCACGCTCGAGGAGGTGGCGGACCGGCAGGCCATCTTCCTCGGACAGGACGTGAAGGGCACCATGCTCGGTTATTTCTCCCCGATCATGTTCCACGGGGCTGCGGTGGCCGGCTTCCACGAGCATTTCCTTGCGGACGACCATTCGATCGGCGGGCATGTGCTGGACGCGGTGCTGGAACGCGGCGAGATTCTTACGCAAGTGTTCGACACGCTGGTCCAGCATCTGCCGGTGGACAATCCGCAGTACCGCAACCACGACTTCACGCAAGACAACATCGCCGAAGCCATCACAAACGCGGAAGGCTGAGCTTACACCACGGCGGCGAGGACAAGAATGAGACCGGGCGCAAGGCCGGACCATAATTGCAGGGCCGAAGGCGAACCGCCCGAAGGGTAATCTCCAGCGCATAACACGCATAACAACGGCGGGGTCGGCGTTCGCCCGATGCCACTGCACCGAGCGAACGCCGACCCCGCCGTCACGCTATGCCGTCATTCAGCGCTGGGATGCCTCCTCGACGGCCTCCGCGCCCTCGCGCTCCACGCGGATGCGGTGGCCCTCCTCCTGAGAGACGCCGTAGTACGCGCCGATCGCGATGTCCTTCATGTCCTCGATCATCGGGATGCGCGGGTTGGCCGGGGTGCACTGGTCCTCGTAGGCGCGCATGCCGATCTGGTCGAGCACGCTCCAGAAGTAGGCCTCGTCCACACCCGCATCCTTGAAGGACTTGTTCATGCCGAGCTTGTTGTCGCGGTAGTCCTCCACCGCGCGGGCCAGGTTCTCCACGCCTTCGGCCGGGGTCTTGCCCGGGTCCACGCCCAGGTTCTTCGCCAGCTGCTGGTAACGCTCGGCGGCCACGTACTTGCTGTACTTCGGCCAGCTGGTGGGCTCCTCGGGCACCTGACCGTTGTAGCGAATCACGTACGGCAGCAGGATGGAGTTGGTGCGGCCGTGGGCGATGTGGCACAGCGCGCCGATGGTGTGGGCCATGCCGTGGCACATGCCCAGGAACGCGGAGCCGAACGCCATGCCGGCCATGGTGGCCGCGTTGTGCATCTTCTCCTGCGCGTCGGTCTTGGCCAGACCGGGCTCGCCGTTGACCGACTCGGCCAGGTTGTCCCAGATGAGCTTGGCCGCGTGCAGGGCCATTGCGTCCGTGAAGTCGTTCGCGTACACGGACACGTACGCCTCGAGGGAGTGGGTCAGCGCGTCGAAGCCGGCGTCCGAGGCCAGCTTGCGGGGCTGGGTGCGGGCGAGCACCGGGTCCACGATCGCCACGGACGGGGTCAGCGCGTAATCGGTGATCGGGTACTTGTAGCCGGTCTTGTGGTCGGTGATCACCGCGAACGGCGTGACTTCGGAACCGGTGCCGGAGGAGGTGGGCACGCACACGAGCTTGGCCTTGGCGCCCAGCGGCGGGATCTTGAACGCGCGCTTGCGGATGTCGAAGAACTTCTCGCGCACGTCACCGAAGTGGATCTCCGGGTGCTCGTAGAGCAGCCACATGATCTTGGCCGCATCCATCGGGGAGCCGCCGCCCACCGCGATGATGGTGTCCGGCTCGAACTCCTCGCGCATCATCTCCGCGCCGCGCTCGACGGTCTCCACGCTGGGTTCGGGCTCCACGTAGTCGATGATGCGGAAGGTGACGTTGTTGGAGCGGGCGCGCAGCTGGTCGATGACCTTGTCGATGACGCCGAGCTGTTCCATGACCTTGTCGCACACGATCACGGCCTTCTCGATGCCGTACATGTCGCGCAGGTACTTGATCGCGTTCGGCTCGAAGTACGTCTTGGCCGGGATCTTGAACCACTGCATGTTGTTGTTCCTCCGAGCGATGCGCTTGATGTTGATCAGGTTCACGGCCTGCACGTTGCCGGACACCGAGTTGCCGCCGTAGGAGCCGCAGCCCAAGGTGAGCGACGGGGCGATCGCGTTATAGATGTCGCCGATGCCGCCCAGCGAGGAGGGCTGATTCCAGATGATGCGGCATGCGTGCATCCGCAGGCCGTACTCGCGCACCAGTTCCTGGTTGTTGGTGTGGATGGCCGCGGTGTGGCCGGCGCCGAGCCTGAGCATCTTCTCGCACATCTCGAAGGCCTGCTCCTTGTTGTCGGCCTTGAGGACGGCCTGCACCGGGGCGAGCTTCTCGTGGGTCAGCGGCTCGTTGTCGGAGACCTCCGAGCATTCGGCGGCCAGAATGGTCGCATCCTCGGGGATCTCGAAGCCGGCGGCGCGAGCGATGTACTGCGGGGACTTGCCCGGCACCACGGAGTTGAGCTTCGGGGTGCCGCCGGAGAAGGCGGTGCAGCCGAACATGTACTGCTCGAGCTTGGCCTTCTCGTCCGCGTTCACGAAGTAGGCCTTGCGGCGCTTCAGTTCCGCGACGAGCGGGGCGTAGACGTCCTTGTGGGCGATGATGGCCTGCTCGGTGGCGCAGATCATGCCGTAGTCGAAGTGCTTGGAGAGGATCAGGTCGTTCGCCGCACGTGCGATGTCAACGTCCGTGTCCACGTAGGCCGGGGCGTTGCCGGCGCCCACGCCGAGGGCGGGCTTGCCGGAGGAGTACGCGGCCTTGACCATGCCGGGGCCGCCGGTGGCGAGGATCGTGGCCACGCCCGGGTGCTTCATGAGCGCGCCGGTTGCCTCAATCGAGGGGTGCTCGATCCACTGGATGCAGTCGGCCGGGGCGCCGGCCTCGATCGCCGCGTCGCGCACGATCTTCGCTGCGGCCACGGAGGAGTTCTGCGCGCCCGGGTGGAAGCCGAACACGATCGGGCAGCGGGTCTTCAGCGCGATCAGGGACTTGAAGATGGCGGTGGAGGTCGGGTTGGTGACCGGGGTCACGCCGGCGACCACGCCCACGGGCTCGGCCACCTCGTCGATGCCCATGACGTCGTCCTCGCGGATCAGCCCCACGGTCTTCTGGCCGGCCATGTAGTGCGTGACGTGCTCGCACGCGAAGATGTTCTTGGTGGCCTTGTCCTCCACCAGACCGCGGCCGGTCTCCTCGACGGCCATCTTGGCCAGGACCAGATGCTTGTTGAGGGCCGCGACGGAGGCCTTCGCCACGATGTGGTCGACCTGCTCCTGATTCAGCTTCTCGAACTCGACCAGGGCCTTGAGCGCCTTCTGGACCAGCGCGTCGACTTCGGCCTCGGCGGCCGCCTGCCGCTCCTCGGGGGTCGGCTTGGTGGGCTCGACCGGTTCGGTGCTCTTCTTCGCTTCTGCCACGGTATCCTCCTCAATGATGGGCTGGGCAACATCCGCGTAGGTGTTCGCATTGCGTATTCGCCTCATGGCGATGCCGTCACATGATGTGACCTAGCTCACAATCTAGCGAATGGCATATCGATTTGCATTCGCACATTTTGCACGGCGTTTCGCGTTCGATTTTGATATGTTTTTGTGTGAAACCATGTGCTCTTCGGCATTTTCTCGGCAACAACCGCCCATCAATACAGGTTTTGTTTACTTTTTTGTCACTTTGCACAAGTCTGGAACACCTCGGAACGCTCCACTTCTGCAATCTACCTTTTCAAAAGTCAGTACCTCCGTGCTATTTTTAGAAAGTAGTTTTCCATAAGTTGCCCCGACACCAGTGCTGTCAGCGGAATTCCGACCCGTCGCCTGCACCGCACCGCGCGGGCGCACTGGCGCCAGAGGAGGTCACGATGAAGTCCACGCCGTCGGCGACGGTCAGGGAGCGCAACCGCAGCGCCATGACGCGATATCTGTATGACCGCCGCCGGGCCACCAAGCAGATGATCGCGCAGGATCTGGGCCTGAGCCTGCCCACCGTCACCCGGAACCTGCGCGCGCTCGGGCAGGAGAGCGTCGTCGCACGCGGGGACTATCTGGCCTCCACCGGCGGCCGCAAGGCGCAGGCATACGTCTTCAACCCCCGGCACCGCGTCGCCGTCGGCGTGGCCATGCGCCCCAACGAGGTGGACCTGTGCGCGGTGGACCTCTACGGCGCCACCGTTGCCGAACTGCGCCGCACGCTGCCCTACCGCAACGCCACGGCCCACTACCAGCGCGTGGGAGCCATCGTCAACGACTTTGCGGCGGGCGTGGAGCGGACCGCAGGCCCCGTGCTCGGCGTGGCATTCGCCGTTCAGGGCATTGTCTCGCCCGACGGGCAGACCATCGCGTTCGGCAACGCCATGGGCAACACGGGGCTCACGCTCGCCGAGATCGGCCAATCCGTGCGCTACCCGTGCATCATGATCCATCACGCCGACGCCTCGGCCATGGCGGAGCTGTGGGCCGACCCCACGCTCACGGACGCGATATGCCTGTATCTGGACCGGCGTCCCGGCGGTGCGGTGATCATCGACGGCAGGCTGCATCAGGGCCCGGCCCGACGCAACGGCACGATCGAGCACATGACCCTCGTCCCCGGCGGCAGGCCGTGCTACTGCGGGCGGCTCGGATGCATGGACGCCTACTGTTCCCCGGAAACCCTGACCGAGGACTACGAGAGCATCCCCGGCTTCTTCAGCGTGCTCGAGCAGGGCGAGACCGGCCACCGCCAGCGCATGGGCCAGTGGCTCGACTACGTGGCGCAGACCATCGTCAACGTGCGTTCGGTGATCGCCGGAGACGTGATCGTGGGCGGCGAGGCGGCGCACTATCTGGACGACGCCGACATGGCCGACCTCAGACGCCGCGTCGAGGAGCGCAGCGCGTTCGGCGGGGAGGACTTCACGCTGCGCACCAGCCGCTGCGCGGACGGGCAGGACGTGGCCGGCGCCGCGCTGTGCCTCGTGCGCACGTACCTGGACGAGATCTGCGCCGACTGACCGCCCGGCGTCCGATAGCGCCCCTCCGCCTACAATGGGAGTATGAAGAACGCAATACCCCAGCGGTATGCGATACCGCACCGTTACGCGACCAGACCGGGATTCTACTTCACCGAGGACGGGGGCGCGGACGCTGTGGTGCGTTCCGAAACCGCCGACCAGATGTGGCTGTGCGTCTACGAGCCGGTCGACCGGCCCACCGCCTTCTTCAACGAGGCGGTCCGCATCTTCGAGGACTCCCCCGTGCCGTTCCTCAAGGAGATCCACAGCCACCCGGTGTGCACGCGCATCATCGAATCGATGTACGTGCGCGAAACCCTGTTTCGCATGGAAGGCCCCAACTACGGCCTGTGGTACGTGCACCTGCCCAAGGCGTGGGACGGCATGCACTACGCCTACCGCGCGGACGGCGCATGGAACCCCGCCAAGGGCCTGCGCTTCAACCCGTACAAGCTGCTGCTCGACCCGTATGGCAAGGGCATAGACGGACATATGCAGCTCAGCCCGGCCGCGTTCTCCTACCAGTGCGAGGTGAAGGACCGCAAGGTGATCGGCTCCGCGTTCGGCCCCATGAGCACCGTGGACGCCCTAGGCCGCATGCCCGTCTCCGTGGCGATCGACGACCGCGACGAAACCAAGCACGACGCCGACCCGTCCCACCCGCACGTGCCGTGGAGCAAGACCGTCCTGTACGAACTGCACGTCAAGGGCTTCACCGCCAAGGCGCCCTGGCTGCCCGAGGAGCTGCGCGGCACGTACGCCGGACTGGCCCACCCCATTACGCTCGCGTACCTTCAGGGCCTGGGCGTCACGTCGATCGAACTGCTGCCCATCCAGGCCAAGCAGGACGAGCTGTTCCTCCAGGAGCACGGCCGCCACAACTACTGGGGCTACTCCACGCTCAGCTACTTCACCCCCGAACCGAGCTACGCCACCAAGGCCGCGCAGAAGAAGGGCGCCGGAGCCGTGCGCGACGAGGTGATCGGCATGGTGCGCGCGCTGCACGAGGCCGGCTTCGAGGTGATCATGGACGTGGTGTACAACCATACCTGCGAAGGCGGCGTGGAAGGGCCCACCACCTGCTGGCGCGGACTCGACGCCGTGGCCTACTACCGGCGCGAGGCGGACAATGCGGGCCGGCTCATCGACACCACCGGCTGCGGCAACACGTTCGACTTCACCAACACGCACGTGGTCACCTTCGCCGTGGACTCGCTGCGCTACTGGGCCAAGCGCATCGGCATCGACGGCTTCCGCTTCGACCTGGCCGTCTCGCTGGGCCGTCTGGAAGGCAATTTCACGAAGCACCACCCGTTCCTGTACGCGCTGCGATCCGATCTTATCCTCGGCAACCTCAAGCTCATCATGGAACCGTGGGATCTGGGCCCGGACGGCTGGCGCACCGGCGCGTTCGGCATGCCGTTCAGCGAATGGAACGACCGCTTCCGCGACTCCACCCGCCGCTTCTGGCTCACGGACACGCAGCCCGGGGCCACGCCGGCTATCGGCATGCAGGAGATGGCCACGCGCCTGTGCGGATCGGCCGACCTGTACGCCACCGAACCCGGCCGCGGCTGCGTCGCCTCGATCAACTACGTAGCCAGCCATGACGGCTTCACCATCACCGACATGACCAGCTACGTGAACAAGCACAACGAGGCCAACGGGGAGAACAACAACGACGGCACCAACGGCAACCATTCCGCCAACTTCGGCGTGGAGGGGCCGAGCAAGAACCCGCAGATCCTGCGCAAACGCGAACGCGCGGCCATGAACATGCTCGGCACGCTCATGCTCTCGCTCGGCACGCCCATGATCCTCGCCGGCGATGAATTCGGCCACACGCAGCAGGGCAACAACAACCCGTACGCGCAGGACAACGACATCACTTGGCTTGACTGGGACTGGCTGTACCAGACCCGCAAAACCCCGCAGATGCACCGGCTGGAGCGCGTTTCGCGCCTGATCGCCATCCGCAAGGCGCTGGGACTCTACCACCACGAGGAGTTCTTCACCCGCCTCACCCAGCTGGGCCTGTTCCGCCCCTCGAGCCGCGTGCAATGGTACCTGCCGGACGGCACCACACCCATGGACGCCGACTGGTTCGACATGGGCCGCCGCAGCTTCGTGATGCGTCTGCGCTCGCAGGCCAACGACGATGCGCGGGACATTCTGATCGTGATCAACGGCACGGACGCCGACTGCTCGTTCCGCCTGCCCGCGGACTACGAGTGGCAGTGCGAGTGGAGTTCCGCAGAGTCCATCGGGCTCACGCCTGCGCCGGGGCTCGCGGTGCGCCGGACCGGCACCCACGGGGACGAACGCAACTGGACGAGCGTGGTGGGCGATACGGATGCCATCACCTCGCTAGTGAAGCAGGTGCAGGCGCGGCTGGCCGCGGAGCGCAAGCTCGACTACGCGCGGTTTGACGTCTCGCCGGCATTGAAGACGCGGGGTGCTCAGGCGCACGAGGCTACGGCGGGCGGCAGCGCTGCGGGCGGGGATGCATCCGGGGATACCACGGCGCGGACGGTGGGCGATCCGTCCGGTTCGGCCTACCCCGAAGACCCGCATGTGCTCACGTACGCCGCACAGCACCATCCGGGTGGCAATGCGACCGACGACGCGATCAACGCCGTCACCGATGCGATGGACGACGCGCGCGACGGCTCCAGCGATGCGGAGGCGGCTTCGCGTTCCGCCGAGTCGATGGATCACGAGGGCATTGCGTCCGAGGCGGAAGCGCAGCGTCAGGCCGCGGCGGACGAGCTTGCCGGGATGTGGACCGTGCCCGCGCTGAGCATCAGCGTCATGTGCCAGATGCAGTAGCAGGCTCTGTGTGTTTCGCCCGATCGGTCCAACGTGCGGCTGCAATTTCGCAGCTTGGACCGATTGTGCGAAAAAACGGGCCCTTTGATGGCCAAAAATCGCATGATCGGTCCAAGCTGCCAATGAGGGCGCACAGGTTGGACCGATCAAGCGATTCCGGCGGCGCAACAGTGCAACGCGGCAGCAGAGCAGCACGGCAACAGAGCAGCTCGGCGGCGCAACAGTGCGACGACGGGCAGCGGAAGTCTACGGCGGGCAACGGAAGGCGGCAACCGGCCAACATTACGGGCTGCATATCGCGAAATCCGGAATTCCAAGCGCCAAATGATCGCTGGAGCGATAGATTCGCGCTGTGAATCCGGAAAAACGCGACATCCAGCCCGTATTTCACGCACCCGCACGCCACTCCGTGCTCCGAGAACGCTCTCGCGCGCAATTCAGCCCGTATTCCATGCGCCGGCACAACCTGGCGTCACAGCAACGACCCCGTAACCCGGCATCAGCCCTATGCGCCAGCCAGTCGGTCGGCACGGCACGGCAGCTCAGCACGCACATGCAACGCACCAGCACGCCCGCACAACGCACCGGCATACCGCACGGCAAAGCCTCACGCCGACACGCCAGCACACCCGCACCCCGGGCACGCACACGCCATCGCAGCACACCCGCACAACGCGCCAAGAGCCAACGGACCCGCGCGGCAGAGCCTCGCGCCGTCACACCGAAACCCCGACACGCCAGCCGCCCCGGCACGCACACGCCATCGCAGCACACCCGCACAGCACACCAGCAGCCAACGCATACCGCACGGCAGAGCCTCGCGCCGTCACACCGAAACCCCGACACGCCAGCCGCCCCGGCCCGCAGCACCAGCGGCACATATGCAAAATCCCCGCGGGAGCATCGCACTCCTGCGGGGATCTGACTATCGCTCGCGCTGCACGCACAGCGCCACGCGCCGCGCCGTAAGCTACTGCAGCTTTTCGACCTGATCGAAGCCGAGCTCCACCGGCGTATCGCGGCCGAAGATGGACACGAGCACGGTGAGCTTCTGGGTGGTGGGCTCCACGTCGGAGACCACGGCGGACATGGTGGTGAAGGGGCCGTCCGTGACGGTGACCTGATCGCCAACCGCGTACTCCACCTCGACGGTGCGCTTCTTGGCTGCGGCAGGCTTGTCGCCGGCCTTCTTGAGCGCTTCGGAGGCGATCATCGGAGCCATCATGGCCACGACTTCCTTGCGGGACAGCGGCGCGGGATCGCGGGTCGGGCCCACGAATCCGGTCACGCCTTCGGTCTCGCGCACAATGCGGCGGGCGTCCTCATCGGGCCACATGCGGATGAGCACGTAACCGGGCACGCGCACGCGGGTGATGACCTTCTTGCCCTTGTCCGTGTGCTTCTCGACTTCCTCCATCGGCACCTCGATCTGGAAGATCTTGTCTTCCAGTCCGAAGGACACGATGCGGGATTCGACATTGGTCTTCACGCGCTTCTCGTAGCCGGAGTACGTGTGCAGCACGTACCACTTGCCCTCGAGCGTGCGCAGGGACTTGGAGAACTCCTCCACGGCCTGCTGCCCGGCATCCGCGGCCTCGGCCTCCTCGGACAGGTTCTCTTCCTTGTCCTCGTCGTCATCATCAAACGCGGGAGCGACGGAAGCGGAGGGGGCCACGGTGGCGACCGGCTGCTCGGCACTCAGGTCCGCGTCCAGATTCACGGACGGAGCGGCGGCTTCATCGGTGGTTTCGGAAGCCGTGGCATCCTCGGCGGCACCATCCACCGGAGCGGAAAGATCGACCGCGACCTCGTGGGTCTCGTCGGCCTCGGGGGCAACCGTATCCTCGCCGTCCTGCGGGATGTTGTCCAGATTCACTTCGTCAGTCATGCACTCACCTTCATGTCAGTCCGGCGATCAGCCGAACACCCACATCACGAGCTTGCCCAGACCGAAATCCATCGCGGTCACAAAGGCCATCAGCAGCAGAACGAAGATGAACACGGCGAAAGACCATCCGAGCAATTCCTTGCCGGTGGGAGTCACGACCTTACGCATTTCGTCGATGATCTGCTTGATGAACAGACCGATGCGCATAAAAACGTTCGGCTTGGCCGCCTTCTGAGCTTCGGATGCCTTTGCCATGTTCGTCCTTCGCTTGCTCGACTATTTTTAAGATTGATTGGCAGGGAAGGCGGGACTCGAACCCACAACCTACGGTTTTGGAGACCGTTGCGCTACCAATTGCGCCACTTCCCTAGGTGAACTCCGCCATGCTATCCGAACCGGAAGACCGGACGCTTACGCACGGCGAAAACCGCCAAGAGGACAATTTAGCAGGTCTTGGCGACTTCGTCCACTCGGCGCCCACGAGCGTTGCGCAATCCCGTGAAAATCCACGGGATTGCAACGAACACGCCGAATGGGCCGCAGAGGCGCAAATCCACGCAGACCCGCCTTACGTCCCGTTACTTGCCGGCGACCCACGCCTGGAATCGGCGCATGCCCTCGGCCAGCTGATCGTCCGCCAGCGCGTAGGAGAAGCGCAGGTAGCCGGGGGCGCCGAACGCCTCGCCCGGAACGGCGGCCACGTGGGCCTCGTCGAGAAGCGCGGCGGCCAAGGCGGCGGAGGAATCCACCACCGTGCCGTTCGCGCCCAGAGGCTTGCCGAGCAGGCCGGTCACGTCCGGGAACGCATAGAACGCGCCCGTGGGCGTGGGGCAGTACACGCCGGGAATCTCGTTGAGCGCGGCCACGATGGCCTTGCGGCGGGCGTCGAACGCGGTGCGCATCATGTACACCTCGTCGAGCGGACCGGCCACGGCGGCGAGGGCCGCGCGCTGCGGCACGTTGGACACGTTGGAGCTCAGGTGCCCCTGCAGCTTAGACGCGGCCTTGGCCACCTCCACGGGCGCCACCATCCAGCCGACGCGCCAGCCGGGCATGGCGTACGTCTTGGCCACGCCGTTGAGCACGATGAGCTGGCCCCGGCATTCCGGCACCTCCACGCCCACGTAGGCGGTCTTCGCGCCGTCGTAGTTGAGGTGTTCGTAGATCTCGTCGGAGATGACCCACACGTGGTGCTCCACGGCCCACTCGCCGATCGCACGGATGGTTTCGCGGCTCCACACGGCACCGGTCGGATTGTTGGGGGACGTGACGATGATCGCCTTGGTGCGATCGGTGCGTGCGGCCTCGATGGCCGCGAGGTCCGGCTCGAAGTCACGGTCGGCGCCGGCGAACACCTCGACGGGCACGCCGCCGGCCAGCTTCACGGCCTCCGGGTAGCTCGTCCAGTACGGGGTGGGGATGATGACCTCGTCGCCCTCGTTGAGCAGGATCTGGAACGTCTCGTACACGGCCTGCTTGCCGCCGTTGGTCACCACCACCTGATCGGCGCCCACCTCGTAGCCGGAGTCACGCAGCACCTTCGCCGCAATGGCCTCCCTGAGCTCGGGCAGGCCGGGCGTAGGCGTGTACTTGTAGTTGCGCGGTTGACGGCACGCCTCCACGGCGGCGTCCACCACGGGTGCGGGGGTGGGGAAATCGGGTTCTCCGGCGCCGAATCCGATGACGTCGAGACCGGCGGCCTTCATGGCCTTAGCCTTGGAATCGACGGCCAGCGTGGCACTCGGGGCAACGTTGTTGATGCGGTCACTGAAAGTCTGCCATTGAGCCATAGTCATGGCTTTCAGGGTAATCCCAATGCGCGACCCGGGCAAGGGGTGACGCGGGCGCCGGTCCGGGGCGAACGGCCTGAACGCGTCGCCGTCTGGAACGCCCGAGTGCGCCGCCCGCCCGCTACACCAGCACGAGGTTGTCGCGATGCACCACCGGATGCGCGTATTCATCGCCCAGGAAGCGCTTGAGCTGCACGGTGGTGCGTCCGAGCATCTGCGGAATCTCCTCGGAGTCGAAGCCGGCGAGCCCGCGGGCCAGATGCGCGCCCGACTCGTCGTCTATCCACACCGGGTCCCCGGCGGAGAACTCACCGCGCACCTCCAGCACACCGGCGGCCAGCAGGCTCGCCCGACCGCCGCGCACGGCCTTGGCGGCACCCGCGTCCGCCACGAGCGTGCCGCGCGGCTCTGCGGCGAACCCGATCCACAGCCGGCGCGACGATCCACGCGACTTGACCGGCGCGAACGCGGTGCCCACCGGGTCCCCCATGAGGGCCGGACCGGCGTTGGATGCACAGGTGAGCACGGTCGGAATGCCGGAGACCGCAGCCACGCGCGCCGCCTCGAGCTTGGTGACCATGCCTCCGGTGCCCACGCCGGAGGTCGGTCCGGTCACCGTCACATCGCCCAGCGCAGCCACCACGTCCGGCACGAATCCGATGCGCCGGGCGCCGGGCTGCGACGGCGGCGCGGTGTACAGGGCATCCACGTCCGTCAGGAGCACGAGCGCGTCGGCGCGGACCAGATTGGCCACAAGCGCAGAGAGACGGTCGTTGTCCCCGAAACGGATCTCGTTGCTGGCCAGGGAATCATTCTCGTTGACGATCGGCACCACGCCCAGATCCAGCAGACGGCCGAGCGTGCGCTGCACGTTGCGGTACTGCTGCGGGCGGATCGTGTCCTCCGCGGTGATGAGGATCTGCCCCACACGAATGCCGTAGCGGGCGAACGCGGCCTCGTACTGGGCCATGAGCAGACCTTGCCCCACGGCGGCGGTGGCCTGCTGGGTGGCCACGTCCGCGGGACGCGACGCGAAGCCGAGCGGACCGAATCCGGCGGCGATCGCACCGGAGGAGACCAGCACCACGCGCGCGCCCATCAGCGCGGTCTGCGCCAGGGCGGCGACGAGCGCAGTGAGCCGTTCCGCGTCCAGATGCCCGGACGGGCGGGTCAGCGAACTCGAGCCGACCTTGACGACGACGGTCTGCGCTCCGGCGATCGCACGGCGCGTTGCGTTTTCGCTCTGCGCGCTCACGGGATCACTCGGTTTCCGCGTTGCCGTCACCAGACCCGGAGTCTTCGGAGCCGGCATCCGGGTCCTCGCCGCGGCCGAACAGACTGGTCGTGTCGTGCCGGTCATCGTCCACGGACGGATCGGCCCAGTGCCCGGCGGCGCGTTCGGCAGCCATGGCGGCGCGCACGGCGGTCTTCGCGTCCATCATGGCCTTGTACTGTTCGCGACGCTCCGCGTTGGTGCGGCGACGGGCGTATCCGGCGCCCTCGTCCACCAGACGCAGATCCTTGCCGCGGGCGCCCAGCTGCGAGCCGTCGAGCATTTCCGCGCCGGCAGCGATCGCGGGATCCCAGTCGAACTCCACCGCACGGTTGCCGCGGCCTATCCGGATCTCGTCTCCGGGGCGGGCACCCTTGCGGCGCAACTCGTCCTCCACGCCCAGCTTGGCCAGACGGTCCGCGAGGTAGCCCACGGCCTCGTCGTTGTCGAAATTGGTCTGCATGACCCACCGTTCCGGCTTGGTGCCGGTGACCACGAACACCGGGGCGCCGTCCTCGTTCTCCTCGCGTTCGATGGTGAACTCGAGCAGACCTTTGCGTCCGGCGGGCGCGCGGCGGGCCGACTGGCGGTCCTCCAGCGGCTTGATGACCACGCGCGCCTCCTCGGCGGCATCCTCGCGCTCCTGCACCTTCCTGCGCATGTCCGTCACAAGGTTGGCGAGCGCGAAGTTCAATTCCTTCAACCCTTCGTGCGACGCGGTGGATACGATGAACACCTTCAGCCCCAGCTTCTCGAAGTCGGGCTTCACGAATTCGGCCAGTTCCTTGGCCTCCGGCACGTCCACCTTGTTGAGCACGATCACGCGCGGGCGTTCCGCGATGGGAATGGCGCCGAGCGGCAGGTCGAGGCTGCCTGCGTACTGGGCGAGCTCGTGCTCGAGGGCGTGGTAGTCGGCCATCGGGTCGCGGTTCGGCTCCAGCGTGGCGCAGTCGATCACATGGGCGATGATCTCCGTGCGTTCGATGTGCCGCAGGAACTCCAGCCCCAGCCCCTTGCCCTCGGAGGCACCGGGGATGAGGCCCGGCACATCCGCGATGGTGTAGCGCATGGATCCGGCCTGCACCACGCCGAGGTTCGGCACGAGCGTGGTGAACGGATAGTCGGCGATCTTCGGCTTGGCAGCGCTCATGGCGGCGATGAGGCTGGACTTGCCGGCCGAGGGGAAGCCCACGAGCGCCACGTCCGCGATGGACTTGAGCTCCAGCACCACGTCGCGCTCCTCGCCGGGTTCGCCGAGCAGGGCGAATCCGGGTGCGCGGCGGGTCCGGTTGGCCAGCGCCACGTTGCCGAGTCCGCCCGCACCGCCGGCCGCGGCCACGAACCGGTCTCCCGGGTGGCGCAGATCCGCGAGCGGCGTCGGGGTTACGCCGCGCTTGGCCTCCCTGGCGCTCAGCTTGGCGAACACCACAGTGCCGCACGGCACGGGCAGAATCAGGTCCGCGCCCTTGGAGCCGTCCTTGTTGTCTCCCAGACCCATCGTGCCGCTGTCCGCCGTGCGGTGGGGCATGAAACGGTAGTCCAGCAGGCTGGTGGCGTTGCGGTCGGCCACGAAAATCACGGAACCGCCGTCACCGCCGTTGCCGCCGTTCGGCCCGGCCAGCGGCTTGTACTTCTCGCGGCGCACGCCGGCGGACCCGTTGCCCCCGTTGCCGCCCTTAACGTGAACGGTCACTCTATCCACAAAATCACTCATAGCCATCCATGGTACCGATTGGGATATCCCGCCCGCCCTGTGCGCCTGCCGGGCAACTTACGGGCTGCGCGGACCGAAATCCCGGATTCGCAGCGCTATCGGGTCGCAAATCGGGCGAAAAACGGCCCGAAAATGCTGCGAATTGCCGATTTCGGCCCGCGCAGCCCGTATTTCATGCGCGCAACTTCACGCCGAGCCCCCACACCGTGGCCACGTAGCCGTCCGTACCGGTGGGCTTGAGCTTGGCGCGGATCTTCGAAAGGTGCGCGGTGACCGTGTTGTCGTCCCCGGCCCATGCCTCGCCCCAGCACAGTTCGTACAGCTGTGCTTAGTGAACACCGTGTTGGGGTGGGCCGCGAGGAGAGCCACGATCGCGAACTCCAGATTCGTCAGGGCGATCGGCTCGCCGTCCACGGCAAAGGTATGCGCACTCTCGTCAATCGTCCACCGTCCCGCCGTCAGCACGCGTCGGCCGGCATCCGCAGCGTCGGCGCTCCCATCGCCACGTGCGTCCGCCCTGGCGTATCCGCGCGCCCGGAGCTGGGCTTCGATGCGCACGGTCAGCTCGTTCAGGTCGAACGGCTTGACCAGATAGTCGTCGGCGCCCATGGCGAGCAGGGCCACGCGGTCGTCCACCTGCGCGCGGGCGGAGATCACGATAATCGGCACGCCTTCGCCGGCGGCCCTGAGCTGCGCGACCAGCGCCTCCCCCGGCACACCCGGCAGCATGAGGTCGGTCACGATCGCATCGAACCGACCTTCCTCGGAAACGGACGTGCCCTTGAGCAGCGCCCGTGCCTCGGTTCCTGTGCGGGCAGCCATGACCTCGTATCCGCGGCGGGTCAGGTGCGCACACACCACGTCGCTGATGTCCGCATCGTCCTCGATCACCAGAATGCGCGTCATGCCGGGACTCCCTTCATGGTCAGGCGGATGGTCAGCGTGCCGGCGTCGGTGCCGGTCAGCGAGGCGTCGATCGCCATGCCCATGCGTTCGGCGAGCGACTGCGCCACGGCGAGACCCAGCCCGGTTCCCTTGCCGCTGCGCGATTCGTCGGCCCGGTAGAACCTCGAGAACAGGCGGTCGGTGTCGATGGCGACGCCCGCGGGGATGCGATTGGCGAAGGTGAGCGTGACCGTACCGTCCGCGTTGCTCCGTGCCGTGACGGTCGGCGCGTCGGCCCCGTGCCGCAGCGCGTTGACGGTGAGATTCTCCAGAATGCGGGCCAGCGAGGCGCGATCGGCCTCGACGGTCACGGATTCGTCCGGAACGTCCACCGTCGGCTCCCACCCACGGGCCTCGAATTCGGGGTAATGCCCCACGAGCACCTGTGCCAGCAGCGGATGCAGTGCCACGGGACCGATCTTCGGCGCGCGGTCGGGATCGTTGGCGCGGGCGTAGTCGAAGAGCTGGTCCAGCAGTTCGTGCATCTCGTCGAGCCGGGAGGAGGCGACCGTGAGGTGGCGGACCAGTGCCGCATGGCGGTCCGTGGCGGGCAAGACCGGCTGATCGGCCGCTGTTTCACGTGGAACGTTCCGTCCGGAGGCTGCAACGACCTCGCCGCAGTCCGCTCCGGGATCCGCTCCGGAATCCGCCAGCAGCTCCAGCGCGAGCTGCACGTGCCCGCGCACCCCCATGAGCGGCGTGCGCACATCATGGCTCAGGGAGGACAGGTCGCGTTGGAATTCGTCCTGTCGCCTCCGGGCGGCGATGCGCTCCGACTGGATGCCGTCGAGCTGATCGTTGATCGCCCCGGCCAGCTCCCGTGCCGGTCTGCCGGGAATGCCGACCGCAAGCCGCGCATTGCCCGCCGCGGGCCGATCGCGCAGGAAGACAGCCATGCGGGCGAACTCGCGTCCGTACCAGACCGCCATCGCGCCCGCGCCGATCGCCGCGCCCGCAAGCAATCCGATCACCATCCACATGACTGCCATCCTATCGAATATATTCGGCTCGCCGTTCGGCACACGCGACTCAGCAGACGTCGCGCCGGCGGTTGGCCAGCAGCGTGACGACCGCGGCCATCGCAATCCACAGCGTGAAGATCACCAGCGAGAACACCCACAGCGGCCATCCCCAGGTGGGAGCGGAATCTCCGAGCGCGAAGAACAGGTTCTCCGGCTGCCCGCCCAGCTGCTGCAGTGCGGAGGTAATCGTCATCTGCGGCAGCGTGCCGATCCAATTCGCCTTCGTGGCGGAGACGAGCATCGCGGCGAGCAGGGCCAGCACGCTGTGCACGATTCCTATGGCGACGAGCACGCCGGCCGTCATGGCGAACGCCTTGCTACGGATGAGCCACGTGAGCGCCGCGACCACCGCACCCATCGCGAACATGCCCAGCATCATCAGCGCCACGTACAGGACGGTTCCTCCCCACGGTTCGGGCACCGCGTACCGATAGCCCAGCACCGCAAACATCACCTCCATGAACGCGACGTTCAGCAGCGTGAGCCAGACCGTGATGCCGGCGATCAACGCCAGCTTCTCCACGTAGTAGACCGTGCGGCGGGACCGCCCGGCGAACAGGTTCTTCACGAACCCGCGCTCCACGTCCTCCGAGGCGATGTGCACCGCCATGAGCACCACGAAGAGGCACAGCATCCCGCCTGCCAGAAGCGCATCGGACAGCATTGCGGCGTGCGTCCGCCACACGTGTCCGGCGCCGGGCGTCGGCTCATCGCCGCCGGGAACGAGCGTGGCACCGATCAGCGTGAATCCCCCGCAGAATGCGACGGACAGCACGGTCACCACCCAGAAATACGTGCTGCGGAGCAGACGGTAGAGATCCGATTTCAACAATGGCAACATCATCGTGCACCTCCCTGTGCCGGCTCGTCCCCCATGAGGCGGACGAAGTAATCCTCCATATCGTTCGACCGCACGGCAAGCTCCAACACGGTCTGATTGTCGTCGTGCAGCATCCGGGCGATCGCCTCCGGCTCCACGTCGCCGGAAATGGTGATCGAACCGTCGGATTCGGCGGCAAAGCGCACGCCGGGCAGATTGCGGTCCTGCAGCAGGGCCAGCGTGACGGACGTGTCCGCGGTGCGCACGCCGATGCTGCTGTGACACTCCTCCGCCACGTCCTTGGCGGTCATCTCGCGCACCATGCGGCCGTTCGCGATCACCCCATAATGCGTGCACATGCGTTCGAGCTGGTCGAGCACGTGCGAGCTGATCACGATCGTCACGCCGCGGGTCTCGTTGAGCCGCACCAGCAGGTTGCGCATGGCCCGCGCGCCTTCCGGGTCGAGGCCGTTGAGCGGCTCGTCGAGCAGGAGCAGATCGGGTGAATCCATGAGCGCCATGGCAAGGCCGAGTCGCTGCTTCATGCCGAGCGAGAAGCCCTTGGCGGCCTTGCGACCGGTATTCGCCAGCCCTACGGTTTCCAGCAGGCGGGCCGCGGTTGTCTTGGGGCTGGGATCGCCCACCGCCAGGCCCAGCGTTACGAGATTGTCCATGGCGCTCAGATTCGGCAGAATGCCGGGATTTTCGATCAGTACACCCACCCGACGGGTCTCGCCTGCTCCGCGCCCGGTGCCGCGCCCTGCACCGCGCCCACCGAGGACGAACGGCTCGCCGAAGAGCCGCACTTCCCCTTCACTGGGCGCCACCAGTCCCGCCGCCATCTTCATTACCGTCGACTTGCCTGCGCCGTTGCGTCCCACGAATCCGTAGATCGCCCCTTCCGGCACATGCATGTCGAGGCGGTCCACCGCGCGCTTGCCGGCGTATCGCTTGCCGAGCGCCCGAGTCTCCACCACGTTCATCGCGGTCCTCCCATTGTTCAAGCCCGCCGGTCCGTCCGGCGATACCTTCACCCTACGGGGCAGGATTTACCCGTCTCTCTCCCATTTCTTACCAATGTCTTACTTCTCATGATGTGAATTCTCGCATCCGCGATCAAACCTGCCTGAGGCGGGATCGCGGCTGACCCGGGAATCTGAAGGCCCGGCACGGACCGTTCGGAGGACTGCGCAAGAGAGTCGGCCAACCTTCCGGCAGTCTGCCCTGCCACAGTTCCGTCCCGGTCTCGGGCTTTCCTGCCCGATCTGCCCCAATCTGCCCCGATATGTCCTACCTTGGTCTGTCTCAGCCGTTCCACGGCCTGTCCCAACTCGGACCAGTCCGGCCCATCCATGCCCGTCCAGCTCAGGCCACAACCCCGTATGTTTCGTTCCTATTCGTCGGTACGGCACCTTCCGGACATCGCCGCGTTCCTTCTGGCTCCTACGCTCGAGAGCGTGAAAGCCCATGAAGCATTGACGCAACTGTTCGCCACCGCCCAGAAGGAGCGGCGATGTGCGATCCCGCTGATCGATGCAGACATCAGCGCGGTGAAGCGACGTGTTCGCACCGGAGAAATCCTGCGCGTGTGGCCGGGCATCGTCGCGCAACGCCAGTACTGGGAGTCCCTTGACGCGCACGAACAGGTCCGTCATCTGGTGCGCGCGCTGGCCAGAGTGCATCCCGATTGGGTTTTCGCCGGGCCCACGGCGGCGATCATGTACGGGCTTGACTGTTCCTACCGTCGGCTGCGTCCCATCTGCATCGTCTCCAGACCCGGGACGCATTGCCGGAACACCGACTCACTGGCGCACATCGCCATGGCCCATCCGGATGTTGTCGATCTCAATGGCGTGCCCGTCACCGATCTGCTGCGTACACTTTTCGACTGCGCCGCCAAGCAGCCGCTGCGATACGCGCTGGGACCGTTGGATTCGGCGTTGCGACGGCAGATGGTGATGCCCGAGGTGCTGCGCGGATACCCGGGAGCGATCAAATACTCACGGCAGCGCGACAAGGTCCGGAGGGCGTTTGATCTGGCGGACGGGCGCAGCGAGAACGGCGGGGAGTCCGAGGCACGCGCCGTGCTCACCGAACTCGGCTACCCGCCGCAGGACCTGCAGACGACGTTCCCTTGTCTGGACGATTCGCGGCACACGCACCGGGTGGACATGCTCTGGGTGCGCGCGGACGGTACCAGACTGGCCGGGGAATTCGACGGCACGCGCAAGTATGTGGACCCGTCAATGACGAACGCGCGCACGATCCGGGAAGTGGTTGATGCCGAGCGGCAGCGTCAGCGGTGTCTGGAACGTCAGGGCGTGACGATTCTGCGCATGTACTACGACGATCTGGACAAACCCTGGCTGCTGCAGAGACGGCTGGAGGAGTTCGGGGCACCGCACGCGTAACCTCGCCGCACGAGAACCGAGAGAGCCCGCAACTTACGGGCTGTACGGGCCGAAATCGGCAATTCGCAGCGCTATCGGGTCGCAAATCCGGCGAAAAACGGCCCGGAAATGCTGCGAATTCAAGATTTCGGCCCGCACAGCCCGTAAGTTGGGCACACGCCAGCGCGCGGCACGGAGGGAAAGTGGATGGCGTACCACGCCGGCGCATGGCAGCGCGGCACGGATAGAACGCGGGTGCAGTCAGAACGCACGGCACGGACGGCGGCACAACAGCGGCGGCACGCCAGCGCGCGACGGCACGGGCGGGAAAGTAGGCGGCGCATCAATGCCTGCGCGGATATGCGAAAGGGCCGCACCCCATGCACGGGATGCGGCCCTTCAAGCAAACGTTATGCGCGCTCAGGCGGCAACGACGTCAACGACCTTGCGATCGCGACGCACGCCGAACTTCACGGCGCCGTCGGTCAGGGCGAACAGGGTGTGATCCTTGCCCATGCCGACGTTGTGGCCCGGATGGAAGTTGGTGCCACGCTGACGGACGATGATGTTGCCGGCCACGACTGCTTCGCCGCCGAACTTCTTCACGCCGAGGTATTGGGGATTCGAATCGCGACCGTTGCGAGAGCTGGACGCGCCCTTCTTGTGTGCCATGTCTGGTTCCTTTCGATTCCTAAACCGACTGCCGAGGCGATCAGGCGATAGCCGTGATCTTGACGCCGGTCAGCTTCTGACGATGACCCTTGCGACGGGCAACGCCGGTCTTGTTCTTGAACTTCTGGATGTTGATCTTCGGGCCCTTGGCTTCGTCGTTGACGACTTCGCCCTTGACGGAGACCTTGGCCAGATCAGCGGCGGACAGCGTCACCTTGGCGCCGTCAACCACGAGGGCGGCCGGGAACTCCACGGTCTCGCCGTTCTTCGCCTGGAGGCGGTTGACGTAGATCACGTCGCCGACCTCGACCTTTTCCTGATGGCCACCGGCCTTCACAATCGCGTACATAACCAATCCTTTATTAACTTGGAAAGCTTCTTGCCTAACGCGCCGAGCCCGCGGTTAGACACCGACGCAAAAGTTTACACCAACCCATGCATCGAGTCAAACCGCATGCCCGGGCGTGTCAGTCCTCGTCGGCCCGGTTCGCGGCCACCGCAGCAGCTGCAATCTGGGCGAGCTTGGCCTTGACGTCCGCGGAGGACCCCTGCGTGGCGGGAGGCAGCTCCTTGGCCGCCGCCGTGCCGCGCCCGTGCTTGTTCGTCTTGATGAACGGATCGCCGCCCTTCAGGGCGTACGGATCGTCATACGAAGCGGACACGGTCGGCTCGTCGTGCAGAATGAACCCACGGCCGTGGCAGGTGGGGCACTCCTCGGAGAAGGCCTCCACGAGACCCTGGCCGACGCGTTTGCGGGTCATCTGCACCAGACCCAGCGAGGTGACCTCGGCCACCTGATGCTTGGTCCGGTCGCGCGCCAGGCATTCCACGAGGCGGCGCAGCACCAGATCGCGGTTGGCGGGCATGACCATGTCCACGTAGTCGATCATGACCATGCCGCCGATGTCGCGCAGACGCAACTGGCGGGCGATCTCCTCCGAAGCCTCGAGGTTGCAGCGGGTGACCGTCTCCTCCAGCGACTTGCCCTTGCCGATGAACCGGCCGGTGTTCACGTCGATGGTGGTCATGGCCTCGGTGCGGTCGATCACGAGCGAGCCGCCGGACGGCAGGTAGACCTGACGCTCCATGCCCTTCCTGAGCTGACCGTCGATCTGCCACTTGTCGAACACGTCCTTGCCCTCGTGCTCGGCCGGATCCCACTTCTCGAGCTTGTCGCGCAGGTCCGGGGCCATGGTGTCGAGGTACTCCTCGATGCGTGCGTAGACGTGGTCGCCTTCCACGATGAGCTTGTTGAAGTCGTCGTTGAAGATGTCCCTCACCACGCGGATGGCCACGTCCGGCTCGCCCTGCAGCAGCTTGGGACGCTTGCCGTGCCAGTACTCCTCGCGCTTGGCGTTGATGCGCTCCCACTGCTTGACGAGGTTCTCGAGGTCCTTGGTGATGGCTTCCTCGGAGGCACCCTCGGCGGCGGTGCGGATGATCACGCCCATGTCCTTCGGGGCGATCCGGGAGACGATGGCCTTGAGGCGGCTGCGCTCCCGTTCGGACAGCTTGCGCGACACACCGGTCATGCCGCCGGACGGCACGAGCACCAGGAAACGGCCGGCGAGCGTGATCTGCGAAGTCAGACGCGCACCCTTGTGGCCGATCGGGTCCTTGGTGACCTGCACGAGCACTGGGTCGCCGGACTTGAACGCGAGTTCGATGCGGCGCGGCTGGCCATCGAGGCGGGCGGCGTCCCAGTTGACCTCGCCGGCGTAGAGCACGCCGTTGCGGGTCTGGCCGATGTCCACGAACGCGGCCTCCATGCTGGGCAGTACGTTCTGCACGCGGCCCAGATAGATGTTGCCGACGGTGGCGACCTCCTGAATGTCGGAGACGTAATGCTCCACGAGTACGTTGTCCTCGATCACGGAGATCTGCGTGTGGTGTTCGCGCTCGCGCACCACCATGAGGCGGTCCACGTGTTCGCGGCGGGCCAGGAAGTCCTGCTCCATGAGCTGCGACTGGCGGGAACGCTCGCGGCGATTGTCGCGCCGACGCTGCTTCTTGGCCTCGAGGCGCGTGGAGCCTTCGATGTCGGTGATCTCGTCAATGTACTGCTGCTTGCGGGAGCGGCGGATGAGCGGGGCGTCGTCCTCGTCCTCCGCGGCGCGGGAGCCACGGCGACGGCGACGACGACGGGTCACGCCGGAATCCTCGTCGTCCTCATCCTCGGACCGGTCGGCACGATCGGCCGCGCGGGCACCGGAGCGTTCCGTACGCTCGGCGGTTGACTCGGCGGCGTCGGCATCGTGGCCGGCACGGCGACGACGACGGCGACGCGTGGTCGTCTCACCCGTGCCCTGCTCGTCACCCTCGGCGTCGGAGGCACCGGAGTCGCCGGCTTCGGCCGAAGAGCCCGCCGAAACGGATTCGTCGTCGATCGGCGCATAGGTGATGTCGTCGTATTCAAGGTCCTGTTCGATCTGTTCGACCTCGGCCGCGGCACGACGCTCCTGCGCGTTGAGACGGCGGGAACGGCGAGAACGGCGGGTGTCGCTGTCCGGATCGTACTCCTCGTCGTGCATCGAACGGCGTTCGCGCGGACGGGATTCGGCCGACTCGTCGCGTTCGGCAAGACGGGAACGGGTGCGGCGGCGGATGCGCGGCGCGGCATCCTGCTCGTCGTCAACATCGGAGGCGGAACGATCGTCCTCGTCCTCGGCTGCGGAACGCGCCCTGCGCACGTCACGCGGTTCAGGCAGTTCGATGCCGAAATCCTCCGCGGCGGGCAGGCGGCGGCGACGGGAGCGACGGACCGGTTCGCGCGGCTCGGCCGGCTCATCGGCGCCAGCGGCATCCGCATCGTCGGCGTCGTCGCGCACGGCGGCGGGACGCTGACGGGTCGGCAGCACCGGCTCCTGGAACAGCAGGGAAGTCATGGGACGGCCCGCGCGGCGGGACGTGCCGGCGGAAGCGGCGGACGGGGCCGCGGCAGCACCGGATGCGGCGGGACGCATGAAGGACAGTTCGCCGACCGCCTCGAGCGCGCGCTCATGACGGGTCTCGGGATCGCGGTCCGCCTGATCGGTCGCGTCGGTACGGCGACGGGAGGAGACGGCACGCCCGCCGATCGCGGGTTCCTCGAACTGCGGCTCCTGCACATGCATGGGCAGGGCGCTGCCGGCGGCACCGGCCGCACGCACCACGCGACGGCCCGCACGGCGTCGGCGGGGAGCCGGGGACGAAGCGTTGTCTGAAGGGTTGCTGGCTGCGTTTGCGTCGGTTTCGGGCACGTCGAAACCGTTCTCGTTGTCTCTGGGCACAATGCTCCTTGCGGCACGCTGCATCGGGCCGCTTCTGTTCCGGTCCCGTTCGGCTCTCACGCCACGCTCTCACCGTGGCCGCGCATCGTGGCGCGCCGATCGAGAATTCACTCAAAAAGCTTGCTTGCACGAAGGCGGACACCGGCGCTTGCGCATGCAGTCATGGAAACTGCCTCCGTACGCAAGGGGATCGACGCCTTCGCGGATTGGCGGCATGCAGGTCCGCCACTGTTAAGTATGGCACATTTTTTCGCATGTCGTGACCACGCGGCGACACCGTGCCGTAACCCGGCGGTCATGTGGCGGGTTCGGGCCGGCGCGCCGCGCGTGTCGCAACAGACGCCGGCCCGCCCAGTGGTCGCCAGCCTGCCGACCTGCCGTCAGCTCAGCGCGTCGGTGAGGATGCCGGCCAGCAACTCCAGATCGGATTCGGGCAGCTGCTCGTCGTGCTTGTGGGCGAGCAGCGGATCGCCGGCGCCCAGGTTAACGGCCGGAATGCCGAGCTGGGAGAAGCGCGCCACGTCGGTCCAGCCGAGCTTGGCGAGCGGCTCGCGCCCGGTGCGCTCCCTGACGAGTCCGGCGAGCGCCACGGCGAACGGCGAATCCATGCCGGGCCGGGCCGACGGCGACTCGTCCTTCATCTCGATGCCGTAGCCCGCGAACACGCCGCCGGTGGCCATATGCTCGCCGTTGCCGAGTTCGGCGCCGGCGTCCGCGCCCATCATGAGGGCCTTGGCCTGCCCGATCGTCTTGTCCGGGGCGAACCGGTAGTTCACGTGCACGCGGCACTCGTCCGGGATGACATTGGTGCCCTTGCCGCCGGAGATGAGCGTGGCGTTCAGGCCCTCGCGGTACGTCAGTCCGTCCACGTCCACGTCCGCGGGCTTGTAGGCGTTGAGACGGTTCAGGATCTCCGCGGCCTTGTGGATGGCGTTCTCGCCCATCCATGCGCGGGCCGAATGCGCGGCCACGCCGTGGGTGACCACGTCGAAGCGGATCGTGCCGTTGCAGCCGCCCTCGATGCCGCAGCCGGTCGGCTCTCCGATGATCGCGAAGTCGCCGCGGATCCAGTCGGGATGCGCTTCGACCACCTTGCGCAGGCCGTTCTGCTCGGCGGCCACCTCCTCGTGGTCGTAAAACACGTACGTCAGATCCGTCCTCGGCTCGGTGAGCGTGGCGGCAAGGTAGAGGAGCACCGCGTCGGACGCCTTCATGTCCGTGGCGCCGCGCCCCCACATCACGCGCTCGCCGGGGTGCGCCCGCGCGATTTCGGGACGGATCAGCGGATCGCCGGGCTCGAGCCAGCGGGGCGGGAAGTTGTCGATCACGGGCACGGTGTCGATGTGCCCCGCGAGAATCACGCGACGGTCGCGCCCGAGCTCGGTGGATGCGACCAGCGTGTCGCCGTGGCGGCGGACGGTCAGGTGCGGGCACTGTTCGGCGAGAAAGGCCTCGATCAGGTCGGCGAGCGGCGTTTCGTCGTCGCTTACGGAATACACGCCCATGATTCGTTCCAGCAGGGCGCTCGGATCAACGTTCATCATGCGACCATCGTAACCGCGCCCGGACGCGCATGTAACGCGGAGCGCTTACCTTGTGAGACGAACACCCACCCGGCAAAAGTTGCATATCCGCGCGCCTGGCACTCCGCTCCGGCATTCAATGCGCACGGATATGCAACTTTTGCACGAGCGAATACGAACGAGCGTGAGACGAACGCCCACCCGACGCGGAAGTGTGGCACACTGGGATGGCTTTTGGGAATTATTCGGCGAATGAGGAAAGAGGCGACCGTCATGGCTGGTCTGCTCAGCGCGATGGAAGGATTCTGCGTCATCGGCATCGTGATCGCCACGGGATACGTGGCCGCGCGCATGCGCATCGGCGGCCCGAGCGCGCAGATGGTGCTCAACCGGTTCAGCTTCTTCGTCTCCAGCCCGTGCCTCATGTTCGCGATCCTGGCCAAGCAGCCGCTGGGAGACATCTTCCACCCGAGCCTGCTGGTGGCGTTCCTGTCCGCTGCCGGCGTGGGCGTGGTGTTCCTGGTCCTCAACTCGCTGTTCTTCCACATGAAGGCGCCGGACGCCACGATCGGCGCGCTGAACTCGCTGTACCTCAACTCGAACAACATCGGCCTGCCGGTAGCAACGTACATCCTCGGCAATCCGGCGCTGGTGGCCCCGATCCTCGTGATGCAGCAGGCGCTGTTCACGCCCATCGGGCTCACGGTGCTGGACGTGACCACCAAGGGCAAGGTCTCGGCCAAGGAGGTGCTCAAGCAGCCGCTCCACCAGCCGCTGCTCATCGGCTCGCTGGGCGGCATCGCCGTTTCCGCGATCAGCGCGCACGTGGGCTACTTCGTGGTGCCGGACTTCCTGTACGACCCGATCGACATGATCGGCGACTCCGCGGTGCCCATGATCCTCATGGCGTTCGGCATGTCCCTCAGGGGCACCAAACCGTTGCAGGAGAAGGGCGACCGGCCGGCCATCTTCACCGTGGCCGTCCTGAAGAACATCGTGATGCCCGTCATCGCGTTCCTGCTCTCGTACTTCGTCATGGGCTTCCGCGGCGCCGAGCTCTACGGCTGCGTGGTGCTCGCCGCCCTGCCTACCGGCCAGAACGTGTACAACTATGCGGCCCGCTACAACGTGGGTCTCACGTTCGCGCGCGACGGCATCCTGATGAGCACCATGACCAGCCCTGTGTTCATCGCGCTCATCGCCTTCCTGCTGAGCTGACGGGCTGGCACGCGGCGGACAGGGCGGCGCGTGAAATACGGGCTGACCGCTACCGCGCCACGAACTGGGCGATGCCCTTGAGCCCGGTCTGCGTGCCGGCCAGGCCGATGAGCGAGATGCCGAACAACGGCAGCACGAAGAACGAATACGGCAGCAGCAGCACGCCCACGGCCGTCACCGCGAGGTCGAACAGGAAGGTCAGCAGCGTGGCCGGGAAGCGCAGAGGCACCAGCAGCAGCGCGTTGCGCCAGATCTCCTTGCGGCCCAGATCGGTGGCCACAAGCATGGGGAACAGGTAGATCATCACGGCGAGCGCCACGATGGCCGCCGCACCGCACAGTCCGGCGAACACCACGCCTCCGGGGCCGGGGACCGCGGAGGACGACGAGTAGAACCATGCGCCGAACGCGCCGAGCAGCACGACGGCGAGGATGGGCAGACCGACCACGCTGGCACGCTTCCACTGCTCGCCCCATGCCTTGAAGTAGTCGTGCCATACGAAGAGCACACGGCCGTTGATCATGTCCCGGTACAGGCTCGTCGCCGCGGCGGCGGCCATGGGGATGGTGACGATGGGCAGGCAGGTGACGAACACCAGCACGTTGAGCTTGATGAGGTCCCACGTACGGTGGGCGACCACGTCCCATACGATCGCCGCGCTGTTGGCGCTCGTGGCGTCACGGCCCGCGTCGCCCGCATCGCCACCGCGGCGATCGTCCTTGTTGGGCTCCGGCGGATTGTAGATGTTGTCGATGAACTTCATGCCGTCATGCTCCTTTGACGATCGGACCGGCGATCGGACCGGCGGGCTGCCTCGCGCCGCCCACGAATCGTATCACACCGGGCTCACGATGTCCTGTGAGCCCGGACGAACACGGTTTCGCAGACAGGCCGCAGCTCGGCGCCATCGAGGGAAGCGATGCATTCGGCGGCAATCTCCAGACGGGCGGCCATGGGCGAATCCACGTTCACGTTGACACCCTTCTTCAGCGGCGTGATCACGAGCACAAGGCGCCCTCCGGCGGACCGGATCGCTTCGGCGGAGTCCCGCAATCCGATCTCCCACACGTCGCCGTTGCAGAAGTTGTCGCTGAGCAGTCGGCCGCCGGCGAACAGCCAGCCGATGTTGCCCGTGTAACGCACACGCAGGAGAACATCGGCCGCGACGCCCTGCAGTGCATCCGTCACCCAATCGGGCAGATCGATGGCGAAGCGATCGGCGGCGAGCGCGGTGACGGCTGGCGCGGCCGAAGAGTGATCGGTCCGGGCTTCGGTTCCCCCGGCAGGTTCCAAATAGCCGACCGGATAGGTCTCCACTGCGGCGACGGGATGCCCATTGCAGGACTGTGCCACGATCATCGCATCGTCGTGTTGATACAGCGCATGCAGCGTGCCCAGAGCGGACGGGCCGACCGCTTCGCCGGCAGGCAGGGCACCAGCTGCGTCGGGCGTGAAGGCCAGCGCTTCGCCGTCAAACACCGTCATACGGCAGGCAAGGGCGCGGCTGACGACCACGATCTCCACGCATGCCGCAGCATCGCCGTGAATCGTAAACCGCTGGAAGTCCGCCTCGCCGTCCACCGCAAGCTCACGTACCGAGCCTCCGGGCGCAAACCGCATCCACGCACGGTCCATGCCGTCGGGGCGCATGAACACGAAGGTGCGGCAGGTGGCGCCAGGTGTACGGATCGCGGTGACGGGCTGCACGGTCGCTGCCTCGAGCGTCACGCCGTCGAGGTCCATGTTGAACGGGAGCACGCAGTTCTCCCCCGGCGCCAAGCCAATGCCGCCGAACCGTACCGCACTCTCCGCACAGTCATCCCCGCCCGGCAGCACGATGCGGATTGACTCGCCGTGTTTGGCGGGCGAATCGGCATGGTCTTGAAAATTAACGAGGAACACGAAGCCCGATCGCCCGTCGGTACGCACCGAGTAACGCAGAGCATCCAGATCCTGCGGCGTGATGGCCGCCTGATCCGCGGGCAGTGCCACATCCATGGGCACAAGCCGGTCCCCGAAGGCGTTGACGAAGTGGTGGAGCACCCGCATGCGGCCGTAGGACTCGCGCACCTGCCCGAATTCGCCCAGTCCGCACTGGTAATCGTACGATTTCTTGGGCACCTGCCCCTCGTTGAGGTAGACGCCGCGGCCGGTGGGATTGGTGCCGCCGTGGTACATGTAGTAGCCGAGGAAGTTGCAGCCGGAGCCGAGCTTGACGTTGGCCATGGCGTCCACGGACTTCATGGGCAACATGAACCGGTAGTTATAGGAGTTCATCATGCCTCCGCCCATTTCGCAGCATGCGTAGGGCTTGGCGGACGGCGGGTAGGACGGGTCGAACTCGGCGTTGCGCGGACAGTCGTCGGAGCGGAAGTCGCGGTACAGGTATTCGTCGGTCTTCGGATGCTCGCCGCCGTGCGCGTAGAACAGCCACGGCCGGTATGCGTAGCCGCCCCACAGCGGCAGCACGTCGTCCGGCACGGCCGCGCCTCCCCACGCGGTGGCGGTGAAGAACGGCACGCGGACGCCGGATTCGCGCGCGATGTCCCGCAACGCCTCCATGTAGGCCACGCCGTCCGAGCCGCTGCTCACCCATTCGTCGGAGATGCCGGTGGTCGCCTCCCACGGGGCGCATGAATGCATGTACTCGTTGTCCAGTTGGGCGGCGATGATCGGCCCGCCCTGTGCATAGAAGAGTCCGTCCACCTGTTCGGCGATGCGACCGTACAGTTCGCGCGTCTCGGCAAGCCAGCCCGGGTCGAGGGAGCGAACAACGTAGTCCTTGCCATACACCCAGTCGGGCAGACCGCCGTTGCGCACCTCGCCGTGGTCGAACGGCCCCATGCGCAGGATCACGTACATGCCGTGCCGTGCGCACAGTTCCACGAATCGTCTTAGATCGCGCGATCCGGTGAAGTCCCACCGTCCCTCAACCTCCTCATGGTGATTCCAGAACACGTACGTGGAGATGACGGTCACGCCGCCTGCAGCGCATTTGGCGAGTTCGTCATTCCAGCGCGAGGCGTCCATGCGGGAGAAATGGAATTCGCCGCTCACACCGAGGAACGGCCGTCCGTCCACGGTCATGGAGGCATTGGTGAAGTCGATCGCCTCGCCGGCCGGATTCACGTTGCAGGTCCGGTCGACGATGTTGAAGGGGTGGATCGGGCGACGGGTGAAGCCGGTCAGATCAACGAGGCGTTCCATGTCAGTCTCCTTACAGTGCGTGGCGATGGGCAAGGTCATCGGCGAAGAGGTTCGCCTGCATGTGGCTCGGGTCGAGGGCGAGTGCCTCGTTGAGAAACCGCATGGCCGCCGCACGGTCGCCGATGCCGATGTTGGCAAGGCCCATGAGGTAGAGGCAGTGGACGCGGTTCATCGTCGTGTAGTCGTTCTCGAAGATGAGAAAGTCGGGCAGTGAGACGGCGAAGTAGTCTATCTTCACCTGATCGTCGAGATGCTGCTCGCCGTAGTCCAGCAGGCGGTAGAAGCGGGCGTTGGCGGCTCCCCGCTCCCCGAGCGCCGCGTGCGCGAGTCCCTGAAAGAGGATCATCTCGGCTGGCTGGTCGTTGTAGTACATCGCGCCCTTGACCTCGTCTGGGCCGACCGCAGCCCGGCTGAATTCATCTTCGGCGGCCTTCTCGTCACCGAGGCGGCGCGCGATGACGCCCAGCCAGTAGTGCAGGTCGTTGTCCTTCTGGCCTTCGAGCTTGCCTTCGCCGAGGTTGTGCGGGTACGTGAGCGCGCGGACAAGCAGGTCGCGGGCGCGCGTCCAGTCGCCGGCCGCCATGGCGTCCTTGGCGAGCAGGGTCAGCGCGATGCGCCACTGCGCGGTGACCTTGCCTTCGCCGCCCTCCCACGGGTGGAAGCGGCGGGTGCCCATGAGCTCGTAGGCGCGCGCGTGGCTGCCGGTCTGGTTGAGCACGGTGAGGTATTCGATGAACAGGTCGTCGCGTTCGGCCACCACGTCGAGGTGCCGCTCGAACTCGGCCAGACGCCTGGCGTAGGGCCAGCCGACCTTGCGGTGCAGCTGGTCGAGTTCCAGGAACACACGGGCGTCGGACTCGTCGAGACGGTACGCCTCCTCGATCGCGCGCCCGGCGGCTTCGGCGTCGCCGCGCTTGTTGTAGTAGGCGAGCGCCAGATTGCGGTGCACGGTCGGGAAGGACGGGTCGAGGTCGCGGGATTGCTCCCACAGGGCAATGGCACGGTCGGCCAGCGTTTTGTCGTAATACAGGCACCCGAGGTAGTACGGGGCCTTCGGGCCGTTCACGGTCGCGATCGCACGCTCCAGCACGGCGATGTCCTCAAGCTTGTTCGGGAAGCAGTAGTCGGACGGGGCGGCCTCGGCGGCCTCGAAGGCGGCAACGGCCTCGGCGTCGCGCCCCAGCTCGGCGAGATAATAGCCCTCGTAGTACCGGACCATCGGCTTGGTCCGGTCGGCTTTGGCGAGCAGGCCCAGGGCTTCCTCGTATGCGCCGAACAACGCGTAGTCGCGGGCGGCCTGCAGATGGTTCTCGTGGAAACCGCGCATCAGGCCCTCGAGCTCGGCGGAGTCGGCGCCGGCGATCACGCGCTCGTTGCCGGACACGAAATCGAACGCGTCCACCGTAAGGTTCTCGTCAAGGACTGCAGCAGCGTCCCCGTCGCGGCCCATCTTGCGCAGTACGTACGCTTTCAGGCCTCTGGCCTTGATATTCATTGTGTTGCGGGTCAGGGCTGCGTCCACGTACTCGAGGGCGCTGGCGAAGTCGTTGCGGCGGGCGGCGATGGCGGCCATGTGGAAGAACGCGCGCTCCTTCTGGGCGTCGTCCCATGTGGCCTTGAAGAAGGCGTCGAAAGCGGCGTCGAGTCTGCCCTGATGCAGCAGCGCCAAGCCGAGGTTGTAGTGCGGCTCGGCGTCGTACGGCTGGGTGTTGTGCTTGGTCAGGCGCCGGATGGCCGCGCGGAAATGCCGTTCGGCCCCCGCAAAGTCGCCGCGGCGCATCAGCAGGCGGCCGTAGGCATTGTTGATCCGGGCGTCGCCCGCGTCTCGTTTCAGGCCTTCGAGGTAGTACGGGTCCGGCATGTAGGTGGCGTGGCGGTACTGCTCGAGGTGCAGGCCGGCGAACAGCAGCTCCTCGTTGGTGGCGATCCGCTCGGGGTCGTCGATGGCCTTGGCCGGCTCCGGCAGTTTCTCGATCTTCGCGGGTTGCGGCGTGTACTCGACGAGAATCCTGCCGTCCGCGTCGGCAACGGTGGCGGTGATCTCGGTGGCCGGAGCGCCCCCGGTCTCGAATTCGGCCCTGACGACGCTGTTCGGGCCGATCGCGCCGGCATGGGCGTACAGCGTCTCGCCGGTCGTGCGGTTGGCCACGGTCACGCGCGCATGCTCATGCACGCTCGTGGCGTATACGGTCACGCGGCCGCGCCCGGCCCGCAATCCCTGCGCTTCGACGCCCTCGGTCTCGCCGGCGGCGCCGAACGCGTCTTCGGGACCGATCTCGAGGTTCACCGCGGCGTCGACCGTGGCGTTCTTCACCAGCCCCGCACCCTTGTACGGCATGAAGTACTGGGTGAAGGTCTTGCCCTCGTACGGCTTGAGCCAGGTGAAATCGGGCTGGTTGTCGGTGAACACGCCGGTCATGAGCTCCACGTAGGGACCGTTGGCGTCGGTGAGGTTGCGGTCCCAGGCACGCCCGAAGTCCCCGCTGCCCCACGTCCACTGCTTCTTGCCCGGGCTGACGTGATGGTCGGCCACATGCAGTATTCCCGCGCCCACGCCGAAGTCGTAGCCGCCCACGAAGTCGTAGTCGGAGTGCGCGGCCATGAAACTGGTCGGCACCGGCACGTTCTTGTAGCGGCCGATGTCCACGCCCTCGGCATAGTCGTGCTTGTAGTAGGTGCCGGTGGCGATCGGATAGCGGGAGACGTCGCGCTTGCCGTGGTCCATGACGGCCGTCACGTCCGGCGGCATGACGGTTTTGGTGTGCTCGTTGACCGGGACGGCCGGGTTCGCCCACCACAGGAAGGTCTGCGGCAGCGCGGTGCCGTTGTACAGCTGCGCGGAGATTTCGATGAACGCTTTGCCCGGGTGCAGAGCGATCGTGGTGATCGCCTGGGTGCCGTACATCTGGTCGGTGTCATGCAGGGCCACGGCCTTGCCGCCGTCGGCAAGCGCCTCGATTTTGCAGTCGACCGGCAGATAGGTGGTCGGACGGTGGTGCTGCGGCCAATTGAACTCGATGCCGCCGGAGATCCACGGGCCGGCGAGCCCCACGAGCGCCGGCTTGATGACGTCGTTGCGGTAGACGAAATCGTAGCCGTTGGTTTTGTCCCTGGCATACTGGATGCGCCCGCCGAGCTCGGGCAGCACGGTCACCTCGAGGTATTCGTTCTCAAGGATCACGGCCCGGTACGCCTTGTCGTGCTTGCCGTCGCTGATCGTTTCGACCACCGGATATGGGTAGACGCGCCCGGAGCTGCCCTGGTACACGCGTTTCTCGATGAACTGCGGGTTCTTGCCCGCCGCGCCGATCTCGTAGGTGGGGATGACGATCGTGGTGTCCCTGATGGTGACGCCGCTCATGGTCTGCTCCTTCATTGGAACGTACGTTATGTGCCGGTTGACTTCAGCCTATCGCCACAGACAAGGGGAAACAGCGGTTTCTCTGCTCATCGATAGTGAAAAATTGCCATCAATGGACCAGATTGGCAATCACGTCCGGCAGCACTTCGACGCGCGGCACGAACGCCGAGGACGACAAGTGGGCGCGGATCGCCGACTGCAGCGCACGGGCCTCGGGATACGCTTCGAGATCCTGCAGACCGAGCGAGGAGAACATCAGGCGGCCGCCGCCGCAACGGCACTCCATGAGCTGGGTCATGGGTCTCAGGAACGCGTAGCTGTCCAACTCGGTGATGATCGAGCCGAACGCCTCCGGATCGCCGGGCAGCACGACCGCCCGACGGCGGGCCATCGGCCACCACTGCCAGTTCGTGTGGAACTCCGTGGGAAAACGCCGGAACAGCGGGTGTCCGGCATCAATGAGCTGGCCCATGGCACCGGACTGCGCAGGGAACGTGCCCACGGACCAGAAATCCGTGGAGAACTGGCACTGGATGGAATGCGGCAGCGCTTCGGCGGTGGACGGCGGCGCAAGGTACACCGTACCGCCGGATCGCAGCACCGCACGCGCTTCGGCGTCAAAATGCCGGGTCTCGTACACGTCCCCGACTCCGGCACCGGCCGTCTCACGCGGATACACCCAGATCGGGTACGTGTTGGACGCATCCCCCACGCTCAGCATCAGATCGAGGCGCACGGGCGCATCCGCCGCCACGCCGGCAAGCGGCAGCCGCAGCTCGCCCACGTCCGTCAACGCACCAGAGGGACAGTGCACGGGCGGCAACATGTCGGTCAGGCGCACGCCGGATCCCTCGAGCGTCACGCGCACCGGTCCATCGATCGGGGTGCGCCCGTAATTCGCCACCTTCACCGCAGCCGTCAGCACGTCGCCGGACTCGTACGTGTAGCACGGCAGCAGCGCGAGCGGCAGACGGTCGCGGAAGAACGCGCGGAACCGCTCGGGACGCGCGAAATCATAGGGTTTCGGTTCCAGATGCGCGTTGAGCATTCCCACCAGCGCGGTGCCCTGCCCGGGAAAATCCTGCAACCCCAGCAGCGACAGCCCGCTCATGGCTGGCGTGCGCATCACCGCCTCCACCTCCTCGCGGTAGCACAGCAGCGCCAGCTCGCCGGTCGCCGCCACCGAGCACCGCCACCGTTCGTCGCCGATTCCCGCGGCACGCACACGCTCACGGATGAGCCGATAGTTCTCCGGCATGGTCACGCCCCGGAACGTATCGATCTCGCCGAAGTCGGGCAGCACCTCGTACTGCCCCACCTCGAAGCCGAACACCGGCTGTCCGCAGTCCTTCCGCAGATCCGCCATCGTCCCGGCGTAATCGTTGGCGGCATTGGCATACCGTTCGTTGAGCGGGCCGACCATCGGCGATCCCGTGGCGCGCAGCCAGCCGTCATGGTACTTGGCCGCCGTGTAGAAGTCGCTCGCCGCGTCGCAGCCGCGGTGGCCGTAATGCACGTTCGACCCGTTGGCATACAGGCGGGTGCCGTCGAGCGTCCGGGCCCGGCCGAGCAGCTCGTTCATGCGGGCATGGCCGGTTTCGCCGCAGGCCAGCTCGTTGCCGAGCGTGAGCATGACGAACGAGGGGTGGTTGGCGAGCGCGAGGATCACCGCCTCCAGCTCGGCGGCATAGTACGCGGCCGATTCGTCGCTTTCTAAGGCCTCCTTGTAGTCCCAGTGCGACAGCTCGGGCTGCATCATCATGCCCATCTCATCGGCGGCCTCGAACGCGGCTTCCGGCGGGCACCACGAATGGAAGCGCATCACATTGACGCCATACGACCGATACGTGCCGAGGATGCGCGTCCATGCGCGCCTGTCCATCGGCGCATGGCCGGTTTCGGGGAAGACCGCGCAGTTCGCCTCGCCGCGCAGCAGGAACGCCCGGCCGTTGAGCGTGAGCCTGCCGTTCACGTCGGTGCCGAAGTCACGGATGCCGAAGCGGACGGTCCTCGCGGATCGCGGCTCCCGTGCGACTTCGCCCTGTCCCAGTCCAACGGCCAGTTCGGCGGTCAGCTCGTGGAGATTGCCCTCGCCTTCGTCCCATCGTGCCGCATCGTCGCGCAGCGGCAACCGGTCGAAGGTCACCGTGCGCATGCCCGGTCCAAGCGTCACGTCCCGTTCCGTCGGTCGTTCCAGCGCCGGGGACGTCAGGCGGATGCGACCGTGCGCGGACTCCCCGTGCGTCAGGGCGTTGACGTCCACGTCTACATCAACGCGCAACAGATTGCCGTGCGGATAGGCCCGGACCGACGTCACGAACGCAGGCGGCTCGGTGCGCAGCCGTACGTAGCCGAGCAGACCGTTCCAGTTGGTCTGCGTTTCGTCGGTGGCCGCCGACGATCGAATGATGCCCGCGTACGGCATGCCCGGGTATGAGTTGTCTCCGATGAGTTCAATGCGGTCGGCACTCCCCGGGATGCGCCCCAGCAGCCCGGTCACCTCGAAAATGTGCGGCGTACTCAGCGTGCCTGCCCAGCGGCGGCCGCCGGCGGGGTTGACCGGCTCGCCGTTCACGCGCAGGCTCAGGCACCGGGCGCGTTCCACATCGAGGAAGACCCGGTCGCCCGGGGCGATCAGCCCGGCAACGTTCACGTTCCGGGAGAACACCGCCGGCCCCTCGACCGTGCGGCGACGGGTGAATCGCGTAGCCCATGCGGCGGGCACTGCGGCGTTTCCGGTATTCCCGGTCTGCTGCACGAGCGCACTGCCGTCGTCATCCGCGGTCTTCACCTTCGCTTCGCGCACCGTGTCCGGGTATCCGATCCCGGATTCGTCCAACGTCCCCGGCACGGCGAACGGGCGGGGCATGCCGTCGTCGATCGTCGCCTCCCACTGGCCCTGCAAGTCGATGAGCATCGCAAACCCTCCTTGGTTCCGCTCGAGTACATGCACTGCAGTCCACTGTACGCATGGAGCCGGCATGACCGACGGCCCGCGGCCTGTGAAAATTGCACTGTCATATGAAAAGATTGCTCTTTCCCGTCATCACTCGCGCTTCTATCCTCTTCTACACGCATATATTGATCCGGAAGGGAATGTGGCATTATTGCCATATCCATCAGCATGCAAGGACCACGCCATGAAGCCAGCGGAACACGGAATCGCCAACGAGGGATCGGATTTCTACATCTACACGCCCAGCAAAACGGCGCTGCGCACCTTTCTGTACCCGCTGCGCGTAGGATTCTTCCGTTACGAGGCCGGGTACCGTCAGGAGCGCAGCTCGTTCGACAGTTTCCTCGTGATGGCCATACGCCGCGGCGGATTCGACGTCACCACCCACCGGGGCACCCAGCACGCCGGCAAGGGCGATTTCGTACTGCTCGACTGCTACCAGCGGCATTCCTATGCCAGCTGCGAGCCGAGCGACGTGCTGTGGCTGCATTTCGACGGCCCGACCGCGCGCGCATACTTCGAGCTCATCACGGAACGCATGGGCAACGTGTTCTCACTCAAGGACCCAAGCTACGCCGTCGCCCGGCTGACCGGCATCTTCGACACCTTCCGCGCCGCGCAACGCATCAGCGAGCCGCGCATGGCCAAGTTCATCACGGACGCACTCACCGAATTCGCCGTGGCGGCGTCCGACGGCGGACAGTCTCCGCAACGCCAGCCGCACGCCATCGAGGACGTGCTCGCCTACATCGCGAACCACCTCGCCGATCCGCTTCCCATCGGGGAGCTGGCCGCCCGGGCGTTCATGAGCGAGTACCACTTCATTCGCGTCTTCAAGCGGGAAACCGGCTACACGCCGCACGCGTACATCGTGAACGCGCGCATGCACGCCGCGAAATACATGCTCATCAACTCCGACGCGCCCCTGAAGCGCCTGTGCGAGAAATGCGGCTTCGCCGACGTCAGCACCTTCTGCGCAGCATTCAAGCGCCACAACGGTGTCTCGCCCATCGAATTCCGGCGGCGGAGCACCGTGGCGTAGACAACGTGGCGGGCGTGGCAATGCACCCCGCCACCGCAATTTTTGCATACGGGAGCGCAACATTTACCGTATCCGCCCCGAATCCGAACCGTAGTGTTGATAGCACAACCGCACATTCCCTCTATGGCGAAGGAATCCCCGATGCGGAGTAACCCTAAGGAAAGGTGAGAACAATGAGGTCTCTCAGCAACAAGACAATCGGCGGTATGGCGACCGCGTGCGTGATGGCGATGGTGCTTGCGGGATGCGGCGGTGGCGGTGATGCCGCAGGCGGAGGGTCGAACGACGCAGCGAAGGCCTCCGACGGTCCGGTGACTCTGACCATCAGCTGGTGGGGTTCCGATGCGCGCCTCAAGCTCACGCAGCAGGCCATCGACGCGTTCCACGCCAAGCACCCCAACATCACCGTGAACGTGGAGTACTCCGACTGGACCGGCTACTGGGATAAGCTCGCCACGCAGAGCGCCGGCGGCGAGGTGCCGGATGTGATCCAGATGGACGAGATGTACCTCGCATCCTACGCGTCGCAGGGTTCGCTGTACGACCTGGGCAAGGTGTCCGACTACCTGGATCTGAACCAGATGGACGCCTCGCTCAAGGGCACCGGCGAATACCAGGGTACGCAGTACGCGGCCCCGATCTCCTCAGCGGCCTACGCGATCATCGTCAACAACGACGTGCTTAGCAAGCTCGGCGTCACATTGCCGGACACCGACACGTGGACATGGGACGATCTGGTCAAGGTAGGCGAGGAAATCGTGGAGCGCAGCGGCGGCGAGGTCACGGGCATCGGCACCATGACCGACAGCAGCGGTCTGACCCAGTGGGCCCGCCAGCACGGCGAGAACCTGTTCAAGGACGGCAAGGTCTCCATCTCCGAAGACACTCTGGCCGGGTTCCTCCAGATGGCGTACGACTGGACGCACAGCACCCCCATTGCAGGCTCGGCCGACCGCTGGGCCGAACAGATGGCCGGTACACAGGATCAGAGTGATTTTGCGCAGAACAAGCAGGCGATGGTGTTCGCGCAGGCGGCCATGATCACCTCGAACGCGAAGTCCGCCGGCACCGACAACATGAGCGTCGTGCCGATTCCCTCGTCCGACCAGTCGAAGAAGTCCGCGTATCTCAAGCCCAGCCAGTACTGGGCCATCTCCTCCAAGAGCGAGCACCCGGCCGAGGCGGCCATGCTCGTCGACTACCTGATCAACGACGTGGAGGCCGGCAAGATCCTCGGCACCGAGCGCGGCATCCCGGGCAACAACACGATCCGCGAGGCGCTGGCCGGGTCCACCACGGGCACGGACAAGAAGGCCCTCGAGTTCCAGGACGTGATCGAGGACAAGCTCGGCGACGCGCCCGAGATCACCCCGAACGGCGGATCCGACGTGATGAACGTGATCAAACGCTACGAGCAGAACGTAGCCTTCGGCGACAAGACCGCCGCGCAGGCCGCCAAGGAGATGATCGCCGAACTGCAGGCCAGCATCGACGCCGCCTGACCGTTCCATTCCAGACGTGCGGCCGTAAACCGAGCCCGTTCATCGCGAACGGGCTTTTTCGCGTCCGAAACAGCACCCAGTTCCGGAAGCGGTAGCTGTTTCGGACGCAGAGAGCGGCCGCAGCTGCCCCGCCAACCGCTCGCCGCTCACGACGAGCGGGCCATGAACTCGCGGGGCGTCATGCCGTAGGCCTGCTTGAAGCTCCGCAGAAAATGCGTGTACGTCCTGAATCCGCTCTGCATGCACGCCGTCTGCGCACTCGCGCCGCGCAGCAGCAGGCGCTTGGCCATCCACAGGCGCTTCTTGACGATGAAGTCGTGCACGGTGATGCCGATCTCACGTTTGAACGCGCGAGACAGATGGAACTTGTCGGTGAAGAATCGGGCGGCGAGCGCATCGAGCGTCAGGTCTTCGGTCAGGTGCTCGTTGATGTATCGCGTCACGCCGTCGACCAGCGGGGACAGCTCACCGCGCGCCTGCAGGAGCACGTTCCCGGAGCACTGCACCGCCCGGTTGACGTCCACCATGAGATCCAGAAAGCGGTGCTCGAGCAGGATGTCCGCTCCGAACGCGCCGGCGTCGGCCTCGCGCCGGGCTTCATCCAGCAGCGTTGCGTACCTGCGCAGCGCGTCCGGGTCCATGCCCACCACGCGCGTGACCGGGCTGCCGGCGTCCTTGAAGCAGCCCTCAAGGTCGCTGCGGGACGTGGAGGCCTCGCGCAGCAGTCTGGGCGACACATAGAAGAACAGGCGCTCGAAGACCGGCGCAACCTGCCGGATGATGCGGCACAGATGCCCGTAGTGCACCAGAATGACGGTCCCCGGCCCGCTCACGTACTCGCGCCCGTCGAGGAAGAACAGCCCTCCGCCCTCGAGCGTGCAGTGCACCTCGTATCCGTCCCGGTAATGGAACGTGGTTGCATCGGAGTCAACCGGATCCGCAACGTGGAACATGTCGAATCGGTCGTTGGACATGGCGTTGTCGATTTCCGCGCGAGGGGCGCGCGCGGACTGCAGGGCACGCGCGGGCCGCGAAGCCGCCGGAGCACCGTCGTTCAAGCCGTTCACACCGTTCATGCCGGCAATCCAATCACATGATCGCAATGATTGCAAGAAACGCTAGCCTCAAGTCAATCCGCATCCCCAAACACCGCTTTCCGCGCACGAAACGCGATCACAATGGGAGCATGATCATCACATGGCGGTGATGGTCGAAACGGTCACCGAACGGTCGAAGGAGACGAAGATGACAGGCAACACTTGGAGGCGGACGATCCCCGCCGCGATTGCGGCGATGACGATGGCCCTCGCCGGATGCGGAAGCTCGGGCGGCGGCAGCACCGCGGAAGTCAAGCCCTCGGAGGGCAACGTGACGCTGCGCCTCAACTGGTGGGGAGGCGACAAGCGCATCAAACTCACCGAACAGGCGATCGAACTTTTCGAGAAGGAGCATCCGAACATCACGGTCGAGGCCGAGTACTCCGATTGGAACGGCTACTGGGACAAACTCGCCACGTCCGCAGCCGGCGGCGAGGTGGCCGACGTGCTGCAGATGTCCGACTTCTACATCGCCTCCTACGCTTCACAGGGCACACTGTACGACATGGGCAAACTCACCGACTACCTGAAGCTCGACGACATGGACGAGTCGGTGCGTCAGGCAGGCCAGTTCAACGGCACGCAGTACGCGGCACCGATCTCCATTTCCGGACACGGCATACTCGTCAACAACGACATCCTCGCCAAGTACGGCGTAGAACTGCCGGACACGGACACGTGGAACTGGGATGACTTCGAATCCGTAGCCAAACAGATCACGAGCAAGTCCGACGGTGAGGCCGTGGGCGCCTATGCCCCGCCGTATCTGCTCACCGCCGAGCTGTGGGCCCGCCAGCACGGCGAAGAGTTCTTCAAGGACGGCAGGATGGCCGTCAGCCCGCAGACGATGGCCGGTTTCCTCGAACTGGCCAAGCGCTGGGCGGACGAGGGCGTGTCCGGCAGCGCTGACGCGTGGGCGGAAAACGCGGTGGCATCCTTCGAACAGTCCGCCATGGCGACCGGCAAGCAGGCCATGGCGATCGTCGCCTCCAATCAGGTGACCGCATACCAAGCGGCGCTCGGCACGGACAACATCAGCATCGTGCAGATTCCCTCGGATAACCAGAACGTCAAGTGGGAGGCCACCTGGTCATCCCTCAGCTGGGGCATCTACTCCAAGACCGAGCATCCGGCAGAGGCCGCCATGCTCGTCGATTTCCTGGTCAACAACGAGGATGCAGGCAAGGTACTCGGCAACGAGCGCGGAGACCCCGCCAACAACAAGATCCGCAAGACGCTGACCGACAGCGCCACAGGTGCCACCAAAGCCACGCTCGACTTCACGAGCAAGCTGCTGAGCGTTTCCGGCCCGGCCACGGAAACCGTGCCGAACGGCGCCAGCAACGTGGAAAAGGACATCTCTCGAGCCATGCAGAACGTAGCGTTCGGGCAGATGAGCGCTCTGGACGCCGCCAATGACCTCATCAATACCACCAACAGCGCGATCGAATCCGCCAGCTGACCGGCGGTCAAACACCATGACGAACGGCGGAAGGCCACGACGCGCACCACGGGCGCGGCAGGACCTTCCGCCGTTCGCATGGCAGCAAAGGGGATTTACCATGGACTACGTATTCCAAGGCGACGGTACGGATGCAACGGCACGATCGGCACAGTCCTCGTCCGTTTCGCCAAGCGGCACGGCACGCATCATTGAACGCCGCTACGACAAACCGGCACAAGGCTGGGTGAACGGGGTGTACCGTCAACGCCAGGCCACGGAAACGGACGTGGTCTCATTCCCGTTCCCGCCCGACCGGCCAGCCGCACCCGTGCGCTTCACGTTCCACGCGCTGCGCGAGAACACCGAGGCAATGGACGGGGATACGGCCAGCATCGGCACGTTCACGTACTATTCGACCACCACGCTGATCGCCCCCATGCCCGCACGCGACTGGCAGGTAACACTGGAGCTCGCCAACGAAGGGGACGCCCCGGTATACGCCCGACCGTTGATCAACGAACTGGCATACTACGATCCGTTCGTGGTACCGGCCGGCTCGCAGACGACGGTGACGTTCACGGCCACGCTCAGCAAACGTCTGCTGGAGCTCGGTTTTGCACCGGAATCCGATCCGCAGGCAGACGACGGGCACGGCCTCTGCGAACCGCGATCCCTGCTCATGCGGAGCGTCGCCGTCCGTCCCGCACCGGGAACCGATCTGCCGGCACCCTCGACTCGCATCTTCGTCATCGCCGACTCGATCTGCCAGACGTACTTTGACAATGAACGTCCGCAATCCGGCTGGGGCGAGCATCTGTTCCGCACACTGCTGCCCGCAGGCTCGGCCGTGATCGAGCGGGACACCGGGGGTTCGGCCCTGCAATCGCGCGTGATGCGCAGCGCGGACGGCAAACTGGAGATCCGCAATCGGGCCCTGGGCGCCCGATCGGCCAAATCCTACATGGACGAGGGCCGACTCAACGAGGTGCTGCGCGAGCTGCGCCCCGGAGATTTCCTGCTGTTCCAGATGGCGCCGAACGACGACACCCGTCTGCGCCCGATGCGCTACGAAGGCCCGCAACGGTTTCTGGATTTCGTGGACCGCTACATGGTGAGTGCCCTGGACCGGGGCGTCACGCCGATGCTGGTGACTCCCTGCTGCACCTGCGATTTCGCCGCAGATGGCACCCCGGAACAGCGCTTCGGGGTCTACCGAACGCTGATGCTCGACTACGCCGCCGCACACGGCATTGCCGTAGCCGATCTGGGCGCGTACGGACTGGCACTGGAGAGAAGGTTGGGACCGTTGCGCGCCCAGGCCCTGCACATGAAGCTCGACGCCGGGCAGTATGCGAACTATCCGGACGGCGTGGACGACAACGTGCATCTGACCGTGCTCGGCGCCGCCAAAAGCGCGCGGTTCGTGGCGGGCGAGTTTATGCGCGCGTTTCCGGACTCCGGGTTCGGCGGCGGATCCGGCGACGGGCTCGGCGTGCGGGGGCTCACCGCGCTCGTCGAGGACACGCCGGGCGCGCAGGCGGTCAAACTCCGGTGGCTCGCCTCGCCGGACGCCGAATACTACACGGTGACGCGACGGGAGCCGTCCGGGGCGGTGGCGATGGAGACCGTGACGCTCAACCCGTGGTACTACGACCGTCCGTCGCCGGATTGGCCGGCATGCGCGGATTACGAGATCGTCGCGTGGCGCGAGGACCGTCCCTCCCCTGCCGCGCGTCTCACCGTGCGCCACCGCTTCGACCTGTCCGCGCACGCCGACCGTCGCATCGGCGGTCTCAACGTGTACGAGGTGGACCGGGGCACGTTCCCCGGGCAGGTCGCGTTCTCCGTCCGCTTCCGCGTCCGCCCGGACGCCGACCGGTACACGGTGGCGCTGTTGGGGCCGGACGGCATGCGCCGCGAGCTCGACCACATCCCGTACGCGCAGGTCAACGGCCTGCACAGCTACCGCGTGGACGACGCCGACGGCCTGTCCATTGCGATCGAGGGCGGCAATGCGGCCGGGGAGCGGTTCGCCAGCGATCCGGTGCCGCTCCCGTAACGGGCCGCTTCGTCTTCGCCGATCGTCCGGCGCTACTTGGCGAACTCCTCGAAGGTGACCGTGCGGGTCTGGCCGTCGGCGGTCGCGATGGTCAGCGCGTTGCCGTCGAGCGTGACGGACGGCACGACCACGCGGCCGGACTCGTCCAGGCTTTCGAGTTCGCGGTCGCCCAGATAGAGCGAGACGAACACGTACTTGCCGGGCTCGATCACGCGGGTCTGCTGCGGGATGCGGGTCTTGGGGAACTGCAGGTTGGTGTTCGGTTCGGGCGTGGAAAGTTCCACGTCGAAGCCCTCGGAGGCCACCAGACCGGTCAGGCCCTCGGCGGTGCGGTAGAACAGGCTCTTCGGCGCATCCTCGGCGGCACCGGCGGCCTCCACGGTTTCGCCGTAGTCCGGCAGCGCGAACGAGCCCTCGGCCAGATGCAGCGTGCGGGCCGTGTCCACCACGTGCACGCGGGCGTGCCACGGCATGAACGGCACTACGTAGTTCTGGATGCTCACGTTGTCCCACGGCTGCCACAGCGTGTACACGTAGTCGTCGTGCAGGGCCCACGCCTTCTCGTCGGTGAACATGGTACGCCAGAAGTAGTCGCCCTCCGCCACGGCGAGCGCGGAATCGTACGCGCCCTGGGCCAGCGTCACGCCGCCCTTGGGCACGGAGAACGCGAAGGTGGAGGAGTACACGAACTTCTCGTACTTGGCCTCGCCGTGCGCGTGCTGCCAGTTGTGCTGGCCGGCCACGTAGGCGCGGACCTCCTGGCCGGTCTTGCTGTGCTCCACGATCATGTGCGGTTCGGGCTGCACCTTGACCGGCTCGAACTTGAAGTCCTCGGTCTCGCGCACCGACCAGAAGGGGTCGTCGTCGGGCAGGCACAGGAAGATGAACGTCTTCAGGGCCCAGTACGCGGAAGCCGGGCCGTTGTAGCCCTCGGCCATGTTCATGTTCGGGTAGGCGTAGCCGATCGGGATCAGGCCATCGGACTGGAACATGTTCTGCTGGAACCACCAGCGCAGGTTGCCCATGAGCAGACGCTTGTAGTCCGCGACCGACCAGCCCTCCGGCGGCTTAACGCCGGCGAACGCGGCGGCGCCCCAGAAGGCGGCCTGCGCGAAGCGGTAGTCGAGGCTGCGGCCGTAGGGCAGGCAGGAGCCGTCCGCGGCGAACCAGTTGGCGTAGCTTTCCACGAACGGCGTGGCGCGCTCGCGCAGCAGGTTGCTCTGCGCGTCCGTGCCCTTGGTGAGGCCCACGAGCACCAGCGTGAAGAACTGGTAGGCGAACGGGATGTAGTTGTCGATGTGGTCCACGAAGCCGTCGTACGACCATCCGTGGCCCAGATAGTGCGAGTTGGTGATCTCGAAGCAGGCGTCCACCTGCTTCTGCTGCTCGGGGCGGCCGTGCGAGGCGAGCCACGTGTTCACCATGGCCTGGAACAGCAGCCAGTTGCAGGTGGGCACCACGTGGTGGTTCACCTGATCGAGCCAGTTGAGGATGTTCTCCTGCTGCACGCCGGTGAGCTGATCCCAGAAGTCGGATTCGGTCTCGTACAGGAAGGCGGTGATGGCGCCCATCTCCACGAACAGCTGGTCGTAGTCGATGAGCGGGTCGCCCCAGTAGTCCGGGTCGCCGGGCGTGGTGCCGCGGATGATCGACTCGGTGGTGAACTGCCACCAGTGGCCGAAGCGGTTGATGTTGTGACGGTTGGTCTCGCTGAACAGCGGGCCGAGGCCCCACAGCAGGCGGCAGAAGCCCTCGATGGACGTGCGGTCCTGCGAGTACACCGCGCCGGAGTCGGACATGCGGAAGCGACCGTAGCGCCCGCCCTTGAGCATGAGTTCCATGGCCGGCTCGAGCATGTCCACCAGGGCCTGCTCGCACTCGGCCTTGGTCTTGAGACGGTTGGTCTTGAGTTGTTCGTTGAACGGTTGGATCGCCATATGCACCTCATTGTCGTTCGTTGCGTCCTTGATGAAACGTTATGAAGCATAGCATATCGTCCAGATTTAATCAAGTTCGATCAGTTTTAATCACTGTCTTGCCGTGTCGCGCATCACCATGTCGGATGGCATACGTCATCGCGACCAACCATGTACGAGCCCTCTGACGCGGTATGGCCATCGGCCTTTGGCCGATGCGCTGTTTTTGTGTCCTTGCGCATCTCGGATTCACCGGGAATCCCCTCACCAGAAGGGGCTTGGCTCGATGGCGTCCAACGTCTTACGTCCCTCGAACCGCCATGCGTCGCAAATGGCCGGGGTCTTACGTCGACGGAAATAGGGCGAGACAGGGAATCCGGTCGATCCACCGCGCCGCAAGGAAACACGGTAGTGAAAAAGGGACGGCGCCGCGGACCGACCGGAAGTATTCAAAGTGTTTGGTCGGCTGTATATGAGGACAGCCGACCAAACATGCGTCAGGATTCCTTGGCACCCTGACGCCCGGGCATCATCATTACGAGGCCCGCCGCAGCCACGATCAGCACGACCGCAGCCAAGCCGAGAACGGCCACGCCCGTCTTGGGCAGACTTCCCTGAACCTGATCGCCAAGCTCAGTACGCTGCTGATTTGCAGGACGGCCGGATTGATCTCCAACGGACGAATCGATACCGGAATCGGTGTCGGAATCGGTGTCGGAATCGATGTCGGAATCGGCAACTTTGATCAATTTGGACTGGGCATCAATCAAAGCGTCCTTGGCGGCATCAATCGCCTCCTGAGTGGCGGTCTCATCAGCAGCGATCGTCTTGGCCTCAGCCAATGCAGCGGCAAACTTGGCAAAGGAAACCTGTGTGTAATCAGCTTCCTTGAGCGACTCGGCAACCTTGATGACGTCCACGAGTCCCGTCGCATCGCCCGGGTCCGGAGTCGGAATCGGATCAGGAGTCGGAACGGTCTCAACAAGACCAGACTTCGCCTGAACCAAATTGATCACAGCAGTGTTCACCGCGGACTGATCCGCATCGCGACCAACCGATTTGGCCGCCGCCAGCGCTTTGGCGAACGGAGCCCACGATTCCGCCGTATAATCCGACTCGGCCAACTTGTCCGCAGCGGCAATCGCCATATCCAGCACGGAACGATCCACCTCGGGTTTCGCGACCGGTGCGATCATCAATGCTGCCCGGGATTTTGCCAAGGCAAGCAATGCGTCGTTCACCGCGGATTGATCGGCCGTTTCATCGGCGGCAACCGCCTTCGCGCTCTTCAATGCCTCAGCAAACGCCTGCACGGTCTCTTCCGTATAACCGGACAGATCCATGCCTTCCATCGCTCCGATGAGCATATTCAGCGAGGTTTTGTCCACCGATTGCGCCGGCATCTTCGTCACCAGCTCGGATTGGGCCTCGATCAGGGCGATCGCCTTGGCATCGATCTCATTCTGGGATGCGTTGGCATCTTCCGCGACGGCCTTGGCATCCGCCAGCGCTTTGGCGAACGGAGCCCATGATTCGGCGGTGTAATCCGACTCGATCAACTTGGACGCGGCGGCAACCGCGGCCGCAAGCACATCTCGGTTGACCATTGGAGCAGGGTTTTCACCCCGCTCCAATGCCGTTTCGGCATTCAGCAGCGCAGTCACGGCATTGTCGACGACGATCTGAGTGGCGGACTCATCAGCAGCAACAGCTTCCGCCTCGGTCAAGGCTTCACGGAATGCTTGTACAGATTCTTCCGTATACCCATCAAGGTTCACCGCTTTCGCCGCATCAATCGCCGCAATCAGCACTGTCTTGTCAACCTCTGACACAGGCGGCTCGGGATCCGGATCGGGAGTTGCGGACTGCGCGGCGACAAGTACGGTCGTCTCCAGCAGACCTTCAAAAGCGGCTTTGCCGTTTTTGGCCTGTGGCCAATTGTAGACTGTGAGCTTGAGATACTTTGCCGTCACCGGTTCGCTCAGCTTATTGACCACGAATCCGGGGAACACGTTGTTCCGCGCATCCACGATTTCGCGCCAATCAGTTCCATTGTCGCTGACGGACAACGCATACTGGTAAGCGGTTTCGGAACCGCTGACCAGACGGGTGGTCAAGTCGAATTCCGTAATGGGCTGTGAATCCTCGAATCGATACGTCACTTCATACGGCTTGCCCGTATGGGACAGATACTGTTTGGCATCCTGCTGCTCCTTCTGATCCATGCCATCGGTCAGCAGGCCGACGACAGAAGGATCATCACCGAATTCAGAATCCGAAACGGATGCCGTGCGAGACATGTCACGCCCGGACTGCACCGGAACCGCGCCATACTCGGCATCGAACTCGACCTTCGAATACCACGCCCCGCCGATGAAGCCATCATGGAACACCAATGGCGTGGCACGCGTGGATGTTCCAAGCGGCGTCTGCGGGTTTCGAGACGCACCCCAGTGATATCCGACCGCCGTGTACGTGGTTCGCTTGTCTCCCTTGCTGATGGAGAAATGATCAAACTGAGAATCATTGAACGCCACATTGGCCACCTGCCTAGTGTCGCTCCACCCCGATTCGATGCTCTGAGAAGATGTGTATCGGGTCTGGGACGGATACCATCCCGAAGTGCCGGAAGCGAACGTAAAATACGTACCCTCTATCTTGTAGATGGCGGCTGCCTCAAGATGCTCTCCCACAAAGATCTTTGTGATCTCGTGATCCGGTTGCGTCCATTCATCATTCAGTTTGGCGATCAGGACATCCCGGTTATTGTTCACCGAAGAGACGATATAGGCGGCGTCGTTCTCGGTATACAGCGTCAGGCCTCGCGAATCGTAGCCCAGCGGACGATCCGCATATTCGTCGACCACTCCCTTACCGGGATCGATCTCGATCAAAACCAATTGAGCGAGGCTATATCCCTTGGAGGATTCGAGATGCCCGTAGCCGATCACATGCCCGGTCCGCGGATTCGTCACGAAATGCGCTCCTTCGATCCTGCGGTCGTCTTTGCTCCACACGACTTGGGGATCGCCATAGGTTGCGCCTCCGTCAGAGGACACAGACTGGATGATTTGCAAGGTCTTCGTACCATCATCATTGGCGACGTTCTTCCAGCTATACCGGTATTTGACCGACGCATCCGAATCAGATGCAACTTGGGCAGCAACCTCATCCGAGGAATTCCGGACGGTGCCGGGTTTGGAATCCACATCGCTTTCCTTGGTCGAAACGTTGTCCTTGACCCGAGTGATGTTGGTCGGAGTGAACGCCCGAACCGCGTTGGTTGTCGCAGTCGCCACAACATGGCCATCCTTGCCTCCGGATTTCGCCTCGATGGTATAGACGACATCCTGACCCATCGGCAGATCATAATCGTCTATACGATTGCCGGTGGTGTTTGCCACCAATGTCCTATCGTCGCCGGTACCGCGATATACCGTATAGGTATCCGCTCCCTCCACGGAGGCATCCCAGAAGATCTTGGCATTATCCGCGTCGGGTTCGCCTTCGAGACGAAATTCCTGAGCCGCCGCACCGAATCGGCCGTTCTCGGGCTCCGGCCCCGGATCGGGAGTCTCGGGTTGTGAGGAGGCTACCCATACGAGTGCGAGTCGAGCGTTATAGCCTTTGGTGGCGTTGGTGCCGAACTCTACGTCCACTACGGATGCCTTGCCGTCAGTGGAGGCCGGAACCGTCACCTCCTGTATGATCCGGGTCGCGGAACCATCCGAAACCGCTTCCTTGCGTTCGCCGATCGTCTGCTCGCCGACTCGTACCGTCGAATAGATGTTCGTCGTCTGTCCGGAACGTGGCGCCTGCACCGTGCCGATCATGTACGTGCCCGCAGGCAGCGTCAGGTGGTACGTCACCGGTTTGTTGAAATTCGCACCGACATAGGAGTCTTTCCACTCGGCCGCATCAGTGAATCCCGTCGCGACACCGGCTTGGGTGGAATATCCCCACGTTTTTCCGGAACTTGAACCGTCCCACTCCTGATCGGCCACGGCATTGAGCAGATCGACGTCCTTCGCCACGCTCCCGTACAACTCGGACGTATTGGCATCGCCGCCGGTATTCCCCGAATCGATCAGATACCGCAGATTCGCCGGGATCGCCCGCACCGACGCGGACACGCGCGATCCATCCGCCAGAGACCCCGTCAAACGCACCGACGAGAACTCTTCCGCAGCGTTTGCCGCACTTACGCTTTCCTCATCCCACGTTACCGCCACGGACGCACCGCCGATGTCCAGCTTGCCCGGCAACGTCGATCCCATCGTCCAGTTGCCCAGCTCCTGAACTGGCCGGTACACGGTACCGTCGTTCGGGTTCCAAGATGCGCGTCCTTCAATGTGCACGGGATCGTCCTCATCGCCCGTCAGCATGATCGGGAGCCAGATCATCTTGGAGTCCTTGCCAGCCGAACCGGTGGTCGGATCCACCACCCAACGCTCGCCCGTATAGATGAACTCGCCCTTGGCGGCGTCCTTGACGATGATGTGGTTCGGTTCGGATTTATAGGCTGATTCGGCCATATCCCCTACGAACGGATTGCCTATCTTCTTCCACTGGCTCTGCAGCATGCTCTTGGCCTGGAAGAGGTAAACGGTAGCGTCGCCCCATCCGTTCGTGCCCTTGGAGAACATGTAGTATTCGCCGTTCCATTTGAACACCGGCGACGCCTCCAGACCCGTTTCCGGCAGGATTCGCGCGTTCCACGTGCTGCTCTCGCCCGGCTTCACGGCGTCGCCTTCGGTTTCCGGCCCTGTGTATGTGTCGTTAAGACGAGAGACGTACATGTACTTGTTCATCTCCGAGGCGTACACGGCATAGACGTCGTTGACGCCATCGTTATTGGAGTCCGCGTCGTCGACGAACAGATTCATGCCACGCGATTCACCGAGTCTTGTGGAGTTCAGGTCGGTGTCGTAGTTCATGCGCGTGGAGTTGACCAGAGTGAACGGTCCGAACGGCGTATCGGATTGCGCGAAACCGATCTGCGCCCGGCCGTACCGACTGGCCGGCATATTACCGATTGACGCAGTGTTGCAGGTACCATCCTTGACGAACTGCGCATCGGATCTGCAGGCGTCGATCCATGAATTCAATTTGGTATTCGCATTCACCGGGGAATCGGCGTGGAAGATGATCATGAACTTCTTCGTCTTGGGGTTGTAGACGTTCATCGGTCGTTCCACGACATTGAAGTCGCCGTCGAGATATTGGAACGCCAGTCGCAGATGCTCCTCATCGTATGCGATCGCATTGCCGTCCGCGTCCCACTCGGTTACATACGCCTTGACGAACGCCTTGGCGCTGGCGGCAGTCTGTTCCACCCCCTGCGCCTTGGCCTCGGCCTGACTCAGATTCGCCAACGTTTTAAGCCGCGCATATTGGTCTTCGTCAAACACCGCATATTTGCTGCCGACTGCGGGTCGCGTGGAATCCACATCGATGTAGTCATCATCGGCCGTTACCGCCACGCTTTTGTACGGCAGGATCTGATGGGTGGGAAGCACATTGCCCATGTTGTGCCAGGTGATCAGGTCTTCGGACCAGTATCCGTTGATGCCGTCCACCGGACGGGTGGCGTGGGTCTTGTTCTCGCCATACAGCAGATAGATGTCGTCGCTCGCATCGCCGTCTCCATTGATGTCGATACCGACTTCGGATTCATGGTATAGGTTCGTGGAGGCACCATGCGCCTCGATCGGATTGCCGCCGGTGTCGTACCAAGTGTCTCCCACGGAAATCGTGGTTTTACCGGCAACAGATACCGCAGCGGAATCGTCGGCCGCCGCCGAATGCGTTGCAAGACCCAGCCCGCCGATCAACGTCGCCGAGGCCAGCGTCATTGCGGCCAGACGCCTGAATAGTGATGATGTCATGAGGTTCCTTACATCGGGGATGGATAAGTTGTTGGAGGAACCGGCGACTCGTACACGCAACGGCGCGCGAGTCGCCGGGAACGGGTGGTTCCCTCCTCAAGCAGGAGAGAACCACCGTGTTGATATGGTTCAGCAGTTCCGGCGCCGAGACAGGCCGAAGGCCAGAGCGCCAACGGCGCACAGCACAACGGCGGACGCAATCGCCATGGTCGTATTGGCACCGGTAGAGGCCAACGACTTGTTTTGGGAGACTGCGGTTGCCGTGTCGTTTCCGGAACTGGGGTGCCTCTGCGCGGAACCGTCATCCGAAGGCTGCGGATTCGGAGTTTCCGGAGTTTCCGGAGTTTCCGGCGTTTCCGGCGATTCCGGCGATTCCGGACGAGGATCGGCAGGGGTTTCGCTCTCTTCGATCACAAGCCCCTCACGTGCCGCGTCAAGCGCCTTGGCGGCTTGGTTGACCTGTTCCTGAGTGACCGTCGAATTCTTGAGCAGCTCACGCGCCGCGTTGAGCGATTGCACAAACGTGTTCCACGATTCCGCAGTGTAGGTCCGATCCTCCACCTTCTCGGCGGCGGCGATCGCATCCTTCAGTACGCTCAGATCGACAGTCGGCTTGGCGTCCGGCTTCTCTTCGGGAGATTGAGGCTCGTCTCCGGCGACCCGGACCAGGTTGGATTGCGCTTCGATCAGCGAGGAGGCCGCTTGGTTCACCGCAACCTGGCTCGCATCCGAGGCGAGCGACTTCGCCGCATCAAGCGCCTTGATGAACACATTCCACGATTCGGGGGTGTATTCGTCTTCAGCGTCGACCAGCTTGTTCGCCGCCGCGATCGCAGCATCCAGCACAGCACGGTTCGTCGGCTCCGGCTCGGGCGTATCAGCGTGCTCGATCGTCAGCTTGGACTGTGCCTGCGCCAAGGCGTTGAAGGCATCGTTCACGCTCTGCTGCGTGGCATTCGCATCGTCGATGACTTTTTGCGCAGCCTGCAGCGCCGCGGAGAACGTAGCCCACGATTCCTGCGTATAGCCTTCGGACTTAATGGAGGAAGCAGCGTCGACCAACGCCTTCAACGAGGTCTTATCCGTCTGCGAGACCGTCTCCCGAAGAACCAGATTTGCCTGTGCAGCGACAAGCTGCTTGGCTGCCTCATCCACATCCTGCTGCGTGGCGTTCGCGTCGGCCTCGACCGCCTGCGCCTTGGCCAGCGCATCGGTAAACGACTTCCACGATTCGGTCGTGAATTTGGACTCTGCGTCGGCAAGCTTGGATGCTGCGGCGATCGCGGCGTCCAGCACATCTCGCTTGACCTCGGGTGCCGGAGATTCGGCGACGACGAGTCCGGACTGCGCCTTAAGCAGTGCGTACACGGCGTCATCGACGCTCTTCTGGGAAACCCCATCGGCGTCAGCCACACTTTGGGCTGCAAGCAATGCCTTGGCGAACGGCTCCCACGTCTCGGGCGTGTAATCGGCTCTGTCAAGCGCATTCGCCGCGGCGATGGCGGCATTCAGCGTGGTCTTGTCCGCAACGGAGCGCACCCACAGCAGCGCAAGTCGAGCGTTGTTGCCGCTCGTACCATCAGTGCCAAACTCCACATTGACCACGGTCCGCTCATTGAGCTTCACCACAGCGGTCAGAGACGCGGTCGCGGTGCCGGCCGCACCGGTTTGCCTCGCGGCGAGCTCGTTGCCCTCGGCATCGGTGACGGTCATGTAGAATTTGGCCGTTCGCGCCGTATGCACCCCGCCGATCGTGTATTCGCCGGCGGGAAGTGTCAGATGGTAGACGATCGGCTTATTGTAGTTCGCGCCGACATAGGAGCTGGCCCAGTCGGTAGCGTCACCTGGGACGGGTGCCACCGTGGATTCGGTGGAATATCCCCAGGTCGTGCCGGAATCGGAACCATCCCATTGGGCGTCGGCTGCGTCATTCAGCAGATCGGGATTCGATGCCTTCACGCTGGAGTAAGCCGACGGCTGGGCGGCGGTGCTCGCACCGGAATCGATGAAGTAGCGCAGATCTTCGAGCGAAACGATCACCTTGACGCTGACGCGCTGGCGCACACCGTTGACACCATGTTTGGTGACACCGGTCAGAGTCACGGTGTCGAATCGAGCCGGGTCAGCGTCGCCTATGGCTTTGACCGGATCGACGTCCCAGTTGATGTCGTCGAACGATACCGTTGCGCCGTTCACCGTCAGTGTTTCAGGCAGCTGTGCGGCATCGCTCACGGCGTCGAGCATGCCAAGATCGGCGACATCGGAACTCACCGGGCCTTCGGTGATGGACAGACGGGCGTCGTCAAGACGTGCCGCGAGCGCGTCCACGCCTTCCTGATCCGCCTTCGCACCGTCCTTGACGAGTTCCTCCGCGATGGAGAGGTTGTTGGACAGCACGTCCCACAGCTCGGCCTTGCCCTCGTCCGAGGGCTTGTTCACCTGCTTGGCGGCATCCACGGAGGCACGTAGTGCCGTGATATCGGCCGAGCCCACGGCATTGGCCGCGATTACGCCGACGGAGTCAATGACGAGCGTGCCATCGTTCGCCGTTTCGAACGTCACCGTATGGGTGCCGTCCGACAGTCCGCGCAGGCTATAGGTGGTGGTGAATTGTTCGGATGCCTTGGTCGAGGCCTTGGCGGCAATGAGTTTGCCATCCACCGTCACGTTGAGCGAAGCCGCACCGGTGTTCGCGCCGACGAGATCGAGTCCCGTACCCGCGAACGTAACGGTGAGCGCAGAACCCTTGGTCTTGGTGGTGGACTTGGAACGTTGCACCTCGTGCCAACCGCTGCCCACGATCTGACGCCAGTCACCGGTGTACTCAAGCACTCGCTTGCTGTTGTCGTCCCATGAGGTCATATGCATGTTGTCGATGGAATCCGCATAGTAGGGGGTGTATCCGGCCACCGTCTCCACCGTGAGGTTATCGAAACGCACGAAATTGAAGCTGGATCCCAGCTGCACACGACCGGAGGTCTGCGGTACGGAGTCGGTGAAGGTCAGGAAAGAAGCGGTTTCGCCATTGACATATGCGGTGACCGTATTCCCCGCCACCTGTAGCGCGATGCGGTTGGTCACATTGGCACCCGGCTTGAATGCGGAACCCAATGTACCGGACTGCACATCCTTGCCATACCGGCGGAGCTTCCATGCACCGTCGGCAAAGACGCGCAATTCGTAGGCCGCCGTGTCGGCGCCGCTGTTGGTTCCGCCAAACTGACGAGCCCCCACCATGGCATAGGGCACGGATCCGGTAGAGTCATAGTCCTCGAAGGAGACGTCCACGCTCACCCGGTAGTTGGTCCAGCGGCTGTCACCGATCCACGTGGTCGGGTCGCTGTCCTGCCATGCACCGGAATACGGTTCCCAGCGCTTGTTGTCGGTGCTGTCGTAATACTTCCAATCGTTGGACTGCATGCCAGGACCCACCTGCTGACGCAGCACATGGTTGCCGCCTTCGGTTTTCACCACTTCGAGCGAACCATTGGTGTCGTCGGTATAGCGGGGTGCGGCCCCTTCGTCTCCTCCGCGCGAATCGAGATAGGATTCGCCGGAGGAAACAAGCTTGCCCGTGGCCGGATCCAGGGTCTTGACGTCCTGGTATTTGCCATCGGAGTATTCGAAGTCGTCGGCATACAGCGTGTTGTCGCCGGTCACGCCCTGCTTGGCACCGGTGGCATCGGTGTCGAGCACGGCTCGGCTGTTTTCCTTGGTCCGCGGCACATCGGTGTCGACACGACCGTCCTTTGCGGTGCTCCCGCCCTTGTCGAGCGTGGTGGCGGTGACGATGGACCAAGGTTCAACTTCCACGGTGTAGGTGCCATCGGCGTTAGGCTGGATCTCCTCGCGCAGCTGCTTGTAGTTGGCATCGTACGCCTGACCGCTGTTGGCGTCGGCAGCCTTGGTCTGCCAGATCTCCATCGTTTTATCATCGCCGAGGTTCAACCCATCGGTTTTGATGGTGTAACGCTTGGTGTACTTGGAATCATTGACGATCACCGAAGAGAAATCCGAGGCGTCGGGCGCGGCAAGGGTGATGTAGGATTTCTCGCCGTTGCGAGCACCCTTCACCGGATTTTCGCCGGTCACATCGCTGGCGCTGGCCCCCGGAATGGCACGCCATATGCCTGCGGTATTGTCGTCGTTCTCCCAACCGGTTTTGGCGAACTGCTGGAAGTGCTCCAATATGGATGTGGCACCGTCGTAATACATCCATCCGGACCACGGATCACGCGCGGAGACGACCTCCTTGTACCCGAACTGCACGCCCTCATAGTAGGATGCAATGGCCGGCTGGTAGATGAAATGCGTACGGTTCGACTTGGCGAATCCCTTGATGGCCGTATTGGCCATTTCCAAGGCGCTGTAATTGCCTCCGATGCCGGAATCGGCACCTTCCACATTGTTGTTCGGCCGGTCCGCCGTATTGGACAGCGTGGCCTGCCCTTCGGAGTTCCAAACCTCCTCATCGTACTGGGTGGCGAGCTTTTTGAAATTGCCCTTGGCGTCGTCGCTGGCGTAATAATGCCAAGACGAAATGTCCACCAAATCGCGCAGCTCGCTGTCGCTGACCATCGCGTTGCCGAAGGTGGGAGCCAAGTATTCATCCGAGATGTTGATGTCGATATTGTGGAAGGCATTCCGCTCCGCGTCATCCTTCCACGCGGGGATCGGATTGCCGTCCGGATCGGTCTCGCCCTCGCTCACGATGAAGCCCTCGGTGTCGGACTTGAGTCGCTTGGCGAACTCCTTGGTCCACTCGAGATCCGCTCCCTCCTCGTTCACGCCGGGGTTCACGGAATCGATCATGTAGCCGAACTCGCGGTTGACGGCCAGAATGGTGTTCTTGTACCAGTGATACACGTCGTCGTTGCTGGTCACCCAGGCCGGCACGCGCCAGCGCAGAATGCTCACATGCACATCCGGGTTCACCTTTTTGGCATCGGCCGCCAACTGGAATCCCGGGTCGCGTTTGACGTTCGGATACTCGTCGGCGCTGCGCATAGAGGCGGCGTTCGGCCCGGACGACGTGTTGCGGTCGTTGCCCATTTCCACCTTGACATGGGTGAACATGGGGTTGCTGCCGCCGAATAGGGTCTTGATCAGTTGCCAGTACTCCTCGGGATGTTCGGCCTTGTAGTCCATGAGCAGCTCACTGGAATTGTTGCCGCTCAACGCGCCGAAGCCCTTGAAGGTCAGACCATTTTTCAGTTTGGCGGCGGACAGGATGTCGCTGCCCCTGACCGTAAAGCTTTCATCCTGCACAGCGCTAGCCGCGGACGCGGCACTTGCCGAAGTCACCGCGATCCCGGCCGTCATCAGACCGGACATCATCGTGGCCACAGACAGCACCGACGCCGCTACGCGTTGTGGCACGGTATGGCTTCCCATACGCATTCCTTTCCTTTTCTTCTGCGCGGGGCTTCAACGCCCCGCATTCCCGGCGACTTCTCTGTAAGCGCCGACGAACCTCTCCGATTAATCGGAAAGCCTCGATGGCGATAATTTTATAGCGTTTCAATAATTTATGCAAACAACATTAACAATTAGCGTGGCGCGTACCGCCATACACGAAAAAGATACTGATTCACCGGATACCGTCGCCTCGTCACACGCGTGCGCGGATTACAGCGCCGGCGAGGAATCCCGGAACATCAAGCGATGCATCACATAACGAACGGAAGACTCGCCCCGTCGTCTCTCCTCGACCTGTTCGAGCAGCGCTCGGACGGCCTCCTCGGCCACGGTCTGTTTGCCCAGATCCACCGTGCTCAGCGTCGGTACCGCATACCGACTTTGATCAACGTCATCCATGCCGATCACACGCACATCATCAGGGATGCCACGTCCCCGATCCAACAGACGACGCATCACGCCTAGTGCCAACATATCGTCGCAAGCCAGCACCGCATCGAAATCCGGCACGGATTCCAGCAGCGCATCGACCGCCAACGCCCCTTCCAAACTGTTCCAGTCATAGACGGGACGCACCAGACGCATATCAAACGGCAGACCCGCATCCTCCAACGCCATCCTGTACCCCCGTGCGCGGCAGGTGCGCGACGTGCGGAGCGGACCGAATTCCCCTCCCACGAAGGCGACGCGGGTTCGACCAGCGTGGATCAAATGCATGGTGGCGTCATAGGAGGCCTTCACGTTATCCACGGTGACATTCGGACAGGGCGCGTCAAACGGCTGCGTTCCCAACAGCACCAATGGATAGTTTCCCGCGAACAGTTGCGCGTCCCGTTCCCCCATAAGCACAGGGCTGATGATCAGACCATCGGTCAGACCGTGCTTCGCCATATCTATGCACTTGTCAATACGGCTTCTGCTCAATCCGGTGGACTGCACGATCACACCGCATCCACGCGCGTCGGCCGCCGCGATCACCTGCTCGGCAAGCTCGGCGAAATACGGCTGGCTGAGGCTGGACACCGCCAGCGTGAACGTGTTGGTACGGCCGGTTTTCAGCGTGCGTGCGGCAGCGTTGGCGACATAGCCCAAATCGCCTATGGCCTCCCTCACTCGCTTCGCCGTCTCCGGCGACACTCGCACGTTGCCGTGCAGGTAATTCGACACCGTGCCGATCGACACCCCAGCACGGGCGGCCACGTCATACAGCGTCGCACGTCCTCCCACACCGGTATGGGAGGACTCCCACCGACCTTTGGTCGGGCGTCCCACATGATCACGCGGCGAAGACGCCTCAGCCGACATCGGGCACGGTAGCGTCGGCGGCCGCGCGGTCGCGCTCGGCCATCTCGGCGGAGATCGCCTTGAGCCGCGCCACGAACTGCGGCCAGTCGCGCTGCATGGCGGAGATCAGCGTGTAATTGCCGACCTCACCCAGCGGCACCCACTTGACCTCGGTGCTTTCGTCGTCGTTGGCGCGGGGACGGACCTCGTGACCGGACTTCTCGAACGCGAACACGGTGGTGTAGCCCCACGGGCCGTGGTCCTCGCGGTAGGAGCCGACCACGTCGATGTCCTCCGGGCGGATGTTGGCTTCCTCGAAGCTCTCGCGCAGCGCGCCCTCGAGCGGGCTTTCGCCGTCCGCGGTGGCTCCGCCGGGCGCTCCCCACGTGCCGCCCTCTGCGCTCCATGCGGCACGGTGCTGCAGCAGCACGTGCGTCACCTCGCCGGTGGCTGCGTCGCGCCGGGCCAGCAGCACGCCGGACGCCCCGTTGGTGCCCCAGTGCTTCTTGCCGCACGCGCAGTCGATCCAGCCGTCGCCGGGCTGGTGCACGTTGTCGCGCGGGGCGTCCGGATTGTCCGGGTTGATGCCGAGCTGCTCGTCGCGGCTGAGATTCCACAGGTCGGTCACGCTGTAGCCGAGTTCGCCGATGAGCCGACGCAGGGTGGGCAGGCTCAGGCCGATGATGCCGGACGGGTCGCCCTGGATCGATTCGATGAATGAGCCGCCGAAGCCCTCCAGCGTGAACGAGCCGGCCACCTCGAGCGGCTCGCCGGTGGCGATGTAGCGTTCGATCTCCTCGTCGGTGTACTCGCAGAAACGCACCTCCGCGTGGCTCACCGCGCGCACCGTGCGACCGCTGGACACATCGATCACGCAATGGCCGGTCCACAGGGTGCCGGTCTTGCCGCGCATCATGCGCAGGCGTTCGCGCGCGTGGTCGGCGTCATGCGGCTTGCCGTACGCGTTGTTGCCGATGCAGAACATGGAATCGCAGCCCACGATGAGCGGTCCCTGACGGGATTCGCGCTCGGCGGTCAGTCCGCCGTGGCGTTCGATGGCCCGGGCGATGGGCTCGCGCTCGGCGATCACGTCGAAGCCCTCCTTGAGCGGACGGCACACCTGCAGTTCGCCGGTGGCAGCCTCGGCGGCCCCGCGAATGTCGCGATAGGTGTCGTACACGGCCTGCGCCTTGGCCTGGGCAAGAATGAGCACCTGGCTCTGCACCGGCAGTTCGCCCACGGTCATGCCCAGACGCGTGGCCTCATGCAGCACCACGGCAGGTTCGTCGACATGGGAGACGCGGATCGTCGCGCAGATGCCGGCGTTGTACAGCACGTCCCTGCGGGGGCGTGACTTCGACGCGAGAATCAGCGGAACAGACATAGCTACACCAACTTCCTCGTACGTGAGTTCCTAACTGCACTTTATCGCACCTCACAGCGGATGGGGATATGCTGCGCCGATCGGCGCGTTGCGAAGGCACGACGGAGGCGCCGGGAAGGCGTTGCGGAGTCGTTCTCGTCCCGCGCGGGCCAGATCCGCCCGGGACATGGGCGCACCCCTCCAACGGCGATGGAATCCGGCGCGATCCGAAACGCCGCCCGCTAACCGGCGATCCGCTCGATCCGCACGCCGCCCGCGTTGATCGGCAGGTGCAGCATGCGCCAATGCCCGGAATTGAGCTCGTCCGCCACCAGACGTTCGATCGCCTCCACTGCGTCGCCGTAGTGCAATACGAGCACGCACGGGCCGGCTCCGGAGACCGCTGCGGCAAATCCGGCCTTGCGCAGCTTGGCGATGAGCGCGGTGCTCGGCGGCATGAGGGGCGCACGGTACGGCTGGTGCAGACGGTCCTGCGTGGCGGCGAACAGCAGCGTGTTGGCCACGTCCGCCCCGCCGACCGTCCCCGGATTCATGGCCGCGGGCATGAGCCCCACGCGCGAAACGTTGTACACGGCGTCCGCGCGCGCGATCCTGACGGGCAGTGCCTCGCGCGCCTTCTCGGTGGACAGCTCGTAGTCGGGCACGAACACGAACGCGTTGATGGCCGGATCAACCGGATAGTTCACCGCATGGAAACCGCCGCGCAGGGGCTCCCCGCCGGCGATGGCCACGGAGCCCACGCCCTCCGGCGTCTCGAAATCGTAGGAGACCGTAAGTCCCCCGTACACGGCCGGAGCCACGTTGTCCGGATGCCCCTCGATGTGCGCGGCAAGGTCGAAGATGGCGGCACGGTTGAGCTCGCCGCGGTGGGCGAATCCGGCCGCCGCCGCAATGCCGGCCACGATCGCCTCGGCGCTCGAGCCCATGCCGCGCGCCTGCGGGATGCGGTTGTGCGCCACCATGGTGAAGCCGAACCGATCCAGTCCGAACGTGTCGCACGCCTTGCGGAACGTGGAGACCACCAGATGCGTTTCGTCGCGCGGCAGGGTGTTCTCGCCCTCGCCGTGGATCTCAATGTGCGCCGACCGGTCCTCTGGGTTCGCGTTCGTGGTGAACTCGATCTCATCGAAGTAATCGAGCGCCAGGCCCACGGTGTCGAAGCCGGAGCCGAGATTGGCGCTGGTGGCGGGTACGCGAACGCGCACGGAACGGATGTCGGGCATCATGACGGTCTTTCCCCTCCTAGCCTTTGGCCGGCCGCTCAGTCGAGCACACGCAGGATGGACGGCTCGCCGGTCACGAAGTCGAGCTGCTGCACGGCCTTGACCGTGTTGCGCAGGGTCACCTCGTCGGTCGGGTGGGTCACCACGCGCAGCTGCTGGATCTCGCCGTCGTAGCCCGGGTCCACGGCGGTGGGCTTCAAGTCCTGGTTGACGCCGTTGATCGAGACGCCGTTCTTCGCGAATTCGGCGGCGATGGCGGCGAGCACGCCCGGCTTGTCGTGGATGAGGAAGCGCACGGCGAAGGCGGCGCGGGAGGCGTCGGCCGGGGCGAACGGCAGGTTGTTGTACAGCGGGATCTGCGGACCGGTGCAGCCGGCGGCGATGTGGCGCGCCTCGGTGACCACGTCACCCACCACGGCGGACGCTGTCGGGTCGCCGCCTGCGCCGCGGCCGTAGAACATGAGGTCGTCCGCCGCCTCGGCCTTGACGAACACGGCGTTGAAGCTGCCATGCACGCTGGCCAGCGGGTGGCTGTCCGGCAGGAGGGCCGGGTAGACGCGCGCGGACACGCCCGCCTCGGAACGCTCCACCACGGCCAGCAGCTTGATGACCTTGTGCTCGGCGGTGGCGGCGGCGATGTCGTCCGCGGTGATCTTGGTGATGCCCTCCACGCTCACGTCGTCGATGGTGACGTTGGTGTGGAAGCCGAGCGTGGCCATGATCGCGGCCTTGTTTGCGGCGTCGTAACCTTCGATGTCCCCGGTCGGGTCGGCCTCGGCGTAGCCCTTGGCCTGCGCGTCCTTGAGCACGTCGTCGAACTGGAGGCCCTTGACGGTCATCTCGTCGAGGATGTAGTTCGTGGTGCCGTTGACGATGCCGAGCATGCTGGTGATCCGGTCGCCCACGAGGGACTCGCGCAGCGGGCGCAGGAACGGGATCGCGCCGCCCACGGCCGCCTCGAAGTAGATGTCCACGCCCTTGTCCGCCGCAGCCTGATAGATCTCCGGGCCGTACTTGGCGAGCAGCGCCTTGTTGGCGGTGACCACGGATGCGCCGGATTCGATGGCCTTGAGCACGAACGTGCGTGCCACGGTGGTGCCGCCGATCAGCTCGATCACGATGTCCGCCTTGGTGCACAGCCCGGCGGTGTCCGTGGTGAGCAGGGACTTGTCGATCCACGGGTAGTTGACCTCGTCCGGGTCGAGGCAGGCCACGCCCACGAGCTCGATCGGGCGGCCGATGCGCTTGCCGAGTTCCTCCCTCTGCTCGACCAGCAGGCGGGCGGTGGCGGAACCGACCGTGCCGGCTCCCAGCAGTGCGACGCGAATGGGGGTGGTGTTCTCGGCCACGGATGCTCCTTACGACGAACGACTAACGCTTACGATGAAACGACTCAATCCCTTCCATCCTACGGTCTCCCCTTGTCAGGAAGGCGGTCCTGGCGGCTGGGCTGACCGGCTTGACCGGTCCGCAGGCTTGGAAATACGGGCTGCGCGGGCCGATTCCGGCGATTCACAGCACTTTCGGTCCGAAATTCGCCCGAAAATCGGCCCGATAGTGCTGCGAATCCGAGATTTCGGCCCGCGCAGCCCGTAATGTTGCGCGCCCGTGACCGGCACGGCTCACTTGCTCACTTGCTCACTCGCTGACGTCGAGCGCGAGCAGGTCGTCGACGGTCTGCCGACGGATCATCACGTGCGCGCCGGATTCGGACACGGCGACGACGGCCGGGATGAGCGCCTGATTGTAGTTGCTCGCCATCGTGCGACCGTACGCACCCGTGACCGGCACGGCCAGCACGTCGCCGCGGCGGATGTCCGCAGGCAGCTGCACGTCGTGCACCACGATGTCCCCGGACTCGCAGTGCATGCCCACCACGCGGCACAGCGTGGTCTCCGGCGCACCCGGACGGTTGGCAAGCAGGGCCGTGTAGGCCGCGCCGTACAGGGCCGGACGGATGTTGTCGGACATGCCGCCGTCCACGGACACGTAGGTGCGCACGGTGCCGTCGGACAGATGCACGGGCTTGACCACACCCACCCGGTACAGGGTCACGCCCGCGGGGGCGACGATCCAGCGGCCGGGCTCGAAGCTCACCGCAGGCTCCGGCATGCCGAGCGCGCGGTTCACGGCATGCACCGCCTCGGCAAGACGCCCGAGCTCGCGGTCGATGTCCATGGAATCCTCGCCGTCCGTATAGGCCACGGAGTATCCGCCGCCCAGATCCACCTCGGGCAGGGTGACCGCATCGGTGGCGTAGAAGGTCTTGCGCAGGAGCATCATGCGCTTGGCGGCCTGGATGAAGGCGTCCGCGTCGTGGATGTTCGAGCCGATGTGCGAGTGGACGCCCACGAGCTCCAAATCCTCCGAACGGGAGGCGATGTCCTTGAGCACGGCGAGCGCGGGACCGTCGGCCACCAGACTCATGGCTTCGGCGAGCGCGCGGTCCGCAGGACTCACGTCCTCGTGGCTCAGGTCATACGGGTATTTGACGTCGTAGCGCAGTGTGCGCCCGTGCGGGGCTTGGCTCCGGCCGTCCGCGCGTTCCACGGCGCCCCCTGCGGCGTGTTCCGCCATCTTCGCGTTCGCCCCGGCGGGCGTCACGGCCGTCAGATCGTCGAGCACCTTGAGCGCATCCGCATCCGCCCCTGCCGGCAGCAGCGGCACGCCGAACTTCTGGTCCTCGTGCGCGGTGGAGATGTACTCGTGCCCGCCCGCATGGATGCCCGAGGTGACGCGCAGCATCACGCGGGCCCGCTTGCCGAGCCTATGCGCGATGGCCGCAATGCGGGCCGGCTCCCCCGGCTCGTCCACCACGATCTTCGCGAAACCCTGCTCCACGGCGAGCGCGATCTCCTCGTCCGACTTGTTGTTGCCGTGCAGCACCAGACGGCGACCGGGCACCCCCGCGGCGAGCGCAATGCGCATCTCGCCCATGCTGCACGTGTCCACGAGCATGCCGGCCTCGGTGACCAGCCGGACGATCTCCTTGGACAGGAACGCCTTGCCGGCGAAGCTCACGTGCGTGGTGGAGTTGCTGAAGGCGTCCGCAGCGGCGCGCACGAAATGCCGGGCTCGCGCCGTCACCTCATCCGTGTCGATGAGGTAGAGCGGGGAGCCGAATTCGTCCAGCAGGCCTTGCGCGGTACGGCCGTGGAACGTGAGAGCACCTTCGGCGTCGATCGCCGTGGCTTCGGGCCAGATGGCGCTGGGACGCCGGCCGGAGCCGTCGGCGTTGGCTGTGCGGGTGTTGCGCTGGTCGTGCTGGTCGCTCATATGGTGCTCCTGACGCTTGTTCGGGCAAATGCAGATTGCCCTCCAGCCTACGCTCCGACGGGACGCGGCGGACATAGCATCCCCCATTGCGGGATTTGCGCGTCATCCCGATCCTTTCCGCATCGACTGTCCCCGTCTGGCCTCCTCATGACGGCTACGTAGCGGCGTATTTCCGATTCGTGTGGTGGTTTTTCCTTGAACATGCCGAGTAGACTCGGCGTCATTCCGGCGGTTTTCCAACGTGGTTATCCGGCCGGTGCCCGAAAATCGACCACACGAATCGGAAATATACGGCCGGGCGATATGACAGCTCTCGTCTCCGCACCAGAAACTACGTAAAAATCTCTTTCCTACAGATACTTTCGAGATGTGCGACCTTCTCGGGCCCGCCGTTTACTTCCTCTCGAGACATTCCCGCGGCGTTCCTCGCGATATTCCCTCGGATTCGCGTCCTTCATGCCCTGCTAAACCGCCGCGCGGCGTGCGAACCCGGCGCACGCCGCCCCGCGTCACTCCTGCGCAGGTGCAGGCTGAGGCTGCGCCGCGTGGCGCCTGCCCTCGCCCGGAATGCGCACCTGACCGTAGATGAGCGCGCGCGTAAAGTGCTGCGAGCACAATCCTTGCGATTCCACCGGCTTGTCGCAGCCTACAATGCTGCAAGTCACGTTCAACATGTCTCTACCTCTCTCTTCACTGCGAGAGGGTCGCCGAGGCCTCATCCTTAAGACCTCTTGTGCCCCCTTCATTATCGACACTAGCCGTCCCACATACTGAACACAAGGGGAAATCCGAGGCTGATACGTATCGACGACACACGTGAGCGCTCACTGTGACGAACATCACATTCCCGAACAAGCAAAGCCGCCATTCTGCCGTTTCTTCCTTGCGGAACACCAACGGCGGAGTGGCGGCTTCGGGTAGCCTCCCACAATCTGTAAAAAAATCTGGTAAGCGCAAATCCTGAGTCAGCACGGCTCAGGATTCACCCCCTACCGGGCCGGCGGGAACGACGGGACAACGCTGCGATGCATGCGCCTGCGCTCACATGCGCTCGGGCGCGGACACCCCCAGCAGGTCAAGGCCGGCGGCGATCACCAGCCGCACCGCGTCGTTGAGCTTGAGGCGCGCGGCCGCACGCTCCGGCGAGGGGTTCTTGGCGATCTCGAGCGCCTCGCGGCCCGCATCGTCCTGACGCGTCTCCGGATCGGTCAGCGCCATAGGCACCACTCGCTCCACGTTGTACCACTTGTGGTACGCGGCGGCGAGATCCTCGAGGTAGCGGGCCACGCGATGCGGGGCGCGCAGATCGCCGGCCTGCGCCACGGTGGCGGGCCACTGGGCGAGTGCGGCCAGAACCTCGCCGTCGGCCTCGGTGTCCAGCAGGGACAGGTCGGCCTTCGTGGCGTCGATGCCCGCCTCGGCGGCGTTGCGGTCCACGTTGCAGGAGCGGGCGTGCGCATACTGCACGTAGTAGACCGGATTGTCGTTGGTGTGGCTCGCCAGCAGGTTGAGGTCGATGTCAAGCGGCGAGTTGTAGTCGGAGCGGGCCAGCGAGTAGCGCGCGGCATCCACGCCCACGGCCTCGGTGAGATCGTCGATGGTGACCACGTTGCCGGCGCGCTTGGACATGCGCACGGCCTTGCCGTCCTTGAGCACGTTGACGAGCTGGCCGATGAGGATCACCATGTTCTCACCCGGCTTGTCCCCGAACGCCTCGCACATGGCCATCATGCGGCCGATGTAGCCGTGGTGGTCGGCGCCGAGCATGTAGATGGCCACGTCGGCGGGCGCGGACGGCGTGCCGTTGCGGTGGCGCTTGTTCCAGTAGTAGGCGATGTCCGCGGCGAAGTAGGCGAATTCGCCGTTGGACTTGATGATCACGCGGTCCTTGTCGTCGCCGTGCTTGGTGGAGGCGAACCAGGTGGCGCCGTCCTTCTCGTAGATGTCCCCGCGACTGCGCAGCTCGGCGATGGCGCGGTCCACCTCGCCGTCCCGGTACAGGTTGTTCTCGTGGAACCACACGTCGAAGTTCACCTTGAAGTCCTTCATGGACTGCTGGATTTCGGTGAACATCATGGGCACGGCGCGCTTGCGGAACTCCTCGCGCAGTTCGGAGTCGGATTCGCCGATCGGCTCGCCGTCCGCATTGAGACCCTGATCCTCGTGGCCGAGAGCGGTGAGGTCCACGCCGTCGGCTGCGGCCTCGGCTTCCACGCGGCGGGCGATCTCGTCAATGTACGCGCCCTTGTAGCCGTCGAACGGGGTTTCGGTCTGGTAGCCCCTGTCCCCCAGATCGTTGGCGCGAGCCCACGCGGCCACGAGCGACTTGGCGAAGCGGTTGATCTGCTCACCGTGGTCGTTGAAGTAGTATTCGCGCACCACCTTGGCGCCGTTGGCCTCCAGCACGCGGGCCATGGAGTCGCCGACGGCCGCCCAGCGGGTGCCGCCGATGTGGATCGGCCCGGTGGGATTGGCGGAGACGAACTCGAGGTTGAGGGTCTGGCCGCCCAAGTGACCGTTGCGGCCGTAGGAGGGGCCTGCGGCGAGCACGGCATCCACCACGGCTGCGGCGGATGCGGAATCGAGCGTCACGTTGATGAAGCCGGGGCCAGCCACCTCCACGGACTTGACGCCAGACTCAGCGGCAAGCGCGGCGGCGATCGGTTCGGCCAGGTCGCGCGGCCTCATGCCGGCCTTCTTGGCCAGCTGCATGGCGATATTGGAGGCCCAGTCACCGTGCGCACGATCCTTGGGGCGCATCACGGCGAGCTTGTCGACGGGCGGGATGAGATCGTCGGTGAGCTGGCCGGCCTTGCCTGCGGCCGCGAGCTCGTGCGCGATCTTGGAGATCAGTTCACTTAAAGCTTCAGGACTCATTCTTCCAAGAATACCGTCGCGTCTGACAGCGGGGCATCGCAGGCCGTCCCGGGGGTATCCTTGCGGACCGCGGCCTTCGGCACCCGTTTTGTAACGATTTTACAAAACGAGTGCCGTCCGATGCCGTCCGAGACCGCTTTTGTAATTTTTTTACAAGGACAGCGCCGAACGGGCAGCTTCGAGACCGGTTTTGTAAAAAAGTTACAAAAACGGTGGTTTGAGGGTGCCTACGACGCCACAATTGGAGTTTTTTACAAAACGAACGTCGAAGGTCGAACACGGCTGCCGCACGACCGGGCACCGTCACCGCGCGACTGTCGTACGGGCCGGACACGACCCGTGCAACCGTGCCCGTCCCCGTGCGGCGCAACGCGGTCACTGGGCGGCGATGGCGTCGATCTCCACGAGCGCACCCTTGGGGATCATGTTGTTGCCGAACGCCACGCGGGCGGGCTTGACGGAACCGATGAACACCTCGGCGTATTCGGCGTCGACCGCCTTGAAGTCCTCCACGTTCTTGAGGTAGATGGTGGCGCGCACCACGTGCTCAATGCCGGTGCCGGCCGCGTCGAGGATGCACTTGATGTTCTTCAGCGCCTGGGCCGCCTGGGCCGCGGCGGTCTCCCCCGCCAGCTCGCCGGTGGCCGGGTCGATGCCCAGCTGCCCGGAGACGAACACGAAGCCGTTGGCCTTCACCGCCTGGCTGTACGCGCCCAGTGCCGCAGGGGCTTGGGAGGTTGCCACCTCTTCCATCTTTTCGCTCATTGCATGCCTCGTTTCCTTCAGCCATACCGCAGGACCGTCCCGCGATCACGCACCGCCCGGCATCGGACGGCGCCGTCGCTCCCCACTGTAGCCGTCCGTGCGGCGCGGTCCCACGATCGCGCCCGATTGACGGACGCGAAAACTCACCGTCGAGCGGCGTCCTCCACGCCCGAGAACCAGCCGGAGCGCGTCGGGGTCATTTTGAGGTTGATCTGCTTGAGCACGGTATACTCCTTCAGCCCGTCGATGCCGCCGTCCACGCTCATGCCGCTCTGGCGGTGGGGACTCAGCGACATGCCGGGCGTGCCGTCCATGTAGGTGTTCGCCCACATGATGCCCGTGTCCACGGCGTTGCAGACCCGCAGGGCGCGGCCCATGTCCGCGGTGAACACGCCGCCGGCCAGTCCGTAGCGGGTGCCGTTGGCCAGTTCGATGGCCTCGCGCTCGTCCCCGAAGGTCTGGACCGTGAGGACGGGCCCGAAGATCTCCTCCTGCACGACGCGCATGGTCTGCCTGCAATCCACGAGCACCGTCGGCTCGACGAAGCAGCCGTTTCCGAACTCGCCCTCGACGATCCGGTGTCCGCCGATGAGGACCCTGGCGCCTTCCTCCTGCCCGAGCCGGATGTAGTCCAGCACGCGTTCCATCTGCCGCTCGGAGACCATCGGACCGTATTCGGCATTCTCGTCGAGCGGCATGCCGATGCGAATTCTGGGGATGCGCTCGCACAGCATGTCCATGACCCGCCCGTAGACGCCGTTCTGCACCAGAAGCCTCGTTCCGGCGATGCACACCTGCCCCTGGCTGAGGAACACGCCGTACATGAGCCGGTCCACGGCCGCGTCCAGATCGGCGTCGTCGAAGATGATGAACGGCGACTTACCTCCCAGCTCCATCGCATAGCGCTTGATGCTGCCCGCGGACTTCGCGATGATGTCCCGCCCGGTCTCGGTGCCGCCGGTGAACGTGATCTTGGCCACGCCATCGCTCTGTGCCAGGGCCGTGCCGACCTCGCCGCCAGAGCCGAGCACCAGATTGACGCTGCCCGAGGGGAACCCGGCCTCGCCCATGGCCCCGATCATCATCGCCACGGAGACGGGCGAGAGGGACGAGGGCTTGACCACCACCGTGTTGCCCGCCGCCAGAGCCGGGGCCAGACCTGCGGCCGTGGTGCCCATCGAGTAGTTCCACGGAGCCAGAACGGCGCATACGCCCAGCGGTTCGCGGACGGTCACGGTCAGCATGTCCCCGTTTTCGGCGGAGGCGCTGCCTTGCAGTTCGTGGATCTGCGAGGCGGCCTCGCGCAGCGCGCCGCTCGCGGCGAACACGTCGTCGTAGCGCGTCTCCCGCCACACGCGGCCCGAGCTGTCGGTCTCCGCCTTTGCCAGCGCGTCCGCCCGCTCCTCGATCAGGTCGGCGGCCCTGTTCATCAGCGCCGCGCGGTCGTCCGGGGTGAGGCTGCGCCACAGGGATCCGGGCTCGAACGCCCTTTTCGCGGCGGCGACGGCCTTCGCCACGTCGCTTGCATCGCCCCGCGCCACATGCGCCACCGTGCGTCCGTTGGCGGGATTGATGACGTCCATGGTCCTGCCCGACGCGGCATCGGCCCACTCCCCGTCGATGTACATCCTGACTTCGGCGATGCCGTCCGCATGCTTCGTTTCGCTCATGGCGCGTTGCTCCCGTCGTCCTCGAATGGTCTCAAGCACAGCATAGGCCACCCGCGAACCGGTTCGACACGCCTGACTTGCAATTCAATATCATGGTATTAAACTGAGGGTTCGCAAGGAGGAACTATGAACGGCACGAACATCGGGAACGGGGCGGACATCGCCTCACCGGGCAAATCGCTCATCCTGATGCGCCACATCGCCGACGCCCACGCCCGCAATACAAACGGGCTGCTCAAGCCCTTGGGCATCACCGTGGGCATGGCCGGCGCCTTGGCGGCCATCGAGGAGTCCCCGGAGGGGCACATCACGATCAAGCAGCTGGAGCGCATGCGCCACACCTCGCAGCCGGTCACGCTGGGCATGGTCGGGCGGCTGGAGAAGCGCGGACTCGCGCTCACCTACGTCGACCCGGACGATGCCCGCGCGAAGATCGTCGCCATCACGCCGGATGGCCGACGCGCGCTCGCCGACGCCCGATCCGCCATGATCCGCGGCACGGAGGATCTGCTCTCCTGTCTGGACGGGGCGGAGCGAGCCGAGCTCGACCGTCTGCTGCGCAAGGTGGCGGACCGCGCGGGGGTGTAGCCCAATCCGCGGCCCGTCGCCCGCCCGGCCGGACAACCTAGACAGCCAGCGCAACCGGACGGACGGCCGGTCAAACCACGCGGCCAGTCAAACAACGCGGCCGGCCACACAGCACAGTCAGACAAATCACTCACTCAACAAGCCCCAGGGCGTGACGCACGCGACGGAACACACCTCGGAAGCATCGCGGCCCAAGGGTGTCCCAAATTTTTTTACCATAATCGATACCATGATATTGAAAGAGGAATGCAGATGAACGCAAAGAACAACGGAAAGGACCTCAGCGCCGTCAGCCGCATCACGGCCGTGGTGCTGATCCTCGCCGCGGGCTTCACCACCATGGTCTCCCAGCAGATGGTCTCCCCCGCACTCTCGCAAATGATGGAACGCATGAACGTCGACATGGTCAGCGCCCAGTGGCTCGTCTCGGGCTACGCGCTCGTCAGCGCGATCATGGTGCCCATGTCCGCCTTCCTGGTCCAGCACCTGTCCACCCGACGACTCTACTTCGGCGCGATGGGCCTGTTCGCGCTCGGCAGCGCGGTGTGCGCCCTGGCCCCGAGCTTCTGGCTCATCGTCCTCGGCCGCATGGTCCAGGCGATCGGCGCCGGCGTAGTCATGCCGTTCTCCGTCACCATGATGATGCTGCTGTTCACCAAGGAGCAGCGCGGCACCGCAATGGGACTGTCGTCCATCGTGATCGGCCTCGCTCCGGCCATCGGACCGACCCTCGGCGGCATGCTCATCGACGCCTTCGGCTGGCGCTCCCCCTTCGTGTTCGTCGGCGCGCTGGCACTCGTTCTGGCGCTCGTCTCCACCTTCGCCCTGTACGACCATGACATCACCGGCAAGGCGGGCTTCGACGCACTGTCCGTCGTCCTGTCCTCCGTCGGCCTCATCGCCCTGCTCTACGGCCTGTCCTCGCTGGGCAACGGCAACCCGTCCATAGCGGTCGCACTCATGGTTGCTGGCATCGCCTTCATCGCCGCGTTCTGCGTCCGCCAACTGCGCATGAAGACCTCGTTCCTCGACGTCAGGGTGCTGGCCAAGCGCGAGTTCCGCTGGGCTGCCGCCTCCACGTCCGCCCTGCAGGGCTGCAACTTCGCGCTGCTCGTCACCCTGCCCACGTTCCTGCAGATGACGATGGGCTGCAGCGCCACCACCGCTGGCCTCGTCGTGCTGCCCGGCGCGCTCGTGGGCGCCGTGGCGGGCTTCGTTTCCGGCCGCCTTTTCGACCGCGTCGGCGTCAGGCCGCTGGTCGTGGCCGCGGCCGTCTTCTTCGCGGGTTCCGCCGCCGGTCTGGTGGCACTCAGCTCCTCCATGCCGCTGATCGTGATCTCCGGCATCTACGCGCTCACGAGCCTCGCGTTCCAGCTGACCATCACCCCGGTCAAGACCTGGGGCGTGAACGCCCTGCCCATGGCCTCTATCCAGCACGCGAACGCCGTGCAGAACACGCTGCTGGGCGTCGGCGGCTCGGTGGGCGTGGCCGCGGTGTCCATCATCGGCGCCGCCTTCGCCTCAGCCCCCGGCATGGCCTCCTCCGCCGAAGGCCACGCGTCCTTCGTCACGATCGCGGTGCTGCTGGCGATCTGCGCCGTCATCCTGCTGGTAACGGTACGCGATCGCGCCGAGAACGACGACGAAGTGCTGGAGACCCGCACGCTGGCCGTCGCCGAGCAGGCCTGACCCGTTCCGCAACCCCTGCAGCAACGAAGAAAGCCCGCCTTCCCCAATCGGAAGGCGGGCTTGTTTCGTGGGCTCGAAGAGATTCGAACTCTCGACCTTTCGCTCCGGAGGCGAACGCTCTATCCAGCTGAGCTACGAACCCAGTGCGCGTACACGCAACTTCGCCATCTTACGGCACTGCGCCCCCGGAGGCAAGCCCGACGGTTGGGCGTACGGCACATCACCGTGAAAACGGCCGGAATCGCGCGGAAACACGCGCAAAACACGCAGCACGTCCGTAGAATGGTGCCATGCAAGACGATTTCGAATACGAGCGCCGCTTCTTCTGCCGCGAACTGCCGGCCGAGCTGGACGACGGGGATGCGCCGAAGCTCATCGTGCAGAGCTATTACGTGCATGCGGACAACTACGCCCTGCGTGTGCGATTGCAGACGAACCGGTTCCGTGAACCCATGATTCCCGAGACCGACCCGATCGACGTACTGCGCCGGCACCGCGACGCCTTCGACCGGGCGTTCGTCACCGTCAAGGGACCGTCGGTGGGCGGCACGCGCTACGAGGCGGAACGGGCCATTGACGCAGGGATTGCCGCGGAACTCGTGATGCGCGGGGGCGAACCGGTCATCAAGAACCGGTATGCGGCGTGGATCGGCGAGGACGGGTGGAACATCGACGTGTTCGGCGGCCGCAACGCCCCGCTCGTGGTGGCCGAGGCGGAGCGCAGCGGTCCGGTCACGAACCTCATCATCCCCCGCTTCTGCGTGAGCGAGATCACCGACGATCCACGCTTCTCCAACGACGGGCTGGCCGCGAAACCGTACTCCGACTGGGCCGGCGACTACGAGCGTGAACTCGCGGAGCGCGGCCCGAGGCTGCTCACGTTCTTCGGCAAGAACCGGCGGGAGGACTAGCCGACTGCCCCCAAGTGCCGACTGCCCCGCGCCGCAATCGATACATCAGTCAGTGCATCAGTACATGAGCGTGGCCAGACGGCGGCGGGCGCGCCTGAGCCGCTCGTCGGATGCGTCCGGAATGGCGAAGTATTCGAGCAGACGCTGGCGCACCGGCTCGAGATCCGCCCGGTGGCCCGCGGCCAGGAAGTCGAGCAGACGATCGAAGGCGTCCTGGATCTGACCGCCGATCATGTCCACGTCCGCCACGGCGAGCTGGGCCTCCACGTCATCCGGGCGGTCCGCGGCGGCCGCACGCACCTCGCGCACGTTCGCGGAGCCGGAACGGGCCAGCAGCAGAGCCTTGGCACGCTCGCGGGCGGCGAGCTTGTCGTTCGGATCGGATTCCAGCACCTGCGCGTAGGCGGCCGCAGCACCGGCGTAGTCGCCCTGCGCGGCCAGTGCGCGAGCCTGCTGATGCTCGGGCGGCACCTGATCGGCCTGCGCGGCGGCATCGGAGGCGTCCGCATCGACTGCGGGACCGTCCTGACGGGGTGCGGTGCCGGTCACGCCGGACTGCTGGGCCATCTGGATGATCTGCGGGATGAGCGTATCCGTGACCTGCTTCAATTCCTCGTCGCCGGGCAGGCCCTGTAAAATGGGCATGGGCCGGCCGTTGATGAGCGCGAAGAGAGCCGGGGCTCCCTGCACGCGCAGTGCCTGGGCGATGGACGGGGCGGCGGAGATGTCGATACGGGACAGCTGGATCTGGCCGTTGAGCTTGTTCACCGCGTCGCCGAGCGTGCGGGCCATGGGGAACAGGCGGTCATCGGTGGGGATCCATAGCATGAGCAGGATCGGGAACGTGGCCGACGTGGCGACCATCGACTGGAACGACGCCTCGGTGGTGTCGATCACGTAGCCACCGGCCGCAGGAGCGCCGCCGGCCTGCCCCGGTTCGGACTTCACCTGATGCTTGAGCGCCTCCAGATCGACGGCACCCGCCAACGAAACTCCCGGCTTGAACGGCTCGGCCATATCCACGCACCTTCCTTGATCGCAATGTCACGCAGCGCGGCGCACGCAAACGTGTGCATGCATCGCTGAAACGCGGTTTCCTTCAGGCCATTGTAGTGACGATCGCGGCGGCCGTATCGCATGATCGGTCCAACCTGTGCCTCGCAAATCGCAGATTGGACCGATCATGCGATTTTGGGCCTCCAAACGGGCCGTTTTTTCGCGCAATCGGTCCAACCTGCGTCCGGAGGCGTGCAGGTTGGACCGATTGGACAATGCGACGGGTGCTCAGACCGCCCTCCGAGGCGAAGGCGTACGAAGGTACGCCGACCGAAGAGCAACGCAGAAGGCGCTCCGTCGTTCGTTTACAGCGCTTCGACCTTGACGGGCTGGCGTTCAGCCCCCACCGCCTGAATCTGCGCACCGGAGGATGCCGGAGGAACGTAGAGGGCCACCAGATTGACATAGGTGACCTTGAGGGTGCTGGTGGGGGTGGCACCGCCGAAGAGGGCGGTTTCGTCGGCGGAGGCGGGAAGGGATTCGCGGCCCTCACCGGCCTGACGGGTCCATTCGGAGTTGATCTGGGCTACGACGAGATCACCGCCGTCGCTGGAACGCATGATGGAGATGGCGTCAGGCTCGGCGGCGAAGGTCTGGGACTGGGTGCCACGGTTGGCTTCCATGCCCTGCTGGACAGTAGCGGTGGTGGCGGCGATGGTCTTGCGGAAGTCGTCGTCGGCGAATGCGGAGGCGTATTGGCTGTTGGTGCCGTTGGCGAGCACGTCGGCGTAGTGGGCGACGGCGTCGGCGGGGGTGGCGACGAGCCCGGAGTCATCGGGGTGGCCCATGGAGGCGCCGATCTTGGGAACGGCGAATTTAGGCAGCTGCGCGCCGGCGAGGAGTCGGACGACGCCCCAGAGCTTGTAGTTGCGGTGGGCGGAGGCCTGGGTCATGACGAGCAGTCGCTGGGTCTGGCGGTCCTCGGTGGTGGTGGTGATGGTGAACACGGAACGCGGCCAGCCGGTGTCGGTGGGGATGACGGTCTGTTCGATGTCCGAGGGGATGGTGGCGTACTTGGTAAGCGAGCCGGTGCCCTGCGCGGCGGTGAGCTGGCTGGTACGCACGGCGAGGGCCGGTCCTTCGACGCTCTGCGCGAGCTGAGAGGGGTCCTTAGCATCGTCGGCCTTCTTGAGCGCGTCAAGAATGGAGGCACGGATCTTGGCTTCCTGATCGACATTGAGGTCGGGGGTCTTGGCACTGACGGTGGAGGTGGCCTGCATCTGCGGGACGGGACCGTCGCATCCGGCCATGGCGGTCAGAGAGGCGAGCGCGCAGATTGCTGCGGCGACGCGCAGAGCGACGCGGCCGACAGAACGGCAGGAACGATTGCTGCGAATGGTCATGGCTTCACTCCTTCTTCTTGGAGTCGGCTTCCTCGGCGGCGACGCGCGCGAAGTATGCGGCGAAATCCTCGGGGGTGATGACGGTGGTGGCTTCCTCGTCGTTCGAGGACTGCGGGGAAGCGGATGTCTGAGCGGATTCGGAGGTTTCGGCGGATACGGCCGGCTCGGATTGCGCGGACGCAGCTGGCGTGGTCTGCGCGGCCTGTTCGGCCACGAGGTTTCTGGCGCCCACATCCACCACGATCGGCCCATTTGCAGCCTTCGCCTCGCCGCCGGCATCAGACAGCATGGTGTCTCGCGGCTGCGGGGTGGTCCCGGCGGCGCGGCGGGCATGGCGGTGGTGCTTCCGGTTTCCCCCGCCGATGTGCAGCATGGAGGCGATCGCGGCGAAGAACGCGCCGACCGCGCCGAACACGAGATGCGGGATTGTGACCTCGATCTCCTCCTTCACGCGTTCGCCCGGGGTTTCCACGTCGGCCCCCTTCTTGCGGCGCTTGGAGGGATGCATGGCGAACAGCGAGGCGGACAGCACGGCGGCGAGCACGCACAGGCCGCCGATGAAGTACAGCGGGGTGGCGTAGTCGGGCAGCGTGGAGCGGGTCCAGTGCATGGTGACCGTAACCTTGGCGCCGTCGTCGTTGTCCGCGGCGGCATCCGCGTTCGTGTCGATGAGCAGCGGCAGGGCGTTGTTCTCCGCGGTGCGCTTCACGGTGACGGAACCGGTGCCGCAGTCCACGGCGGTCCACATCTGCGATTGTTCGAGCGTCACGTCGCCGTCCTGTGCCTGCGCGGTGCCGGTCGCCTTGGCGGATTCGGTGGCGATGGCGCTCCAGGAGTCGAGCCCGGTCAGGCGCGTGTAGGGGTGCCCGGCGATCCACCCGGCGATGTCCCGGGACAGGCCGGAGACGACGCACAGCTTGGTGCCGGCATCGGAGGAGACGTCTACGGTCACCTCGTCGTCCACGAGCGGCAGCAGGCCGGGGTCGGTGACCGTATAGCGCGTGGCGCTCGCGGCGGTGGCGGTCACCTGCGCGTTGGGTTTCCACTCGGTCGCGTTGAGCAGGCCGAGGGCGATGAAGGTAACGGCCAGCAGGCCGAAGATGGGTGTGACGACGCCGCGCATAATGGTGGCGCGACGCGGGTTCCTGCGTTCCTTGTCTGTCATAACACCGACCATTCTACCGTCCCTTCCTTTTATCGTTCGCCGCGGGCCCTTGCTCGCGGCCCGATCCGTACCCGTCCGCATGCCCCTTCCAGCGTAAAATCAGCCAGTGCCGCTACTGTGGGGCCTATGATTCATGACTTTACCAAGCGTTCCTTGATGAAGGGCGTGGCTGTGTGCTGCGGTGCCGCCATGCTCGTTGCTCTGGCCGGCTGCGGCGGCGATGCGCAAGGCACGGCGTCCTCCACGTCGGCTTCTGCCTCGTCCTCGGCTTCATCCTCGTCCGGCGTGGCCGCGCTCACGGAGATGACCGGCATCACCGCCAGCAACGAGATCGGCCAGAAGCCGGTCATCGCCCTGCCCACCGTGCCGTACACCGTGCCGGACGGCGGCTACCAGATCCTGCAGGAGGGCAACGGAGCGCCGATCGAGGAAGGCTCCCGCCTGTGCATGCAGAGCACCGCCGTGAGCGCCAAGACCGGCGCGGAGATCTACTCCAGCTGGACCGATGCGCCCGACTGCTCGACCCTGTTCACCGCCAGCGGACTGCGTGACGGTCTGTACGACGTACTCAAGAGCCACAAGGTCGGTACGCTGATCGCGCTGGGTGTCAACGATGCCTCCGCGACGGACGACGCGCAGAAGTCGTACGTCATGGCCACCACCATCATGTCCGCGGACAAGGATTACACGCGCGCCGAGGGCGACGCCGTGACGGACGTGCCGGCGAACCTGCCGAAGGTCACGCTGGACGCCAACGGCAAGCCGTCGATCGACATGAACGGCTACCAGCCGGACGGCACGCTCGTGGCCCAGCCGCTCATCAAGGGCAAGGGCGCCGCCGTGAAGGACACCAACACCGTGAAGGTCAACTACACGGGCTGGTTGACGGACGGCACGCAGTTCGACTCCTCGTGGGACCGCGGCCAGGCGGCCGAGTTCTCGCTCGATCAGGTGGTGACCGGCTGGAAGGAGGGCCTGACCGGCCAGACCGTCGGCTCGCAGGTGCTGGTGATCGTGCCGCCGGACAAGGGCTACGGCTCGGCCGGCTCGGGCACCACCATTCCGGGCAACGCCACGCTGGTGTTCGTGGTGGACATCCTCGCCGCGTACTGATCGGCTGCGATTCGCCTCGAACATCGAGAACCATCGAGAAAGGGCTCCCTTCGGGGAGCCCTTCGCATATCCGGAAACCCGCTGCGCGCGGCCTTAGAACAGGCGCAGCTCGTCCGATTCGGCGCCGCGCATCTCGTCGTAGTCGAGGATGAGGCAGGTGAATCCACGGTCCTGCGCGAGCACGCGCGCCTGCGGGGTGATGGTCTGCGCGGCGAAGATGCCGTGCACGGGGGCGAGCAGCGGGTCGCGGTTGAGCAGCTCGCAGTAGCGGGTCAGCTGTTCCACGCCGTCGATGCCGCCGTGGCGCTTGATCTCGATGGCCACGTGCTCGCCGTTCGCGTCCGTGGCCATGATGTCCACCGGGCCGATGGCGGTGGGGTATTCGCGGCGCACGAGTCTGGCCCCCTCGCCGATGCGTTCGATCTGTTCGGCCAGATAGCGCTGCAGGTGGTCCTCCACGCCGTCCTTGACAAGTCCCGGGTCCTCGCCGAGGTCGTATGTCTCGTCCGAGTAGATGCGGTAGAGCTTGACGTCGAGGATGTCGCTTGACTTGCTGGCCGCCACGCGCAGCACCTTGACCGGAGCGGGATCCGCGCTCTCGCCCGTGGCTGCATTGCCGGCCTCCGTGTCCGGCTCGAGCTCCCTGAGCGTGCAGGGCGCGGCCATCCAGTTGAGCGGCTTGTACGACCCGAGTTCGGAGAAGATGAGCACGCTGGAGTCCGCCTTGACGAGCAGCACGCGCCGGGCGGGCGGCAGGGAGGCGGTCAGGCGGCCGGAGTATTCGGCCGAGCAGTCGGCAACGATGATTCGCACGAGGCTTCACCCTAGCGCACGGTCCGGCAATGTGCCAACTTCGCGCACGCACGCCACGCACACCGCGCACACGCAACAGGGGCGGGCGCGGAATCTCTTCCACGCCCGCCCCTGTGCGAAGCGGATTGCAGACCGACTCGGGGAGCCGCTCTGACCGGCAGAAACCGTCAGGCGGTCACCTCGTCGGCGCTCACCTCGTCGGAGCAGTGCTCCACCGCCACGGTGAGCTTGTTCGAGTCGAAGGCCACGAAGCCGTCCTCCACGTCGAAGCCGTGGCGGGCGCCCTCGGCGTCCGTTACGACCACGCGACCGGAGTTGACGACGACGAGCACGGGCTCATGGTTCGGCAGGATGCCCATGCCGCCTTCGGAGGCGGGGATGGTCACGCTCGCCGCCAGACCCGACCACACCGGACGGTCGGAGGCGACGATCGTCACCGTCATCGTGGTTTTCTCGGCAGCCATCAGGCACCGAGCTCCTTCTGCATGTCGTGCCACTTCTTCTCGAGGTCGTCGATGCCGCCGATGCCGGAGAACGCCTGCTCCGGAACGTCGTCGTACACGCCGTCGCAGATGCGAGTGAAGGCTTCGATGGTCTCGTCGGCCGGCACGTAGGAGCCCGGGCGGCCGGTGAACTTTTCCGCCACGTAGAAGTTCTGGCCGAGGAACTGCTCGATGCGGCGGGCGCGGGCGACGGTGGTCTTGTCCTCCTCGCTCAGCTCGTCGATACCGATCAGGGCGATGATGTCCTGAAGTTCCTTGTTGCGCTGCAGAATGGCCTTGACGCGGTTCGCGCACTCGTAGTGAGCCTGACCCACGTAACGCGGATCAAGGATTCGCGAGGTGGAGCTCAGCGGGTCCACGGCCGGGTAGATGCCCTTCGAGGCGATGTCGCGGGACAGCTCGGTGGTCGCGTCGAGGTGGGCGAAGGTCGTGGCCGGGGCCGGGTCGGTGTAATCGTCGGCCGGCACGTAGATGGCCTGCAGCGAGGTGATGGAGTGGCCGCGCGTGGAGGTGATGCGCTCCTGCAGGGCGCCCATCTCGTCGGCCAGATTCGGCTGGTAGCCCACGGCGGAAGGCATGTGGCCCAGCAGCGTGGACACCTCGGAACCGGCCTGCGTGAAACGGAAGATGTTGTCGATGAACAGCAACACGTCCTGATTCTGCACGTCGCGGAAGTACTCGGCCATGGTCAGTGCGGTCAGCGGAACGCGCAGACGGGTGCCCGGCTGCTCATCCATCTGGCCGAAGACCAGTGCGGTCTTCTCGAGCACGCCGGCCTCATCCATCTCGCCGATCAGATCGTTGCCCTCACGGGTACGCTCGCCGACGCCTGCGAACACGGAAACGCCGCCGTGGTTCTGCGCCACGCGCTGGATCATTTCCTGGATCAGCACGGTCTTGCCGACGCCTGCGCCGCCGAACAGACCGATCTTGCCGCCCTGCACGTACGGGGTGAGCAGATCGATGACCTTGATGCCGGTCTCGAACATCTGGGTCTTGGACTCCAGCTGGTCGAAGGACGGGGCGGAACGGTGGATGGACCAACGCTCCTTGACCTCGATGTGCTCGTCCGCCTTCTTGTTGAGGATGTGGCCGGTGACGTCGAACACGTGGCCCTTGGTCACGTCGCCGACGGGAACCTTGATCGGTTCGCCGGTGTCCTCCACGGTGGCGCCGCGCACCAGACCGTCGGTCGCCTTGAGGGCGACGGTACGGACGATGGAGTCCTCCAGATGCTGCTCGACCTCGAGGGTGATCTCGCGATCCTGCTTCTCGCCCTCCTCGTTGCTGCCTCCGGCGATCTTCACCTTCAGGGCGTTGTAGATCTCGGGCAGGTGGCCAACCGGGAATTCGACGTCGACGACCGAGCCCTGGACACGCGTGACGCGGCCCTTCGCCGGCCCTTCGACCGAGGCGTCGGGCGCATTGGTCTGAACTTGATCAACCATGTGCGTTCCTACTCTTCCTTCTTGTTCAGCGCGTCGGCGCTGCCGATGATTTCGGTAAGTTCCTGGGTGATCGCAGCCTGACGCGAGGTGTTGAGCTTGCGTGTCAGGTCACCGATCAGATTGCGCGCGTTGTCCGTTGCGGTATGCATGGCGTTCTGCCTACAGGCCGTCTCCGACGCGGCGGACGTCAGCAGACACTCATGGATGCGCGACTGGATGTACTTGGGCAGCACCGCGTCGAGCACTTCCTCGGTGCTGGGTTCGAAGCTGTACAGCGGGGCCGTCTTGGCCAGCTCGATCTCCTCGGCCGCGCTCTCGGCCTGCACCAGCTCCACCGGAAGCATGCGCAGTACGCGCACCTTCTGCACCACCATGTTGACGAATTCGGTGAACACGATGTAGAGCTCGCCGACGCCACCCTGGGCGGCCGGCTTCATGTAGGCTTCCATCAGCGCCTTGGAGATATCCTCCGCGACCCTTGCGCCGGGCTTGTCGCTGTCGCCTTCCCACGTGTCCGCGATCTCCCGGTTGCGGTACTTGTAGTACGTCACGCCACGGCGACCGTACACGTACAGCAGCGGGTGCTTGCCTTCCTTGTCGAGGCGGGCAAGCAACCCTTCGGTTTCGCGGATCACGGAGGAGGTGTAGGCGCCGGCCATGCCACGATCCGCCGTCAGGGCGAGTACGGCAACACGGTTGTTGCCCTGCTCGCCCTTGAAGATCGGATGCGTGATGTGCGTGTGCGCCATCAGCGCCTGCACGGCGTTGGAAATCGCATCGGAGTACGGCTTCGCATCCAGGGCGACCTTGCGAGCCTTGGCGATGTGCGAGGACGCGATCATCTCCTGGGCGTTGAAGATCTTCGCCAGCGATTCGGTGGAGGCGATCCTGCTCTTGAATGCGAGTTGCGAGGCCATGGCTTACTGAGCTCCCTTGGACTTCTTGGCGGTGGCGAGCTTCTCCTGCTCGACTTCGGCGTGGGCTTCGGCCTGCGGCTTCTTGTCGACCAGCGGCTTGCCGGACACGGACACGTACGTGGTGCGGTACTCCTCGACCGCCTTGTCCAGCGCCTTCTCGGTGTCGGCCGTGAAGTCGCCGGTCTCGCGGATCGTGTCGAGGATGTCGGTGTTGTGCGCCAGGTAGTCCAGCATGCCGTGTTCGAACGGCAGCACGTCCGCGATCTCGAGATCGTCGAACTTGCCGTGGGTGCCGGCCCACACGGAGGCCACTTCCTGCTCCATCGAGTACGGGGAGAACTGCGGCTGCTTGAGCAGCTCGGTCAGGCGCGCGCCACGTGCCAGCTGGGCCTTGGACGCCGCATCCAGATCGGACGCGAACATGGCGAAGGCTTCCAGCGAGCGGTACTGGGCCAGCGAGATCTTCAGCGTGCCGGAGACCTTCTTGAGCGCCTTGGTCTGCGCCGCACCGCCCACGCGGGACACGGAGATGCCCACGTCCACGGCCGGGCGCTGGTTGGCGTTGAACAGGTCGGACTGCAGGAAGATCTGACCGTCGGTGATGGAGATCACGTTGGTCGGGATGTACGCGGAGACGTCGTTCGCCTTGGTCTCGATGATCGGCAGGCCGGTCATGGAACCGCCGCCCAGATCATCGGACACCTTCGCGCAGCGTTCGAGCAGACGCGAATGCAGGTAGAAGACGTCGCCCGGGTACGCCTCACGCCCTGGCGGGCGGCGCAGCAGCAGCGAGATCGAACGGTAGGCTTCGGCCTGCTTCGACAGATCGTCGAAGACGATGAGCACGTGCTTGCCGTGGTACATCCAGTGCTGGCCGATGGCCGAGCCGGTGTACGGGGCGATGTACTTGAAGCCTGCGGAATCGGAGGCCGGGGAGGCCACGATCGTGGTGTACGCCATGGCGCCGGCGTCCTCGAGGCTCTGGCGCACCGAGGCGATGGTCGAGCCCTTCTGGCCGATGGCCACGTAGATGCAGCGCACCTGCTTCTTCGGGTCTCCGGACTCCCAGTTGGCCTTCTGGTTGATGATGGTGTCGATCGCGATGGCGGTCTTGCCGGTCTGGCGGTCACCGATGATGAGCTGGCGCTGGCCGCGGCCGATCGGCGTCATGGCGTCGATGGCCTTCAGGCCGGTGGACAGCGGCTCGTCGACCGGATGGCGATGCATCACGTCGGGGGCCTGGGCCTCCAGAATGCGCCTGCCTTCGGTCTTGATCTCGCCGAGGCCGTCGATGGGCTCGCCCAGCGGGTTCACGGTTCGACCCAGGTAGCCATCGCCGACGGGCACGGACAGCACCTCGCCGGTACGACGCACTTCCTGGCCTTCCTCGATGCCAGCGAAATTGCCGAGGATAACCACGCCAATTTCACGGGCGTCAAGGTTGAACGCCAGGCCTAGCGTGCCGTCCTCGAAGGTGAGCAGCTCGTTGGCCATGCAACCAGGCAGTCCCGTCACGTGCGCAATGCCGTCACCGGCCGTGGCCACATAGCCCACTTCCTGAGTGGGAGTGCCCGACGGCTTGTACGAATCGACGAAATCGTCGAGCGCCTTGCGTATCGTGGCGGGATCAATGGTTAATTCTGCCATGATCACTCCTTATTGTTGATAAAATCCTTCTCGTCGCGTCAGCTGACCGTGCGCTTGAGGCGCTGCAGCTGGGCGACCACTGTGTGGTCGGTGACTTCCGAACCGTACTGGACGCGCATGCCGCCCATCACCGCCGGGTCCACCACCGAGTTGATGTGCACCGGACGTCCCAGCTTGCCGCTGTACGTGGCGGACAGACGCTTGATCTGCTCGCCGGTCAGCGGGACGGCCGTGGTCACGGTCACCATCGTCTCGCCCATGTGGCGCGAAAGCTTGTTGATGAGCCACTGGATGATGGTCAGGTAGCGGCGGTTGCGCAGGGCGCGCGTCGCATGGATGGCCAGAATCACGGTGACCGGGTCAAGCTTCTGGCCGGCCAGAACGGCCTTGAGGAAGGCCACGCGGTCGGCTTCGGGGGTGTACGGATCGGACAGCTTGGAGCGCACCTGCGGCAGGGCGAGGAACGCGGAGTGCAGCTGCGCGAGCTCGATGGAGACGCGCAGGGTCACGCCGCGGGCGTCCGCGAGGTACATCACGGAATCCACGCCGAAATCCTCCACCGCATTGCCCAGATGGCTCATGCGGCTCCAACGGCGGCCCACCACATCATGCAGGATCTCGACGGTCAGCGGGTGCGCCTGCCCTTGCAGCAGGTCATCCACCAGCCTGGCCTTGTCCTCGACGGGACGTGAAGGATCGCTCAGCGCGCGCTGCAGACGCTTGTTGCCGTCAAGCAGCCCGGTGAAGCTGAACAGCTCCTGATAGATGCGCTCGTTCTCCAGACCTGCGGCCTTGAGCTTGGGCGCAAAGCTGTCGCGGGACTGACGGTCCGCGATCAGCGAAGCCTCTCCTTGCATGTCACCTCCTTGACTTGGATTCTTGACGTGATTGACGGGCCGGTCACGCGGCCTTGTCCTTGTCGATGTCGTCGATCAGGGAATCGATCATCGACGACTGCACATCGCCGTCCTGCAGCTTGGCGCCGAGGATCTTGCCGGCCAGGGCGGTGGCGATGACGCCGACTTCGCCCTTGAGGCTGACCAGTGCCTGCTGCTGCTGGGACGCGATGGAGCGCTGGGCGTTCGCGGTGACCTGAGCGGCCTCCGTCTCGGCGCGGGAGCGGGCGTCGGCAATGATGTGCGAGGCTTCGGCGCGGGCGTCGTCGCGGATCTTGGCCGCTTCCACGCGAGCGTTGCTCAGCTGGGACTCGTACTTTTCCTTGGCCGCGTTGGCTTCCTTCTGGGCCTGCTCGGCCTTGGCGATGCCGCCTTCGATCTTGGCCGCGCGCTCGTCGAAGATGCTCTGGAACTTGGGCAGGAAGAACTTGTAGAAGAAAATGGCGACGATAACGAGGATGACCGCGCTCCAGAAGATGTCGAAGCTCTTCGGAAGGAACAGGTCAATGCCTTCTGCTGCCAATGTCTCCATATCCGCCTCCTTTCAGGTGATTCGTCTTAGGCTTTGGGTTGTATGCCGTTATGCCGGGACGGATCAGCGGAAGATGAAGCCGCCGATGAAGCCCAGAAGGGCCAGGAACTCGACCAGACCGAAGCCCAGCCACATCAGCGTCTGGATACGGCCGCCGAGCTCGGGCTGGCGGGCGGTGGATTCGATGGCCTTGCCGAAGATGATGCCCACGCCGATGCCGGGGCCAATGGCGGCCAGACCGTAACCGACGGCGCTCAGGCTGCCGCTGACCTCTGCGAGAGTAATGAGATCCATGGTTGTTTCCTTTCTTATTGGCTTCCGGGCGGGAAGAGACCAAACTGAAAAATCTTGAAAATCTTTGGAAATCGGGAAAGATTTACGGGGAGGCTACTCCTCCTCGGGGTAGCTCAGGTTGATGTACACGCAGCTCAGGGTGGCGAAGATGAACGCCTGAAGCGCGGCGACGAACGCCTCGAACAGGGTCATGATGAAGCCGAACGCGAAGGTGACCACACCGAACGCCGAGAGCATGTTGTGCGCCTCGATGAGGAAGAACTGCGTGGCGGAGAAGCACAGCGCCACGATGAGGTGGCCGGCCATCATGTTCGCGAAGAGTCGGATGGCCAGGGACGCCGGGCGGATGAGCACGATGTCGATGAGCTGCATGGGCGCGAGGATGACGTACACCGGGATCGGCACGCCGGCGGGCAGCAGCTCGTCCTTGAGGAACTTGCCGAGGCCCTTGCCGCGGCATGCGGCGATCCAGTACTGCACGAACGTCCACAGGGCGAAGCACACCGGCATCATGATCGTGGCGGTGGCCGCGATGTTCATGCCGGGGATGATACCGCAGATGTTAAACACGAGGATCGTCATGAAGATCGTGGTGATCATCGGCACGTAGCGACGGCCGCGTTCGGAGCCCATGACCTCGTAGACGATGTTGTTGCGTACGAACTCGAGCAGCCATTCCACGGCGCCCTGCCAGCGACCGGGGATGAGCTTGGCGCGCTTGGCGGTGATGCCGAGCACGAGGAGCATGACCACCGTGGCGATCAGGCGCACCATGATGATGCGGTTGATGGCAAACGGGGTGCCCGTGAACACGAAGGTGTCGGGCAGGAAGTCGTCAATACTCGGAACTTCAAAGTCCGCCAGCGTACTCGCCGCGGTCGCGAGACTCAGCGCACCTGTCATCTCGTACCTCCTTCTAACTCAAACATCACTCAATATAGCCCCAGTCGGGCCGGCGCGTGTGACGGAATCGTTACTTTACATCCGACTGTTGGGTTCCGTCGGCGCGCCCACTTTCGTGAGCGTTCACACTCCCGGCCTCGCAAGCCTGCGGTATGGTTTACCGCCGCACGCGGACCGGGTCATGTGCACACGCCGATTTCGGTCGCCGCCATGTCCAGCATACGGACACCCATGGCTAAACGAACATCGGCGATGTGCGGTGTCGGGGTATGGATCACACGGCCCGGGCCTGCCGGACGGGCGGCATCGGGCGGCTCAGCCGCGCGGGACCAGACCGTACCCGTCGGCAAGCAGCGGACGGTAGTCGTCCTTGCGCGGGCCGCCGGGCTCATGGCGGATCGACCGGTCCGTGCCGAGGCGTTTCTCTGCCCTGAGCTGCGGCACCTCCGTAAGGTCGTACGGCGTGGTCTGGTAGACCCAGTTGAGCCAGTTGCGCCACAGCAGATTGGCATGCGCGCGCCAGGAGAACAGCGGCTCGAGGGTGGGGTCGTCGTGCGGGAAGTAGTTCTCGGGGAACGGCACGTTGGTCATGCCCTTCTTCATGTCGCGCTCGTACTCCTCCGCGAGCGTGTACTTGCCGTACTCCCAGTGCCCCAGGGCGAACACCTCGGAGAAGTCGCGCGTGGCGATGAGTCCCGGTCCGGACTGCGGCCCCCACGTGAGGATCTGCAGGTCCGGATTGGCGCGCACGTCATCCTCGTTCACGCCGGCAAGGCGCGAATGGGGCTGGAGGTCTATCTCGTCGAAGCCGTTCGTCAGGAAGCAGTACTCGTCCTGCAGGTACTGGGGGAACACGCCGAAGATCTTCTGCGGCAGGTCGATCTTGCGCACGCCGTAGCGGTAGTGGAGCGCGCCCATCGCGCCCCAGCACAGGTACATGGTGGAGAACACATGGGTGGACGCCCAGTCAAGGATCTCCTTGAACTCGTCCCAGTAGTCCACCTCCTCGAAGGGCATATGCTCCACGGGCGCGCCGGTCACCACGAAGCCGTCGTAGAAGTTGCCGCGCAGGGCATCGAGATTCTCGTAGAACTTCACCAGATGGTCGGCGCTTACGTGCGTGGCCTCGTGCGTGGAGGTCTTCATGAAGTCGATCTCCACCTGCAGCGGCGACTTGGAGATGAGGCGCAGCAGCTGGGTCTCCGTCTCGATCTTCTTGGGCATGAGGTTCAGGATCACCAGTCTGAGCGGGCGGACGCGCTGACGCTCCGCCTCGGGCTTCTCGAGCGCGAAGATACGCTCCGAGTCGAGGATTGCTCTGGCCGGCAGGCCGCTGGGGATCTTGATAGGCATGTCTCCATTATGGCAACGCACACGATCGGGCAACACCCCAATGGCAGGCAAACGGCCGCAATCGTCATAGACATGGCTTATGGCCGATTATCGCGGCTTTCGCCCTCCGTCCACGCAAACCCTCCATACGCCCGACAGAGCCCCACATGTTCGCCATTAGCAAAATACACTTCGTCTGCTTGACTTTTCCCGACCATCCCGTATCTTAGGTTGAGCTGTCTGAAACAAGACAAGCCGACGCGGGGTGGAGCAGCTCGGTAGCTCGCTGGGCTCATAACCCAGAGGTCCATGGTTCAAATCCATGCCCCGCTACCACTCGAAGGCCGGGAATCGTAAGGTTCCCGGCCTTTTCGTTTTCAGACCCGCACGCGTCCGTGCCGTCTCACGCATCCGCGCCCCATCCAAGCACCGTCCGGGCACCGTCCTCTATTGCGTGATCGGTCCAACCTGCACGCCCACAATCGCAGGTTGGACCGACCATGCGAAAAAACGGCCCTCCAGAGGCCGAATTTTCACGCAAACGGTCCAAGCTGCGAATCACAGGGCACAGATTGGACCGATCATGCGAACGCGATATGCTACAGGCGGCGATCGCGGCGGGCGGCATGCCCATGCATTGAAAGGGGATGGCCATGGCGCAGTTCAATGAGGACAACGGAACCACGGCGGGCAAGGCGTCGAACGAGGCGGCAACCGGCACGGCGGCCGAAAACGGGCGCGTCTCCGACAATGCGCCGAGCGGAGCCAACCGCGCGCTGCTGGACTGGGCGGTGGAGCTGCAGAGTCTGGCGCAGGCGGGGCTGGCCTACTGCAAGGATCCGTACGACAGGGAGCGGTACCAGAGCATTCGCGATATCGCCGCATCCATGCTCGCACTGCAGAGCGATCTGCCCGTGGAGAAGATCAAAGGGCTGTTCTGCAACGAAATCGGCTACCAGACGCCCAAGCTCGACACCCGCGCGGCCATCTTCGAGGGCGATCGGATCCTTCTGGTGCGCGAGAACGACGGCCTGTGGTCGCTGCCCGGCGGATGGGTGGACGTGAACCAGTCCGTGCGGGCGAACACCGTCAAGGAGGCCAAGGAGGAATCCGGGCTCGATGTGACGGCGGACCGCGTCATCGCCATACAGGACCGGGCCAAGCACAATCTGCCGCCGTTCGCGTTCGGCATCTGCAAGATATTCGTGCTGTGCACGCGCGTCGGCGGACGGTTCGAGCCGAACACGGAGACCACGGAATCCCGGTATTTCGGGGAAGATGAGCTTCCCGCGCTCTCCGAGTCGAAGAACACCGCCGAGCAGATCGCCATGTGCTTCGCCGCCAAGCGCGATCCGAACTGGGTGACGCTCTTCGAATAGAGCGACCGAACGCCGGCAGAATCCGAATGTGAATCCGCGCGAAGCCGGGACGCGATCGCAGCCGGGGAGGTAAACGGGCGGTTAAACTTCATCCGTCGAATCGATTCACCCTCGGAAAAGGCGGGATCGCTGAACCACAAAACGATTGACATGCCCTACGATGGGCCTTATGGCTACACAACATCGCGCCAACAAGCGCACTCATGAACTTCACTTCTCTGCCATCGCCCCCACGCCGCATGCCGACGAGTCAACGAAGACCGCCCAGACGGAAGCCGCCGCCGCGCGACCCGCCACGGCCCGGGTCGCTGCCGAGACCGCAGCCACGGTGAACAAGCCAGCCACGGCAACCGCTAAGGCAACGGTCACCCGCACGCGCAAGGCGACGGCCACCGGAACGGCGGCAGCATCCGTCAAGACCGCAACGGCCGCCGCCAAGGACGAAGCACCCGCCAAGGCCGACGCGCAGCCCGCTGCCAAGCGCACCACGCGCAAGACGGCAGCCAAGCCCGCCGCCAAGGCAACGTCCAGCCGCACGCGCAGGACCACGGCCAGCGCGAAGACCGCCGCAAAGACCGCAACCGCCGAGGCCGCGGCCAAGCCCGCCAAGCCCGTGCAGACCGAGCCAGTCCCGGTGTTCGACGCGAACGGCGAGGCTGCGGCGCCCGTCATCCCGGTACTCGAACCGCAGCAGTTCGGCCGCGTGGCCGTGCTGGACATCACGCCCGGCGAGGAGGCCAACCGCTTCCCGGCGCGCGTGGAGATCGGCGAGACGTTCCACGTGACCGCTGAGGTGTTCCTCGAAGGCCGCACCAAGGCCGGCGCCACCGCGGTGCTGAAGAACCCGCGCGGCCGCGAGATGATGCGCCGCCAGATGACGTGCACCAACCCGGGTCTGGACCGCTGGGAGGCGGACCTCAAGGCCGGCGAGCGCTCCGATCTCAAGCCTTGGGACAAGGACTACGCGCAGGTCAAGCGCCAGCTGGGCGACTGGACGCTCACCGTGCAGGGCTGGGAGGACACGTACCGCTCCTGGCTGCACGACGCCCGCATCAAGGTGCAGGTGAACGACGACGTGGAGAACGCCCTCAGGGAAGGTTCCGCGCTGCTTCGCCGCTGGGCCGAGACCGAGGACGCACACCTCAAGGCCGCCCAGCGCGGCATGCTGCAGGACGCCGCCGACGAGATGGACGACACATCCTTCTCCCCCGCCGAGCGTCTGGCCGCCGGCGACAACGCGGACATCGAGGCCCTTCACGCCTCCAACCCGCTGCGCGACGCCCTGTCCGAAGGCACCCCGCGCACCATCCGCGTGCAGCGTCCCAAGTCGAGCTTCGCCGCCTGGTACCAGTTCTTCCCGCGCTCGGAGGGCGCCTACGTGGACAAGGCGACCGGCAAGATCGTGCAGGGCACGCTCAAGACGTCCGTGATCGGCCTGGAACGCGCCAAGGCCGAAGGCTTCGACATCGTCTACCTGCCCCCGATCTTCCCGATCGGCGTCACCAACCGCAAGGGCAAGAACAACGCGCTGGTCGCCGGCCCCGACGATCCGGGCTCCGTATTCGGCATCGGCTCGGCGGAGGGCGGCCACGACACGGTCGACCCGAAGCTCGGCACCATGGACGACTTCAAGGCGCTCACCGCCAAGGCCCACGAGCTGGGACTCGAGATCGCCCTCGACTTCGCCCTGCAGTGCTCGCCGGACCACCCGTGGGTTCAGGCCCACCCGAACTGGTTCCGCCACAAGCCGGACGGCACGATCGCCTTCGCGGAGAACCCGCCGAAGAAGTATCAGGACATCTACCCGATCGACTTCAACGCGGACCTGCCGGGCATCGAGAAGGAGGTCGAGCGCATCCTCGAGCTGTGGATCAAGGCAGGCGTGACGATCTTCCGCATCGACAACCCGCACACCAAGCCGGTGCGCTTCTGGCAGGACGTGATCGCCGCGGTCACCAAACGCCACCCGGAGATCCTGTTCCTCGCCGAGGCATTCACCCGCCCGGGCATGATGCGCGCGCTGAGCTACGCGGGCTTCACGCAGTCGCACTGCTACTTCCCGTGGCGCAACACCAAGGAGGAGCTGGAGAAGTACCTGGCCGAAACGAACGGCGACGACGGCTACTACCAGCACAACACGTTCTGGCCGTCCACGCCGGACATCCTCACCGCCTATCTGCGCGACAACGGCATCGCCGGCCACGCGGTGCGCGCGGTGCTCGCCTCCATGGGCTCGCCGAGCTGGGGCATGTACTCCGGCTACGAGCTCATCGAGAACGTGCAGCGCCCGGGCTTCGAGGAGGCCATCGACAACGAGAAATACGAGATCAAGGTGCGCAACTGGGCCAACGCGGAGAAGTACGGCATCGCCGGCCTGCTCACCTCCCTGAACCGCGTGCGCCGCGAGCACGCCGGACTGTTCGGCTACCACAACCTCACGGTGCTCAAGAGCGCCGACCCGAACATCCTCGCGTTCGCCCGCCACAACCCGGCGGAGCTGACCGAATCCGGCAAGCCGGAGACACTGATCGTGGTGGTGAACTTGGACGGCCACAACGCGCACCAGTCGCTCATCCACCTCGAACTGCCGGACTTCGGCATCGACCCGGCCAAGGGCGCGCACGTGCACGACGAGCTGTCCGGCAAGGAGTTCGACTGGAGCTGGGACAACTACGTCTCGCTGGCCCCTTGGGCGGACGTGGCCCACGTGCTGAGCGTCGAGTACTGATATAACTGATAATGCATTTGTCAATGCCCATCCATAAAGGAGACTGAAATGGCAGAAACCTTCAACGTCGTGGTCGAGATCCCCCGCGGCTCCAAGAACAAGTACGAAGTGGATCAGGAGACCGGCCGCGTGTTCCTCGACCGCGAGCTGTTCACCGCCATGGGCTACCCGGACGACTACGGCTACATCGAGGGCACCCTCGGCGAGGACGGCGATCCGCTGGACGCTCTGGTGATGGTCACCAACTCCGTGTTCCCGGGCTGCGTCATCGAGTGCCGCGCCGTGGGCCTGTACCACATGGAGGACGAAGAGGGCGGCGACGACAAGGTGCTGTGCGTGCCGGCCGACGTGCGCTACGACGGCGTTCAGGACGTCAAGGACGTCAACGAGTACCACCTCAAGGAGATCAAGCACTTCTTCGAGCAGTACAAGGCTCTGGAGCCCGGCAAGGAAGTCAAGCCCGGCGACTACTGGACCGGTGCCGCCGAGGCCGAGAAGGAGATCGTCGCGGCCCGTCAGCGTCTCGCCGACTCCCAGGCCAAGTGAGTCTCTAGCCAGCTTGGCTCCAGCCAAGCGTCCTTGCTAAGGGGTGCGATCGTCCGCCGGTCGCACCCCTTTTCCGTACCCGGCGCAGTCCACCACACCCGCAGCGCAACTGATGCTATAATCGTGCCTCGTAATTGCGTACGACTGGCGAACAGCATTCGTATGGGGATTCAAAGCCGGCTCGAGCCCGGCAGTTTGAATGTCGACGCTACGACTAGGCGTAGGCGGTCGGAGAGACTGGTCGAGGCCCATCCTGCGGGGATGCCCGCGGGATGAACCATTGGCATGCACCATGATTATTGAAATACTGCTCATTGCCGTTTCCGTGTCCATGGACGCCTTCGCCGTATCCATCGGCAAGGGTCTGACCGTAGCGCACAAGGTCCGCTGGCAAGACGCGCTCAAGACCGGCCTGTGGTTCGGCGGATTCCAGGCCTTGTTTCCGGTGCTCGGTTTTCTGGCGGCATCCACGTTCAGCCAGTACGTGACGGAAGTGGACCATTGGATCATCTTCGCGTTGCTGCTGTTCATCGGTGGCAACATGATCCGCGAGGCGATCTTCGAGGACGACAAGGAAGACGCCGAGGAAACCGCGGACTTCGACTGGAAGCACATGCTTCCGCTGGCCATCGCCACGAGCATCGACGCCTTCGCGGTGGGCGTGAGCTTCGCGTTCATGCCGATCAACATCGTGCTGGCGATCGTGCTCATCGGCATCACCACGGGCCTGTTCTCCGTTGCCGGCGTGTACATCGGGCATTTCTTCGGCGCACGCTGGCAGAAGCCCGCGCAGATCGCCGGCGGCACGGTGCTGGTGCTCATCGGTGTCAAGGTGCTGCTCGAGCATCTGGGGCTGATCGCGTTCTGATCGCGTTATGCCGGCCCCTACGGGCCCAGATCGACGACTACGTCCGGTATTTTCGATTTGTGTGGTGCCGAAACGCCACCTGGGCAAGTATCGGCGTTGAAATTCCGCGGAATTTCAACGCCGATATTCGGGATTTCGCCGGAACGGCACGCACAAATCGGATTTATGAATGGGCCGTTCCCGTCTCCCGCCGAGAAGCCGCATAGTTCGACGCAGAACAATGTAGTTTCCTGCAGTGGGCGCCGTCTGCGCTGCCGGTTGCGCCGCCCCACTACCAGTCGAGCGGGAACATCATGACCAGAGCGCCCAGAAACACCGGAATGCCGGCGACCATGACGGGCATGAGCCCCAGACCCATCCAGCGGTGAGAAGCCGTCAGATCGCCATCGCCGCGCCACAGGACCCCGATGCCTCCCACGGCCAGCACCAGTACGATCACCAGAGCGCACACGGCCGCATACTGCCATGCCAGACCGCGATGGACCGCCTCCCCCTCGAGGAACAGGAGCGGCAGGAAGCACCACCCGCCCGCAGCCGCGGAGCACACGCCGCTGACGATGCAGCGCGACAGGGTGACGATGAGATGCGAACGGTCTCGGCGCAGCATCTGCCGGCCGAAACCCACCACCACCAGCACGGTCATGAGGATGCCGAACAGACAGGCCCACAGCACCGAGGCGCTGCGCAGGGTCACGTAGCGGTCCGCCACGGTGAGCACGCGCCACCCGAAGCCGACCGAGCACAGGCCGATCGCCAGCGAGACCAGCCGGCTGAACCAGCCGAGGCCCGGCAGCCCCTCGAACGGCCAGAACCAGTGGAATGCGACGACCAGCAACGCGGCACCGATCACCGGGCTCAGCGTGCCGGCGTCGAACGCGTACTGCATGGACAGCCCGCCTGCGGCCGGCGGCAACGACAACAGTACGAGCACGGCATACGCCACCGCCTGCACGGCGATCACCCTTGCCGCGGACGGCCTATCCCGCAACGGCCTGAAATCGGTTGCCTGATTGTCTGCGTTAGTGTGGTCCACCTGCACTACCGTACCCGCAAGTGTCCACAACCACCATTAGAAATGCATACAACGCTTGCCATACCGCGTATCATGATCGGTAATAGGCAAGAAGAGTCAACAAAAGGGGCGCATCGTGACGGATTTGACGCTGATGACGGCTGCGAGCGATCCCGCATCCGTGCTCCCCTCGCTGGCATTGCTGTCGCACCGGGTCCGCGTGCTGCCGCTGGACGCGGCCTCGCTGGTGAAGATGCCGGAAAGCACCATCCTGTTTCTCGACGCCCGCGACGATCTGGCGTCCGCCAAGACACTGTGCCGTCTCATCCATGCCTCCGGACTGTCCACGCCGATCATGCTGGTGCTCACGGAGGGCGGATTCACCGTGGTGAACGCCGAGTGGGGCGTGGCGGACGTGATCGTGGCCACCGCGTCGCCCGCCGAGGTGGAGGCCCGCCTGCGGCTCGTGTCCGAACGCGGAAGCGCCTATGCGAGCGCCTTCGGAGGTGCGCCCGGCGGCTCCGCGGCATCCGGCGCCAAGGTGGCAACCGAGGACGGCCAGATCCGTTCCGGGGACCTTGTGGTGGATACCAACGGCTATACAGCTTCCCTGCACGGGCACCCGATCGATCTGGCATACAAGGAATTCGAACTGCTCAAGTACCTCATCCAGCACCCCGGCCGCGTGTTCACGCGCGCCCAGCTGTTGCAGGAGGTGTGGGGCTACGACTACTACGGCGGCACGCGCACGGTGGACGTGCACATCCGTCGCCTCAGGGCCAAGCTGGGCGGCGAATACGAGCATCTCATCGGCACGGTACGCAACGTGGGCTACCGGTTCGACCCTGCGGACGACGAACAGCAGGAGGATGACGCCCGCGCGCAGGCCGCGCAGTCGGCGCAGCCCAGATCCCGCGGCGGCGCGGCCCACGAGGCGCACGGCACCGACGACTCCGGCGCGGACGCCTGATCCGGCCAGTCCGCCATGCCCCGCGAATCCAAGTCGGCCCGACTCCAGCGCATGCACGCCGAATACGCGCTGCTATGCGAGGAAATCCCCGAACCCCGTTGCGCGCTGAACTTCGCCAATCCGCTGCAGCTGCTCATTGCCACGGTGCTGAGCGCCCAGACGACGGACAAGCGCGTGAACACCGTCACCCCGGAGCTGTTCGCCGCATACCCGACCGCCGCTGCGCTGGCCGCAGCACGCCCCGAGGACGTGGAGGAGATCATCCGCCCGCTGGGCTTCTACCACGCCAAGACCCGGCATCTGCTGGGGCTGGCCGCCGCGCTTGAGGAACGGTTCGGCGGCGAGGTGCCGCGCGCGATGGATCAGCTCACCACGTTGCCGGGCGTAGGGCGCAAAACCGCGAACGTGGTGCTCGGCAACGCGTTCGGCACGCCGGGATTCCCCGTGGATACGCATGTGATCCGTGTCACGGGCCGCCTGCGGTGGCGCGCCGACTGGAATGCGCCGCATCCCGACCCGGTGAAGATCGAACGCGAGATCTGCGCATGCTTCCCGCCCGAGGAGTGGACGAACCTGTCGCACCGGCTGATCCTGCACGGCCGGGCGGTCTGCCACGCGCGCAAGCCGGATTGCGGCGCCTGCCCGCTCGCCGGCACATGCCCGTCCGCCGGCTGAGGAATCCACTCCCCGTCGTCCCCGCCCCCGGTAGACTGGCGGGTATGCAGAGGCGTTCCCGTACCGCGTCACGTCTGCCGGACGGCGGCGTGCAGTCATTCATCGTGTTTCTGGTCATGCTGGCCATCCTGTCGGCTCTGGTGTGGGGCGGCTATACGGTTATGCGCAGAGGCGGGCTCACGGCCGCCGTGGAGGGCGTGGAGAACGCCGCGGACAACGGTCCGAGCCTGACGGTGGGGGTGACGACCGGCTCGCCGCAGTCGCTGGACATCCGCACCGATGAGTCTTCCGCGGTGGAGCAGGCGTTGCTCGGCAACGTGTACGAGACGCTCGTGGGCCGCGACGCCAACAACGCGGTGCAGCCGGGACTCGCGGCGAGCTGGGAGGTGTCCGCAGACGCGCTCACCTACACGTTCCACCTCAACCAGGGCATGAAGTTCTCCAACGGACACGTTCTGGACGCGCAGGACGTGGTCTGGTCGCTGCAGCAGGCGGTGCAGAACAAGTACGTGGACGCCGCGAAGCTCACCAATCTGGCTGCCGTGCGCAATCCGGACGCCGCCACGGTGGCGCTGACGCTGTCCGCCCCGAACCCGGACCTGCTGTGGCTGCTGTCCGGCAGGGCGGGCATCGTGTACGACGCCGAGGCGCAGATCGACTACGCCACGCAGGCGATCGGCTCCGGCCCGTTCACCGTGGGCTCGTTCGCCAAGGGCGACCGGCTCGAGCTCAAGCGCAACCTCAAGTACTGGAAGGCGGACGGCAAGGCGAAAAGTGCGACCGTCACGCTGCGCTACTTCTCGGACGGAGCCGCCGGAGCGGATGCCGTGGCCAAGGGCGAGGCGGACGCGCTGGTGGAGGTGCCGGCCTCCTCGCTGGAGACGCTGCGCGCGCAGGGCGATGCGGTCACGCTCACGCAGGGCGACAGCACGCGCAAGGTGATGCTCGCCTACAACGGCAAGGCCGATTCGATCTTCTCCGAGGTGCATCTTCGTCAGGGCCTGCGCTACGTGATCGACAAGCAGCGGATCATTGACGCCAACGGCGCCGCGGAGGCGATCGGCGGCCCGATCCCCCGTCTCGACCCGGGCTACGAGGATCTGAACGGCCTGTTCCCGCACGATGCGTCCAAGGCCCATGCGGTGCTCAACTACTTCGGCTTCCGCTACCGGCTGCGGCTCGTGTACCCGGAAAAGTACGGCCAGCAGTTGGGCGACATGATCGTCGGCTCGCTCAAGTCGTTCGGCTACTACAACGCAAGCGCGCAGATGGTGGACGACGCCACGTGGCAGACGCAGGTGGTGCAGAACCGCGACTTCGACATGACGATCCTCGAGATGGACGGCAGCCATGACGTGCTGGACCTTGCCGATCCGAGCCTGTTCCTGGGCTACACGGACGCGCAGGCCGAGCAGCTCGCCGCGCAGGCCAAGGCCGCCACGAACGATCAGGAGTACGCCGACCGGCTCAAGGCGCTGGGGCGCAGGCTTTCGGAGAACGCCATCGCGGACTTCCTGTACGTGGAGCGCCCGTGGCTGGCGCAGCGCAAGGGCGTGAGCGGACTGCCGGTCAACCGCACCGACGCGTTCCTGCCGCTCGCCGACCTCACCAAGGCCTGAAAATCCCCGGTTTGCGCCCGGTTCAAGCCTGCCCGCCCTGTCTGCGAGCCTCTCTAAACTGGCGGCTATGACCGATCAGCAAGAAGAAGGCATCATCAAGGCCGACCTCACCCCGCTTCCGGACAAGGTGGGCGTCGAAGGCCTCGAAGACAAATGGCGCGCCGTCTGGGACGAATCCGGCGTCTACCAGTTCGGCAACACCCGCGACCGCAAGGCCGTCTACTCCATCGACACCCCGCCGCCCACCGTCTCCGGGCACCTGCACGTGGGCCACGTGTTCAGCTACACGCACACGGACGTGATCGCCCGCTACAAGCGCATGCGCGGCTTCGACGTGTTCTACCCGATGGGCTGGGACGACAACGGCCTGCCCACCGAGCGCCGCGTGCAGAACTACTACGGCGTGCGCGTGGACGTGTCCCTGCCGTACGACCCGGACTTCAAGCCCCCGTTCGAAGGCACCGACGGCAAGAAGATCGACGCCAAGGACCAGGTGCCGGTGAGCCGCAAGAACTTCATCGAACTGTGCGAGAAGCTCACCGCGCAGGACGAGAAGCAGTTCGAGGCGCTGTGGCGTTCGCTGGGCCTGTCGATCGACTGGTCGCAGACCTACCACACCATCGGCGAGCACCCGCAGCGCGTGGCGCAGAAGGCGTTCCTGCGCAACCTTGCGCGCGGCGAGGCCTACCAGCAGGACGCGCCGGGCCTGTGGGACGTGACGTTCCAGACCGCCGTGGCGCAGGCCGAGCTGGAGTCCCGCGAATACCCGGGCTTCTACCACAAGGTGGCGTTCCGCTTCGAGGACGGCACCCCGATCTACATCGAGACGACCCGCCCCGAGCTGCTCGCGGCCTGCACGTCCCTGATCGCCAACCCGGACGACGACCGCTACAAGAAGTACTTCGGCCAGTACGTCTATTCCCCGCTGTTCAAGGTGAAGGTGCCGATCCTCGCGCACCCGGCCGCGGAGATGGACAAGGGCGCCGGCATTGCCATGTGCTGCACGTTCGGTGACGTGACCGACGTGCAGTGGTGGCGCGACCTCAAGCTGCCCACCCGCCCGATCATCCAGCGCAACGGCCGCATCATCATGAGCGTGCCGGACTGGATCGACGACGAGGGCGGCAAGGCGATCTTCGAGGAGACCGAAGGCAAGACCACGTTCTCCGCCCGAAAGATCATCGTGGACCACCTGCGCGAATCCGGCGATCTGGACGGCGAACCCACGCCCACCAAGCGTATGACGAACTTCTACGAGAAGGGCGACAAACCGCTCGAGATCGTCACCTCCCGCCAGTGGTACCTGAAGAACGGCGGCACGGACGCCACGCTGAACGCCGAGCTCATCGAGCGCGGCAAGGAGCTCAACTTCCACCCCGACTTCATGCGCGTGCGCTACGAGAACTGGGTGCACGGCCTCAACGGCGACTGGCTCATCTCCCGCCAGCGCTTCTTCGGCGTGCCGTTCCCGCTGTGGTACCCGGTGCTCGAGGACGGCACGACCGACTACGACCATCCGATCACGCCGAGCGAGGACGTGCTGCCGATCGACCCGACCATCGACGTGCCGGCCGACTACACCGCCGAACAGCGCGACGTGCCCGGCGGCTTCACGGCCGAGAAGGACATCATGGACACGTGGGCGACCTCCTCGCTCACCCCGCAGATCGTGACCCACTGGGAGGAGCCGGACGAGGCATCCAAGGCGCTGTTCAAGGCCACGTTCCCGATGGACCTGCGCCCGCAGGGCCAGGACATCATCCGCACCTGGTTGTTCAGCACCATGGACCGCGCACATCTCGAGAACCACTGCCTGCCGTGGAGCAACACCACGCTGTCCGGCTGGATCCTCGACCCGGACCACAAGAAGATGTCCAAGTCCAAGGGCAACGTGGTGGTCCCCAACAAGCCGATCAACCAGTTCGGCGCGGACGCCGTGCGCTACTGGGCCGCATCCGCCCGTCTGGGCCTCGACGCCACGTACGACGAAGGCCAGATGAAGATCGGCCGCAGGCTCGCCATCAAGCTGCTCAACGCCACCAAGTTCGCGCTGGCGATCGGCCGCGAGGACGAGAACCATCACGTGGGCGAAGCCGCCGAGGCGGTCTGGAACCCGGCCGACGTGACCGAGCCGCTGGACCGCGCCGCCATGGCCAAGATGGCGCTCGTGATCCGTCAGGCCACCGACGCGCTGGAGGCGTACGAGCACTCCAAGGCGCTGGAGGTCATCGAAAGCTACTTCTGGCAGTTCTGCGACGACTACATCGAGCTCGTCAAGAACCGCGCCTACGGCACGCCGGACGAGCACGGCCGGACGCCGAGCGAGAAGGCCGTGAAGTCCGCCCGCACCACGCTGGGTCTGGGCCTCGACGCCTTCGCCCGCCTGCTGGCGCCCTACCTGCCGTTCGCCACCGAAGAGGTGTGGAGCTGGATGCACGCCGGCTCCGGCTCCGTGCACAAGGCCGCGTGGCCCGTGCCGGAACCGTACGTGGCCGCCGCCTCCGGCGTCTCCCCCGAGACGCTCGCATGGGCCGGCAAGGCCGTGGAGCAGCTGCGCAAGATCAAGTCCGAGGCGAAGGTCTCCATGAAGACGCCGATCCTCTCCGTGGCCCTGTCCGCCGTGCACGAAGGCGCCGAGGCGATCCGTTCCGCCATCGACGACATCGCGCAGGCCGGCCGCGTGGTGGGCAAGTTCGACCTCGTGGAGAAGCATGCCGAAGAGGCCGCCGCGCCGGACGACGCGACCGCGGATGCGGATGCCGCCGCCGAGACTGCGGACGAGACCGTAGTCATCGAGACCAGCGAGCTTGGCGAGCCTCCTGTGAGGAAGCCCAAGGCCTGACGGGCTTTGCGGCGGCTTCCTCGCAGGAGGCCGTCGCGGCCGTGGTGGCCGCTCCCCTCACCTACAGACGGTCCACCGGACCGTCAGCTTAACGGTTCGGCCGGTGAAGAAGCCTAAGGCCTGACGGCTGCTTTCCAGCGAACGCATAGAAGGGTGTGTCCGCGCGTATGTGACGTGCGGGCACACCCTTCTGCGTCTAGTGAAACGCTTCTCGGTCGTTACGTGAACGCGAGCTTCTTGCCCTCACGCGCGCACTGAACCAGATACAGATTGATGAGATTCTGGTAGGGAATACCCGTTTGTGCAGCCATTGCCTTGAAATAATCGATTGCGGTTTCATCGAGATTCATGGTCACGGCCTTCCGTTCCCGCTTGACATATGGGTTGGAACGCGAAGAACTAAAATCGTAGTTATCGAGCATCGTAAAACCTCCCGTACTGTCTGGACTCATATTTGTTGGCTTTTCTTGCCGAAATAATGCGAATGGTGCCACGCGCCTCACGCTGACAGTGCACAACGATCAGCAGTCGTGCCTTGGCGCTGATGCCCATCAGGATGAGACGCTCTTCCTGCATATCGGAATGTTCCGGATCGTCGATCACTCGGGCGAACGGATCTTCGAACGCCGTGGCCGCCTCCGCAAACGAGACATCGTGTTTGCGCAGATTGGAGGCCGCCTTGACCGGGTCCCATTCGAAATGCAACTCATCCATAGCGCAATTATATGGATGTAATACATATATCGTCAATACCACCGGGCAATCCCACGGTGCCCGTTTCAACCCATGAACTTGTTGACGATGGCGGACAGACCGGGAATGGACGAGTTCACGGCGGCATCGGCGTTCTTACCGGCCCCGCCGGCGGCAAGGGAATCGTCGCCCACGGCGGGCAGTACCATCATGAACGATGCGGATGCGGTATGCGTATTCGCGGCGGATACCACGTCGCTTCCGGCCGGGGACGCGCCAGCCGAGCCACCGCCATCCGCCGCACGCACACGGGCCGCGCTGTGTGCGATCGCACGCGCCACCGCATCGGAAGTCTGCCCGTTCTGCGGCAGGATCGCATTGACGGCGGCATCCAGATCCTTCGCGCAGTCGCCGAGCGTGGTGCTCTCGTCGATCAGCCCGCCGACCCCGGCAGTCAGCAACGCCGTCTCGTCCTGCGGCCTGAGTGCGCCGGTTGCAACAGCCGTCGCAAACGGCACGTTCAGTCCTCCGGATCCGGCCTCGGCTGCGGGGTCCGATTCGCCTGTCGATGCCGCAGCATCGCCTTCCAGCTGCGCACCGAACTCGTCCGTGATCCGCCCGAGCATGTTCGCCGCACCCGTATGCTCCGACGCACCGGCCATGGTGCTGAGCGCCGCGGAGATCTGCTCCGTGATGCGTTGCATGTTCTCATCCGTGCCGAACGCCTGGTTGGTCTGGTCGATCGCCGCCTGCTCGCTGCCGGCCGCGCTGCCGCCCGCGTTCACCAGATCGTTGAGCCGCGCGGTGTACGTGTCCGTGTAGGCCATGGAGAACGGGATCATCGCATTCGCCAGCTGCCCCTGACCCTTGGCGTACTGCGTCTTGCCGGCGTTCGCCTCCTTGGCCTGCCGAGCCTTGAGATCCGCCAGCAGACCGGTGGTGCCACGCCGGCGGATCTGCACGATCACCTCGTCAAGCACGTTCGCGGCGCCGGTGTGCTCGTGGGCGGCGCTCATCGCGTTGACCGCATTCGCCAGATCGGTCACCGACTGCGCGAGCGGTGTGCTGCCGGTCAGCTCGCCGGTCATGCCGATCAGCGCGCCCATCTGCGTCTTGGTGCCGGGAGCCCCGGACAGGTGACTGGAATACGAGCGCACATAACGGTCGATGTACACGCCGAACTGCTTCACGTACGCATCGTGCTTCGCGGCAATCTCGGCGGCGGCCGTAGCATTCTCCTCGTCGCGTAGGGCGGTGAGCCGGTCAATGAGCGCCTGATGCTCGCCGCTGCCCGCGTTGGTCATGCCGCCGGCGAGCGCATCCGCCCCGCGAGCAAGGGCGGCCAGACGCGCGCGCACACCGCTTTGGCCGTCCGTATCGGCACCATCCGCGGGTACGGCCGCCACGACAATCCTCCCCATGCGGAAGTTGCTGGCGTTGAGATAGCAGTACCATTCGTTGGACTGCCCGGCCACGCCCACGCCGGTCACGCGGTAGGCGTCGCCGTCGTCGGTCACGATCGCCCCATCGGGCGCGGCCACGGCATCGGTGACGTCGTGCGGCACGGTAAAGGTGACGATGGGCATCGCATCGCGGAAATAACGGGTGTCGGACAGCGGATCGGCGTCGAGTCGAATGCGCACGCCCACAAGACCGTTCGCGCCGGTCACCGCACGCCGGTCGGCATCCGGACCGTTGAGGCTGTACGTTACGGTGAACTTCCACGGCAGGGCTTTCGCGCCGGCAGCCAGTACGGTCTGCGTGGTCAGGTCACCGGTTTGCGAGGCGGTCAGGGTCGTGGCATTCCCGCTGCCGTCCACGTCCGCAATGGTGCCGGGCGTACTGACGGCGAACGCGTTGTTCACGATGATTTGACCGGGACGATCGGTGTCGTCAACAACAGCGAACACCTGCTGCGTCTTGCTATACACGGCAGTCTGCGGTGCAACGGCCGCACGCCCTCCCGCGAATGACGATGCACCACCGGACGGCACGGCGACGACGAGCGCCGCACAGACGACAGCGGAGACGACGGACACGCATGCGTGCGTCACGCTTCTCCATGCCGCCATACCCTCACCCGCCGTTCTGCTATCCACGTCCTTCCGCGTCCGTGCGCGGCTCCACGGCCAATCTTGACCGCGTACCACTGTACGCCGGAAAATGCACCCGTTGGCACAACACCGCTAGGGCGGCTGTCCAGATTCAGGCGAAGACGTCGAGCACGCCCGGATCTCCCCCGGCGTCGGCGATGCGCTGGTGGCGCTTCTTCGCCTCGGTCACCACGAATTCGCGGTACATTTCCGCAATGTCCGGGTCGAGACCGGCCTCTACGGCAATGCGGTGCAGACGGGCGATCTGATAGTCCTCACGCTTGTAGTCCGCCGGGGCGAATCCGGCGCGCGCCTTGAGCACGCCCACCTGCGAGGTGTACTTGAACCGCTCGGCCAGCAGGGAAACGATGGCCGTATCCACGTTGTCGATGGATTGGCGAAGCGCCTTGATCTTCGCCACGGTTTCGGCGGTTTCGGGATCGGAGGCCGCCATGGCCGCGTCGATCACCGTTTCGGATTCCTGGTCGCCGTTCTTGGTTTCGCTCATGGTCACCAGCGTACACCGACGTCAGAAGTAGCGCTTGAGGATCATCGTGGTTTCGGTGCTCACCGGAACCGTGCGGTGGATGAGGTTGAGCAGCTCCTCGAGCTTGCCGGGGCTGGCCACGCGCACGGTGAGCATGAAGCTGGGCGCGCCGGCGATCGAATCGCACGAGACAATGCCTTCAATGTTGCGCAGCCGCTCGGGAATGGTGGCCTCCTGCGTATAGTCCAGCGGCGTGACGGCCACGAACGCGCCGATGGCAAGCCCGCGCTTCTCCGGGTCGATCACCGCACGGTAGCCGCGGATCACCCCGCGTTTCTCCAGCTTCTGCACGCGCGACTGCACGGCCGAGGCGGACAGACCGGTGGCGGCGGCCAGTTCGGCCAGCGTGGCCCGTCCGTCCGATTCGAGCAGATCCACGATCCGTTCGTCCGCAGCATCCATGAAGGTCTCCTTCGCCGTGTCTCGCCGGTTTCCTCCACCTTAGCCTCCCGTACAGCCGCACGCTACGGGCGGTATTTTATTCGGCAAACACCATGCATATCCGTATTATTTACGGTTTATTGTATGATCGGCAATAGATTTCACACCGCAAGACGGAGGACGCGACTATGACCATCGCCATACAGCACGATACGACGCGACGGGACATGCCCACGATCGCGGCAAGTGCGCTCGGCATCCCCCGCTCCGGCATCCGGGACATCTTCGACCGCGTGGAGCGCGTGCCGGACGCGATCTCCTTCGCCGTGGGCGAACCGGGCGAAACCGCAGCGCCGCACATCGCCGAAGCCGGATGCCGTGCGATCATGGCCGGGGACACCCATTACACCAATGTGCTCGGCACCGCGGCGTTCCGCGAGGCGGCAGCCGGCTACACGCGCCGCATCAAGGGGCTCAACTATGATCCCGAGCGGGAGACCCAGGCCATCGACGGCGCGACGATCGGCCTGTATCTGGCCCTCAAGGCCGTGATCGACCCGGGCGACGAGGTACTCATCCCCTCCCCGTACTTCACCTCCTACGACGCCGAAGTGATGCTGTGCGGCGGCACGGTGCGCACGGTGCCGCTCAAGGCCGAACACGGCATGCGGCTCAACGCGGCGGACATCGAAGCGGCGATCGGCCCGCGCACGCGTGCGGTGATCCTCAACTCCCCCGGCAATCCGACCGGCGCGGTCACGCCGATGGACGAGCTGGAACGCATCGGCGAGGTGTGCGCACGGCACGGCATCTGGGCCATTTCCGACGAAGTGTACCATCCGTTCGTCTTCGGCGACGAGGACCTGCACAGCCCCGACTGCATCGGCAGCACGGCACCGTCCATCGCCGCCGCGCCCGGCATGCGCGAGCGCACGATCATTGTGGAAAGCCTGTCGAAGACGTTCGCCATGACCGGCTGGCGCATCGGCTACCTGCTGGCGCCGCGCGAGGTGATCGAGCAGACGAGCAAGATTGCCGAGCTCATGCACTCCTCGGTGAACTCGGTGGCCATGGCCGCGGGCGTTGCGGCATTGAACGGCCCGATGGACCATGTGATCGCCATGAAGCGGCATTATGCGGCGAACCGGACCATCATCCTGAGCGAGCTTGACGGCAGCCGCACGCTCGTGCCCATCACGCCCGAAGGCGCGTTCTACGTGTTCGTGGACGTGCGCGCAACCGGTCTGGACGATGTGACGTTCTGCCATCGTCTGCTGGACGAGGAGCATGTGGCCGCAGTGCCGGGCAGTGCGTTCGGTGCGGCGGGCGCGGGCTTCGTGCGGCTGTCCTATGCAGGGCCGATTGAGCCCACCCGCGAAGGCGTGCGCCGCATGCGCCGGTTCGCCCGCTGATAAAAAGCAAAAGTTGCAGATCCGTGCGTTTCGCCACCGGTTTGACGGGGCGATGCGCACGGATCTGCAACTTTTACGGCGCTTCTGCGGTGCCGCTACTTGTTCTGCGGCAGCGTGGAGGTGATGGCCGCCAGGAAGTCGCGGTTGGACGCAGTCTTCTTCAGACGCGGCACCAGGGTCTGATACGCCTGCTCGGGTTCCATGCCGCCGAGCGCGCGACGCAGGCCGTAGATCACGGCCAGCTCCTGCGGCGGGGTGATGAGCTCCTCGCGGCGGGTGCCGGACGCGTTGATGTCGATGGCCGGGAAGAGGCGCTTGTCCGCAAGGTCGCGCGACAGGCGCAGTTCCATGTTGCCGGTGCCCTTGAACTCCTCGAAGATCACCTCGTCCATCTTGGAGCCGGTTTCCACCAGCGCGGAGGAGATGATGGTGAGCGAGCCGCCGTTCTCGATGTTGCGGGCCGCGCCGAAGAACTTCTTGGGCGGGTAGAGCGCCTGGGCGTCCACGCCGCCGGACAGGATACGGCCGGAGGCGGGCGCGGCGATGTTGTACGCGCGGGCCAGACGGGTCATGGAGTCAAGCAGCACGACCACGTCCTGACCGAGCTCCACGAGACGCTTGGCACGTTCGATGGCCAGTTCGGCAACGGTGGTGTGGTCGGACGCGGGACGGTCGAACGTGGAGGAGATGACCTCGCCCTGCACGGTGCGTTCCATGTCCGTGACTTCTTCGGGCCGCTCGTCCACCAGCACCACCATGAGGTGCACCTCGGGGTTATTGGTGGTGATGGAGTTGGCGATGTTCTGCAGGGTGATGGTCTTTCCGGCCTTCGGCGGGGAGACGATCAGACCGCGCTGGCCCTTGCCGATGGGCGAGACGATGTCCATGATGCGTCCGATGAGCTTGTTGGGCGCAGTCTCCTGCTTGAGCCGCTCCTGCGGATACAGCGGGGTGAGCTTGGCGAACTGCGGACGGTTCTGCGCATCCTCCACGCTCATGCCGTTGATGGAGTCGATGGACTGCAGCGGCACGAACTTCTGGCGCTGGTTGCGCCGATCGCTGTCGCGTGGGGCGCGGATGGCGCCATGCACGGCGTCACCCTTGCGCAGGCCGTACTTCTTGACCTGACCCATGGAGATGTACACGTCGTTCGGGCCGGGCAAGTAGCCGGAGGTGCGCACGAACGCGTAGGAGTCGAGCACGTCGACGATGCCGGCCACAGGGACCAGCTCGTCCTGCGGCTGGTAGTCGGAACGGTTGTCGCGAGCATCGCGGGCGTAGTCATCGCGGTCGTGGCTGCGGCGATCGTCTCGGGCGTTCCGGTCGCGGCGGGCGTTACGGTCGCGGCGATCGTCATGGCCGTTCCGGTCGCGGCGGTCGCGGCGGCGGAAACCGTCCTCCTCCTGGCTGTCGCGGGTTTCCCCACGCGAGGGCAGGTTGGCGAGGATGTCGTCCAGATCGCGCACGTTGCCATGCTCGTTGTCGCGCGGCTCGACAGCGTCCTGGCTGCGACGGCGACGGCGGGGCAACGGCTCATCGTCCTTGGCAGCGCGATCCTTGCGGGCGCGTGCAGCGTTCTCGTCGATGCCGAGCATATCGAACAGATCGCCGGACGTCTTGGCGTCGGCGGCGGCACGGGACGGGCGTTCGCGCTTGATGTTGCGCGGGGTATCCGCGGAGGGCAGGTCGATGTCCAGATTGATGGCCTTGCGGCGCGTACGGCGGGGTAGCGGGGCCTCGTCGTCCGTGGATGCAGCGGGCGCGGGCTCGGCGGCCGGCGGCTCAGGCTGCGCAGCCTTGGGCTTTGCGGTCTTGGTCTCGGCGTCGCTCTGCGCGGTCGTCTCGCCGGACTGGGCGACTTCGGTCCCCGGTCCGACCGGTTCGAAGCCCTTGGCGATGAGTGCCGGCATGGTGGTGACGGGAGACGATTCGCCCTGTGCGGCCTTCTTGGCCCTCGGGGTGCGAACGGTGACGCCTGCGGGCGCCTCGCCACCGGAACGTGCGGCCTGGATGGTGGCGATCAGGGCGGGCTTACGCATCGTCGACGTACCGCGCAGCCCCATCTGCTTCGCAAGCTCCTTGAGCTCGGGCAGCTTCATATCTTCAAGATTCTGGCTCGTTGCCACTGTGGTTTTGCCTTTCTTCGGCCACGCCACAACGATGCATGGCGTACGGCATAAGAATGATTGCGGGACCGATTCCCGCGTGTGAACTTCGGCCGCTACCTTCAGCGAACCGAACTAGGTTCACTGTACAACCATTCCGCGACCAACGCAAAACGCCCGCCGTGCCTTGCGCACAACGGGCGTTGCAGATGGTGTGTTCCCTCCTACGCTCCGTTACCACTTTCGATCCGGAGGAAAAGTAAATAACGTGTGCGGCCTCAAGGCGTGAAGGGTGAAGACGTACAAAGGTACGTCGAACCCTTCACAACGCAGAGGACGCTCCGTTATTTACTTTTCCTCGTGGTAGGACTTTTCGGTGTTCACAGACCACACATTCCGCTTGGAGGTCTTGCCGGACTTGATGTTGGAGACGGCTTCGATGGCGGTGGCCATGGAGTGGTCCTGGTTGTTGTAGCGGTGCTGGCCGTTGCGGCCGACGCAGTAGAGGTTGCCGAAGTGGTCGAGGTATTCGATGAGTTCGGGCATCTGAGAGTAGGTGTCAAAGTAGGCGGGGTACGCCTTGGGGACACGTTCGCGGTGGGAGTCGAGAACGTCCTGCGGGCCGTTGATGACGCGCATGCGGGTGAGTTCCTCGATGGCGAACTTGGTGGCTTCCTCGTCGGTCATGTTCCAGAAGTCGTCGCCTTCGGCGCAGAAGTATTCGAGGCCGATCCAGACGGTGTTGTCGACGTCCTTGACCAGATAGGGGCTCCAGTTGTTGAAGACCTGGATGCGGCCGACCTTGTAGCCCGGGTCCTGAACGTAGATCCAGCAGTCGGGGACGATGGGCGGATTGCCGAGGGTGGGGATGTCGGTGGTGTTCTTGAGGCGCAGGTGCTTGACGAGCAGGCCGACGGTGACGAAGTCGCGGTAGGGCAGGCCGTTTGCGATGGCGGTCATGTCGGCAGGAGCCGGGGATGCGGAGGCGTCGACGGCGTTGATGAGGTCCTTGATGGGCATGGAGGAGATGAACTGGTCGCCGCTCAGGGTGGTGCGGTTGCCTTCGGGGTCAACGTACACGACAGAGGCGATCTTGCCGTCCTTCTGGTCCACCTCAACGACCTTGGCGTCGGTGATGACCTTGACGCCGGCGTTGCGGCAGTTCTCCTCGACGGTCTCCCACAGCTGGCCGGGACCGAGCTTGGGGTACCAGAATTCCTCGATGAGCGAGGTTTCCACTTCCTTGCTGCTGCGCTTCTTGGGCAGGAGCTTGGCGAAGGCGTTCTTGAGCACCTCGACGATGCTCAGCCCCTTGACGCGCTGGGCGCCCCAGTCCGCGGAGATCTGGGAGGGGTGACGGCCCCACAGCTTCTCGGTGTAGCCCTCGAAGAACATGGAGTACAGCTTGCGGCCGAAGCGGTTGATGTAGAAGTTCTCCAGATTGTCTTCGGGAAGCTTGTGCACCATGGACTTGAGGTAGCTGAAACCGGCCACCATGGTGAGCTTGAAGCCCATGGCCTTGAGGGTGTTGGGGCTCAGCGAGATCGGGTAGTCGAAGAAGCGGTGGTTCCAGAAAATGCGGGAGACGCGGTGCCGCTTGAGCATGACGGCGTCGGTCTTCTCCGGGTCGGGGCCGCCGGGTTCGAGGTCGTGGTGGCGGCCGAGCTTCTTGTCGTCGTAGGAGGGAGCGCCCTGCAGCGGGAGGGTGTCCTTCCACCAGTTCATGATGCGGTCGTCCTTGGAGAAGAAGCGGTGACCGCCGATGTCCATGCGGTTGCCGTTGTACTTCACGGTGCGGGAAATGCCGCCGAATTCACGGGTCGCCTCAAGCAGGGTGACGTCGTACTGCTCGGCGCCGCCGTCCTTGACGAGTTCCCACGCAGCGGTCAAACCGGCGGGACCGCCGCCGATAATCACTACGGACTGCTTGTCAGTCATTGATCCTCCTGAATGGTGTCAGTTCGAGTTCACTGTATACGAACCGGTTTGATGAGACCGGTTCCGAACGCCGATGCACACAGATATCTTACGGTCGGGCGTGCGGCCGCAAGGGTCAGCGCATGCTGTCGGGGATGTCGATGTCGGAATGCTGGACCTCCTCGACGTTGACGTCCTTGAAGGTCACGATGCGCACGTTCTTGACGAAGCGGCTGGAACGGTATACGTCCCACACCCATGCATCGGTGAGCTGGACGTCGAAATAGACGTCCTGCCCGGCGGAACGCACGTTGAAATCCACCTTGTTGGCCAGATAGAAGCGGCGTTCGGTTTCCACCACGTAGGTGAACAGCTTGATGACGTCACGGTACTCGCGGTACAGGGCGAGTTCGGCGTCGGTTTCGTAGTTGTCGAGGTCTTCCGCGCTCACGGTCTCTCCTATTACTTCTGCTCGGTGTCGCGCTTGCGGCCGAGACCGAGATTGCGCCACCACGCCTGCTTGGACGACTTGGACGACCCTTCCGCCCCGTACGCCCAGGACTGCGGGCGACCGTCGTCCGCGGATTCGGCCGCGGCATCCTCCGGCTTGCTTTCCGGACGGGAGTCGGCCGGCTTGGTCAGCGCCTCCGCAATGTTCTGATGGATGGCCATGGAGTGCTCGCGGGCGGCGAGGGCCTCCTGCACGCCGGGATTGTCGGTGATGAGGTGCAGGCCGAACGCGTCCAGCGAGGCGACGGGATCGTACTCGTCGACCAGCGTGCCCATGACGATCTGGTCCATGTACTTGTTGCTCTGATCGTCCCACAGGGCGTCGCGCGAGGTGCCTTCCGGCACGAAGCCGAGCGACTGGTAGACGGAACGCGACCGCGTGTTCTTCTCCGGCACGGCCACCCAGATGCGGTGCAGGCCCAGACCTGCCGGGTGGGGCGCGAAGCCGTAGGTGAGCACGCGGGGCATGGCGTCTCGCGAGTAGCCGCGGCCGCGATAGTCCTTGCCGAGCACGATCTGGATGCGGGCGGACTTGCCCCAGCCGTCGATGTCGATGAGGAAGATCATGCCGATCATGTTGTCCGTGGCGGAGGCGTCGCGGCGGCCGTCGCCGTCGTGGTCCGCGTTGGTGAGCACGGCCCACGCCATGGTGCGGCGGGCCTCCGGGTCCCCCACGCCGGACTGGGCGGGCGTCTGCCCCTGCTCCCAGGCGACGGAACGATGGACCCACGCGTGCACCACAGCGCGTTCGGCGGCGGCGTCCTTGCCAGTGATGCCGGAGGCGTTGTAGTAGGCGTCAAGCTCGTCCATGCGGGCGAGGTCGTCCACGGTGGCGGGACGCAGGGTAACCATTTCGCCCCGGATGCCGGGGACGACGATGCTGGGCGCGAGCTCACGCGAATCGGCGATATTCGGAATGATTGCACCGGCTTGTGACATGGTTTCCACCCCCGATTGCTCCTGATTGTACATATCTGGTCACGATCAAGCCGTTAGGCATACTAGCGCATGGGGCTGAACATCCGCTGGGAACAACGTGAAGAGAGCATGATGAAGGGCGGCGCCTCCGTTGCCGGAGAACGCCGCCCTGTCGGCTCAGGCCAGACCTACGGACGGTCCACCGGACCGTCCGCTTAACGGATCAGGCCTTGATCTTGGCCATGACGATCTTGGTGACGGCCTTCGCGTCGGCCTGGCCGCGCGTGGCCTTCATCACCGCGCCGATGATGACGCCCATGGGCTTCATGTTGCCGCCCTTGAGCTTCTCCACCACGTCCGGGTTCGCCTCGAAGGCGGCCTCGACCGCGGCGTCGATCGCGCCGGTATCCTCCACGATCTTGTAGTTGTGCTTCTTGACCACCTCGTCCGGGGTACCCTCACCGGCGAGCACGCCGGCGATGGTCTGCTTGGCCAGCTTGTCGTTGAGCTTACCGTCGGCCACGAGCTTCTCCACCTCGGCCACGTCGGCCGGGGTGACGGGCAGCTCCTCGAGGGAGACGCCCTTCGCGTTGGCTTCGCGCGACAGCTCGCCGAGCCACCACTTGCGGGCGCCGGCCGCGGTCGCACCGGCCTTGACGGTCTCCTCGATGAGGTCGAGCGCGTCGGCGTTGAGGATGTCGCGCATCTGCAGGTCGGTGAGGTTCCACTCGGTCTTGAGACGGTTGCGGCGTTCGCGCGGCATTTCCGGCATCTGGGCCTCGATCTCGGCGATGTGCTCCTTGGTGATGTGCAGCATCACGAGATCCGGGTCCGGGAAGTAGCGGTAATCGTCCGCATCGGACTTCACGCGACCGCCGGCGGTGGTCTGCGTCGACTCGTCCCAGTGGCGGGTCTCCTGCAGGATCTCGCCGCCGTCCGCCAGAATCGCGGCCTGGCGGCGGATCTCATACTGCAGCGTCTTCTCGATGCCGCGGAACGAGTTGACGTTCTTGGTCTCGGAACGGGTGCCGTATGGGTCGGACGGGCTGCGGCGCAGCGACAGGTTCACGTCGGCGCGCATGTTGCCCTGCTCCATGCGGGCGTGGGAGATGCCCAGGGCACGCACGATGTCGCGGATGGCGCGCATGTACGCACCGGCGATCTCCGGAGCGCGGTCGCCCGCACCCTCGATCGGCTTGGTGACGATCTCGATGAGCGGCACGCCGGCGCGGTTGTAGTCGACCAGCGAGTGGTCGGCGCCCTCGATGCGGCCGTCGGCACCGCCCACGTGGGTGTTCTTGCCGGCGTCGTCCTCGATGTGCGCGCGTTCGATCGGCACGCGGAAGACCGTGCCGTCGTCCAGCTCCACGTCCAGATAGCCGTTGCCGTTGGTCGGCTTATCGTACTGGGAGATCTGGTAGTCGCGCGGCATGTCCGGGTAGAAGTAGTTCTTGCGGGCGAACTGGCTCCACTCGTTGATCTCGCAGTGCAGGGCCAGACCCAGCTTGATCGCGTAGTCCACGGCGGTCCTGTTCACCACCGGCAGACTGCCCGGCAGGCCCAGGCTCACCGGGGTGAGCTGGGTGTTCGGTTCGCCGCCGAACTCGATGTGCGCCGGGCAGAACAGCTTGGTGTTCGTGCACAGCTCCACGTGGGTTTCCAGACCGAAGACCGGGTCGAATTGCTTGCAGGCCTCGGCGTACTTCATCAGTTTTTCAGCCATGATGCTTGTTCCTTATGCTTTGTCCGCTTGTCGTCTCGCGTCTCGTCCGGTCACTCGCCCAGCCACGGGGTCTTGAGGCTGGTCCAGATCGGGCCGCCCCAATCCTCCTCGAGCGCGGCCTCGAGCGCGGCGGCCGGCTTGTACATGACCTCGTCGCGCTGCTGCGGGGCGATGAGCTGGAAGCCGACCGGCAGACCGTCGTCCGAAAGGCCGGCGGGGATGGACATGGCGGGCATGCCGGCAAGGTTGGCCGGAATCGTAGCGATGTCGTTCATGTACATGGCCAACGGATCGTTCATCTTCTCGCCGAACTTGAAGGCGGTGGTGGGCGACGTGGGGGAAACCAGCACGTCCACCTGCTCGAACGCTGCCTTGAAGTCGTTGATGATGAGCGTGCGCACCTTCTGCGCGGAACCGTACCAGGCATCGTAGTAGCCGGCGGACAGCGCATAGGTGCCCAGGATGATGCGGCGCTTGACCTCGTCGCCGAAGCCGGCCTCACGGGTGTAGGCCATCATGTTGGCGGCGGTCTGCGGCACTCCGGCCGGCGGCATGACGCGCAGGCCGTAGCGCATGCCATCGTAGCGGGCCAGGTTGGAGCTCACCTCGGAGGGCATGATGATGTAGTAGGCACCCAGCGCGTACGGGAAGTGCGGGCAGGAGACCTCGCTCACCTCGGCGCCCATTTCCTTGAGCTTGGCGACGGCCTCGTTGAAGCGGGCCTCGACACCGGGCTGGAAGCCTTCGCCGCCGAGTTCCTTGACCAGACCGACCTTGAGACCCGTAAGGTCGCGCTTCAGGCCTTCGCGGGCGGCCGCTGCCATCGGGCGCGGGCCTTCGGGGATGGACGTGGAGTCACGCACGTCATGTCCGCCGATGATCTCCTGCAGCAGGGCGGAATCGAGCACGGTACGGGAGACCGGGCCGATCTGGTCGAGCGAGGAGGCCATGGCGATCGCACCGAAGCGGGAAACGCCGCCGTACGTGGGCTTGACGCCCACCGTGCCGGTCAACGAGCCGGGCTGACGGATGGAGCCGCCGGTGTCGGTGCCGAGGGCGAGCGGCGCCTCGAACGCCGCGACAGCGGAGGCCGAACCGCCGCCGGAACCGCCGGGCACGCGGTCGGTATCCCACGGGTTGTGCGTGGTCTGGTAGGCGGAATGCTCGGTGGAGGAGCCCTGCGCGAACTCGTCCAGATTGGTCTTGCCGAGGATCGGCATGCCTGCGGCCTTGAGCTTCTCGATGACGGTCGCGTCGTACGGCGGCACCCAACCCTCGAGGATCTTGGAGGCGGCGGTGGTTTCGATGCCCTTGGTGACGATCATGTCCTTGATGGCGATCGGCACGCCCGCCAGCTCCGGCAACGCGGCCTTCTCCTCGGCGGACTTCGCGTCGAATGCGTCGGCCTGCTCGAGGGCCACGTCGGCGGAGACCTTGAGGAATGCCTTGATGGACGGTTCGGCGGCCTCGATGACGGCCAGATGGGCCTCGACCAGCTCGCGGCTGGTGACTTCGCCGGCCTTGACCTTGGCGGCCTGCTCGGCGGCGGACAGCTTGACGAGCGCCGCGGTTTCGGTGGAAATGCTCATTGCCTTCTCACTCCTCGCTTCCCAGAATGCGCGGTGCCACGAACATGCCGGCCTCGGTCTTGGGGGCGCCGGACAGCGCCTCGGCCTGGGTCAGCGGCGTTTCGGCCACATCGGGACGCATGTAGGCCTCGAGCGGCACCGGGTTTGCGGTGGGCGGGACGTCCGCCGTAGCGACTTCCTGCACCTTGTTGATGGAGTCGGCGATGACGTTCAGCTCGCCCTGCAAGCGGGTGATTTCCTCATCGGTGAGCGCGATTCGGGCCAGATCGCCCAAATGCACGATTTCTTCGCGTGAAAAAGTAGGCATGGCCATCACTATAGGTGCCGTATGTGACACGCAGGGGTCCTCGCGGGCCCGTTCGCCCGGCATGCGAGCAGGCGGGTTGGACGGGCTGCGCAGGTTGGACGGCATGGCGGCTCCGGCTGCCCGGAAATGGTGGCGATTTGAGACACAGACTGGTCATTCTGAGTCTCAAATCGTATCCAATTCCGGAATCGGCGGCTACTTCGGATGCAGGGCGGGCAGCTATCATGGGCATCATGGACGGCATCACAGCGAATTCCGGCAACGACGCGGCGCGAGGCGGCAACGACAACGGCAACGGCACTGCGCACGAAGGTCCCTGCACCCGTGCGTGGCGTGCCGCGGACGTACCATTCCGTCCGTTCCACCCGTTCGCGCCGGTCGGCGAGCGCGCGATTTGGCAAGCCCTCCCCCGCGAGCTGACCGACCTGTATCTGCACCGGGCCGCGGAACACCGCGAGCGACCGTGGCCCCGGCTGCTCGCGCACGACTGGTCGCGGTTCTTCCATGACGGCGACCGCAGCGCGTACGAAAGCCGCTACGGCGAACGACGGCGGCGCGTGGCGGACGATCTCATGGCGTACGGCGTGGCATGTTCCTCCGATCGTTCCGACGACTGTGCTCCGGACCACGGGCTGGGCCACGCGCCGGGCGATGCCCGGTCCCGCGCCCTGCTGGACGACGCGATCGACGGGATCATGCTCATTTGCGACGAGGCGGCGTGGCAGCTGCCGGCGCATAACACCTATGTGCGAGATGCCCCGCAACTGCCGTGGCCGGATCCGGACCGCCCGATCCTCGACCTGTTCGCCTGCGAAACCGGTCAGCTGCTCGCCGCATCGGTCTATCTGCTCGGCAACGATCTGCCCGAGGCGATCCGCCGTCGCATCACGGGCAAGCTGCGCCACAGGATCGTCACACCGTACCTCACGGATCGGTTCTGGTGGATGGGAGGCGTGGACGGTCCGACGAACAACTGGACGGTCTGGTGCACGCAGAACGTGCTGGCCACGGCGTTCCTCGCACCGTTCGAGCCTGATCTGCGCCGGAAAGTGGCCGACCGGGCCGTGCGCAGTCTGGACGCCTTTCTGGCCGACTACGGCGAGGACGGCTGCTGCGAAGAGGGTGCCGGCTACTACCATTCGGCCGGTCTGTGCCTGTTCGGCGCGCTGCGCATCCTCGCCGACGTGCGTCCGGACGCGTTCGATTCGCTGTGGCGGGTGCCGAAGATCCGGAACATCGCCACGTACATCATGCGCATGCGCATCCGCGAGAACCTGTATTTCAACTTTTCCGACTGCTCGGTGCACGCCGGGCTCATGGGAGCCAGGGAGTTCCTGTTCGCGCAGGCCGTCGGCGAGCCCGCCATGGCTCATGCGGCGGCCACGGAATGGCGTCACGCCATGGACCGCGGCTCCAGCACCACAGCCACGCCGGCCGACGGCATGGACCGGATCAACGCGCTCTACCTGCTGTGGGAGGCGGAGGCCGTCCGGACCATGCTGAAGCAGACGGACGAGCCCGAGGGCGATCGCACGGCCGGCATTGACGAACGCACGGAAACGTTCTTTCCGAGCACGGGCATCGCGGTCATGCGCGGCGGCGGCTTCGACGTAGCGGTCAAGGCCGGGCGCAACGGGGCGAGCCACAGCCACAACGACACGGGCAACGTGATCGTCTACGCGAACGGCCGACCGGTGCTGGTGGACGCGGGCGTGGGCACATACACACGGCAGACGTTCTCGCCGCAGCGCTACGAGCTGTGGCCCATGCAGTCGTCCTGGCACAATCTGCCGGATTTCGACGGAGTGATGCAGCGCGAGACACCGGACTGTCGGGCCGAAGACGTGCAGGTCTCGCTCGGCGGGAAGGCGAGCCGCGTAACCGCCGACCTCACGCACGCATGGCCCGCGGCGGCCGGGCTGCGTTCATACCGGCGCACGGTCACGCTGGACAGAGCCGCCGGAACGCTGACGATCGAGGACATGGCGGACGGGAATTTCGCGTGCGCGACGATGCACCTCATGACGGCCGAGGAGCCATTGCGGGTTGCGGATGGCGACGGAACCGGCAATCGCTGCGGCCGCGACGGTCATACCGGCAGCGACATATCCGCGGCGTTCCGGATCGGGGCATCGCTGCTCGTCATCGACCGATCGGGCGACGCGCAGAACACCGCCTCCGGGGCGCGCAGCGGAACCAATGGAACCGACGGAACCAGCGGGCCGGGCGATTCCGTCGGTCTTGGCGGCATCACCGTGGAGGCCAAGCCGCTGGACGACGCGAAGCTGCGCGGCGAGTGGACGTCCGACCGGCTGTGGCGCATCACCATCCCGCTCCGCGGCAGGCTGCGCGTCACCGTACGGTAGCCGCGGCGTCCTGTGACGGCGAACGGCGCTGAACGCGGCTACTTGACGTCCGCCCGGCGCAGCACCACCAGTCCGACCGCATAGACGACGACCGCCCAGGCCAGGAAGATCAGGCCGGACTGCCACCACGTGGGGTCGAAGTGCTTGACTTCCTGGGCGGCGGACATGCCGATCACAAGGTCGGCCGCCGAGGCGCCGCCCGTGGATTGCGACGAGCCGAGGTTGGTTGCGCCGGAGAAGAAGTCTCCCATCGCGGTGCTGGGCAGGCAGTTGGTGATGCTCATGACCATCGGGCGGAGCTTCTCGCTCAGCGAGGCGGCGCCCAGAAGCGAGGGCAGGATGTTCCACACGCCGATCAGCGCGAACACGCCGCCCACGGAGGACCGGCAGATCGCGCCGAGTCCCAGCGCCATGATCGACATGACCATGCTGAGGGCGGGCGCGCCGAGGATGCAGACCCACGGCAGGGTGCGCTGCGCGTCGGGCAGCGGCGAAACAGGGATGTCGCCAAGCACCAGACGGACCGCCGCCCAGGACAGTCCCACGCCGATGAGCACGGTGAGGAACGCCAGGATCGCTACGACTGTGCCCTTCGCTGCCAGATACATGCCGCGGCGCGGGTTGGCCACGAATCCGGACTGGATGGTGAGGTTCGTGTACTCGCTGGTGATGGCCATGACGCCGAAGATGCCGATCACCACGGCCGCGGTGGACACCATGACGGTTGTCGATAACCACACGCTCTCAGCGTCCATGGCACGCGGGGTGTCGAGCGTGACCATCTCGCCGGTCTGCGCATTGTAGTCGACGTAGGCCATGGTCTTGTAGCTGGCTGCGGCGACGGCCCCGCCCGCCACGATGAGCAGGATGGTGATGCCGAGCAGCCAGTAGGTGGACTTGATGGACAGCAGTTTGGTCAGTTCGGCGCGCACGCTGCCGAGGTAGCTGAGTCTGAGCCGGCCGGCGGACATGCGGCGGCCGGTGGTGTAGCCGTTGCTGGCGGGAACGGCGGGATTGACGACGGGATTCGTGGCGCTCATCGGGTGGCCTCCTTCGGGGTGCCGTCGGCGGACTGGGGTGCGGCGGGCGGGGCAATCGGCGCGGGCGGTGCGGACGGGGTGCCGCCCGGCTCGCCGTATTGGATGGCCCGCTGCCCGGGCACTTCGCGATTCGCGTATTCGACCTGACTGTGCGTGAGGGTCATGTAGGCGTCTTCGAGCGAGGCATGCTCCTCCACGAACTCGTAGGTGACGAGCTGCGCCTGGGCGAACACGCGCGCAGTGGCTTCGAGGTCCGCTCCGGTGATGCGGAACACGTCGCCGACGGAAGGATCGGATGGCTTACGCTCGGCCGGGGTGACGGTGACCTGCGGCGCGGAGGCGAAGATGGCGTGCAGCTTGTCCGGCTCGGCGGTGGCGACGCGCAGCGAGTGGCCGGAGTGTTCGGCCACGAAGGCGGAGACCGACGTGGTTTCGAGGATGCGTCCCTGACCGATGATCACGAGATTGTCCGCGGTGAGCGCCACTTCGCTCATGAGGTGGGAGCTCAGCAGGACCGCGCGGCCCTGACTGGCGTAGAAGCGGCACAGTTCGCGCACCCATTTGACGCCTTCCGGGTCGAGGCCGTTGATCGGCTCGTCGAGCACCAGATTGCGCGGGTCGCCCAGCAGCGCGGCGGCGATGGACAGGCGTTGGCTCATGCCGAGACTGAACGCTCCGGCGCGGCGCTTCTTGACGGAGGCGATGCCGGTCAGGTCCATTACCTCATCCACGCGGGAGGCGGGGATGCCGTTGGTCTGCGCGAGGGCCTTGAGATGCGCGTATGCGGAGCGACCCTTGTGCGCTGATTTGGCGTCGAGCACTGCGCCGACCGCGGCCATGGGGGCCTTGATCCGTACATACGGCTGGCCGTCGATGAGTGCCTGTCCGGAGTCGGGGGTGATGAGCCCGAGGGCCGCTCGCATGGTGGTGGATTTACCGGCGCCGTTGGGGCCGAGGAAGCCTGTGACCTTGCCATCTTCTGCGACGAAGCTGACATCGTTGAGCACCTGCTTTCCCCCGAAGCGCTTGCTGATGTGCTGAATCTCTATCATGATCCAACCGTAGCATCCAACCCATCGAAAACCTAGTGTTTGCTGGAATTTTAGGGATTGTTCAGGGTGTGCTGTCCACGTGTGTGGACTGTGCTCGCCGCTCGGAGTCCGATGGATGAACGAGGGTCGAACGGAGGCTACACCGGCATTGACGGTACGCGTTGCTCCGCATGCCGTGTGGATGCCACAGCATTACTGTGCGTACGCCGTTTCGTCCGGCGCGGCGTGCTGCGCGATCCATGCGTGCATGGCCACGGCCGCGGCGGCGCCGGCGTTGATGGAGCGCACGGAGCCGAATTGGGAGATGTAGACCACGTCGTCGGCCAGTTCGAGGGCCTTGTCGCTCAGCCCGGGGCCTTCCGCGCCGAAGAGCAGAAGGCAGCGCTTGGGGAACCGGTAGCGTTCCATGGGGACCGCGCCGGGGATGATGTCGAGGGCGATGATGCGCGCATCTTCGAGTTCCTTGATGCGTCGGTCCGCGTCGCTGACGGCGGCAAGCGCGAGCGCGGCGGACCGTGCGTCCCCGTTCGCTGCGGCCCAGTGGGCGTGTACGGCGGCCGCGGAGGCGTCGGCGCGCGCGGAGGCGATTTCGCCGGCGATGCGGTGCTTCCACGCGTCGATCAGCGCGGCGATGGACGGGTGGTGTTCGACGTGCTGGTACAGCTCGGTCATGAGCGCACCTTTGCGGTTCCACTTGTGCGGCCCGACGATGTGAACGCGGCGTGCGGTGAACGCGTTGGCGGTGCGGACCATGGAGCCGATGTTGAAGTCGTGCGTCCAGTTTTCCACGGCGACCTCGAAGTCGTGGCGTCCTCGGGCGTCCAGATCGGCTTTGATCGCTTCGACGGTCCAGTACCGGTAGCGGTCGAGCACGTTGCGCCGGTCTCCGCCGTCCAGCAGTGCGGGATCGTAGCGTGGATCGGTTGGACGGGGCTCGCCTGGATGGGTTTGGGCCCACGGTCCGAGGCCGATTTCGCGGAATTCGGGTTCGTCGGAGGCGTTGGCGGCGAGCGTGATGGGGTTGGGAGCGCGCATGGGCGACGGGTTCTCCTCGATTCTGCGTATGTGCGGCCTTTCGAGCCGGCGTTCCTCCGGGCTGGAGGTCTTCCGGACGGCGGTCTTCCCGGCCGGAGATCAGTCGTCCGCGGGGGCGCGCAGGGCGTCCTCGTCGTAGGCACGGATGAACGGCAGATCGGTCTCGTCCCCGGTGATCGGGTGGATGACCTTGAGCGTTTCGAACGGGCCGCCGATGAGCGACGCCACGGCGAGCGCCTGTGCGCCTTCGTGCTCCACGATGCCGAAGTCGAGGCTCAGCTCGTTGCCGTGACGCAGCGTGACCAAGGACGAGGTCTGCACGTAGGACTTCTCGCTCAGCCACGAATCCACGAGGATCACGCGCTTGCCCTGAATGGATGGTCCCTTGACGGACGGATAGACGAAGTCCATCACGAATCCGTCCAGATCCTGCCCGCGGGAGGCTGCGGCGGTGATCATGGACGTGACCAGCGGCACGGCGGCTGCGGTCAGCGCACCCACGGCCTCGAAGTCGTCCAGCGTGTAGCCGGATTCCTCGACGGTGTCGAGCAGTACATGGCCCACGAGTTCCGCGCCGCGATGGTGGAACGTCACGTCGGACAGCTCGCTGAACGGCTTGCATGCAATGGACGCCGACAGCAACTGCTCGAGCTGGGTGCGGGGATCCTGCATCTCGAGGGGCATTTCGCCACGCACGCCCGAAGGCCCGGTAGGACGGAAACCGGTGGAAGCATCATCTGTCAAAGCCATGCTCCCAGCCTATCCGCAGGCGGGTACGGATGGAATGCCCGATGGCTTCCCCATGCCCGATGACACTTTCTTCACCGCTTTCCTCGTCACCGGCAGCCCTCATTCCCCAATCTTCATTCCCAGTAATCCCCGTAGGAGCGGTACACGGCCTTCACCTGCTCGTACGCAAGCTTGGGACGCCGGTATTCATCCACGATGCCCTTGTTGTTGCGGCTGCGCGGACGCATCTTGAACCACTCCCGGCTCACCTTGCCGTCGCAGAACTGCCAGATGAACACTCCCTGGCACGGTTCGAACGCAAGCACCTGCGAAAGCTGTTCGCGCAGGGCGTCGGCCTGATATTCCTCGCTCCAGATGTCATGCCCGGGGTCTCGGAACCCGTAGATGGCCCCGGCGCCGATCTCCGTGACCAGGAACGGCTTGCCCTTGCCGCCGTGCTCGCCGCTCCACGCGTATGTCTCGCCGATCATGTCGGTCGCCGTGCGTCGCTCGTACCAGTACGGGTACATGTTCCAGGAAACCACGTCCGGTAGGTCGAGACAGATGTCGCGATGGAACTTGCAGGTGGCGGAACTGACCGGCCGACTCGCGTCCAGGGAACGGATGAGCGCGTACTGGGCGGCGTAGCATTCGCGCCCGTATGGCGTTTCGCTGGCGCATTCGTTGAGGATGCCCCAGATGAAAATCGAGGGGTGGTTGCGATGGGCGTCGATCATTTCGGCGATCACCCGTTCGGACTGCTCCTCGAACCGCGGATGCCGCATCTGTTCCTCGCTCAGGCCACGCGCATGGCTTTCCTCCCAGATCAGGATGCCCAGTTCATCGGCCAGATCGAGGAACAGTTCGTCGTTCGGGTAGTGGCTGGTGCGCACGGCGTTGCCGCCCATGTCACGGATGAGCATGAGGTCGCGATTCATGAGCGTGAACGGTATGGCACAACCGTAATCGGGATGGTCCTCGTGCCGGCAGAACCCTTTGATCCGTGGTGCGCGGCCGTTCAGGAGTATACGACCGTCACGCACGGCGATCGTGCGGAAGCCCACGCGGTCGATGAGATCGTCGATCGGTTCGGGATCCGTCCGCCCGCCATCGAACAACTGCACGCCAATGCGATGGAGGTTCGGGGTCTCGGGACGCCACGTGAGCGCATGGGGGAACGCCAGTTCTGCATCCAGACACGTGTGAGAGCCGGGCTGTGCCACGGCGTCGGCATCGCAGGCGTCCGCAGGCTCACCTTCCAACCGCACGCGCAGGCGCACAGGCCTCGCTTCGTCCGTCAGGTTGCGCACCCGGACCTGCACGCGGGCTTTCCAGCCGCGGCCGCCGTTGCTGACTCCACCGTCGCCGCCGCGTTCGGCGTTCTCGCACAGCGGCTCGATCGGGGTCACATGGACGCGCTCCACGAACACGTCGGGTACACGCTCCAACGCCACGCCGCGCGATATACCGCCGTACGACATGTAATCGTTCGGCACGTCCAGCGCATACCGGTCGCAGAACGAGCCGTCCACCTCCACGTCCAGCGTGTGGATGCCGGCCGCAAGCCCGCACACGACCGCATCGAACGGGGTATACGAGCCGTAGTGCTCCGCCACCGGCTCGCCGTCCACGCTCACGCTGGCGAAATGGCTCACGCCCTTGAATTCCAAGCGCACGTTGCCTTCCGCCTCGAAGGTCGTCGAATAGCGGGCGCGGCCGGCGTATTGCTCGAAACCGGGGTATGTCTGCCAGCAGCCGGGGACCGGACGCATCGAGGTCTCACCGGCATGCTCGCCGTCCAGGGGCGTGAACCGCCACAGGCGGCCGGACAGTTCCCGCACGTCGCGGATGGCATGGGTATCGAAGGTGCGCAGCATAATCATCGCTCCTGTTCCGTCTTGGGCGCCGTCTTCGGCGCCGTCTTGGCCGACGGCATCGGTGCCGTCTCGCACGTGAAGGTCACATTGCGCTGGGCGAGTCCCTCCACGTCCGTGCAGGTCATGCCTTCGTCCGCCGCGCAGCGGATGTCTTCCAGCAGTATATCGTTCAGCGGTCGTTCCGGCAGCCCCTTCAGGCACACACCCAGTGGCGCGCCACTGATGTTGATGTCACGAAACCGCACTCGATTCAGTTCCGTCGGCACTGCGCTTTTCGGCTCGACCGTGGTGGTGTCGTAGAACATGTTGACGTCCAGCGCCGCCACCGTCACGTCACGGATGTCCAGACGTTCGAAGCTCAGGTCCGTCACGTACCCGCCCCGGCCGCGCATCGATTTGACGCGCACGCCACGCATCACGCCGCGGATGGAGCAATCGCGCACGTGGATGTTAGACACGCCGCCGGACACCGCACTGCCGACTGCGATGGCCGCATGCCCGCCGGTCATCATGCAGTCGCGGATCACCACGTTCTCGCACGGCCGGCCCACCCTCCAGCCATCCTCGTTCATTCCGGCGTTGACGGCTATGCAGTCGTCGCCGGTGCGGAACGAACAGCGTTCGATGAGTACGTTGCGGCACGAGTCGGGATTGCAGCCGTCGGTGTTCGGCCCGTCTGTGCATACGGTCACGCCGCGTACGATCACGTCTTCGCAGTAGACGGGGTGGATCGTCCACTGCGGGCCGTTCTTTACGGTGACTCCCTCAATAAGCGAACGACGGCACCCGATGAACTGGATGAAGGAGGGACGCAGCGCATCCCGCTCGGTACCGAATACCCGTTCCTCCACGGGCGTGCCGGCGACGGCCATGTCGTACAGCGTGTTGGAACCTGCGGATTGGGTGAGTTTCCAAGTCCACCATGCCTCGCCGCAGCCCAGCAACTCGCCTTCGCCGTCAACGGCGATATCCTCACAGTCCCGGGCGTAGATCAGCGGCATGTAGTTCCAGCATTCCAACCCCTCCCACCGGGTGAACGACACCGGCAGATAATCGCGGGGATCGTCGCTGAAGACGACGACCGCTCCGGCATCCACATGCAGGCGAATACGGCTGGACAGGCGCAGCGGGCCCGTCTTCCACGTGCCTTTCGGCACATGGACCGTTCCGCCGCCCAGAGCCGCGCATGCGTCAAGGGCACTTTGGATGGACGGATGGTCCTCTACGGATATGAAGCGCTCCGGGATGCGAGGCTCACGGACACGTTCCATGGGGAACGGAGTGGCGTATGCCGGAGGCGTTGCGACGATGGGATGGGTCATGTTCGGCAACCAATCTGTGATCGTTCAATCGGGCCAGCTGGGGCAATCGAGCCAACCGGACCGATCGAGACTTGCGTTCCGGGACAAGGCCGGCGAACGGGGCTGGCAAGCGAACCGGGAACGAGATTAGAAACGTTTGCAGGGATTTCTGAAGCGAGAACCGCTGATGTGAGAATTACCGCGGCGGGACTTCCACGGTGGAATTAACGGCAATGGGGCAGCCGCCGGACTGCACAAATCCGGCGGCGGAAAGGAAAAACATGCGGATCATGCGATCATAGGCAGCCCCTTTGCATTCGTTGTTGTTGGGTTCCATGCCGTGAAGTTCGCGGCAGCGAGCATGAGGCTCGGATGCCGACCCGCCGTCATGCCGTTTCGATCGAATGGCTGAGGTCGGCGATGAACGCTTCGGCGGCGGAACGTGCATCCATACGGCCGAACGCCACTTCCTCCTCGTATCGCATGATGAAGTCGTTGAGCTTGCTGGCACCGTTCGGCGTAGCTTCGGGGGCGTCTCCGATCGTCTCCTCGATCTGCTCGGGGAACTCAAGCGACTGCTTATCCGCACCGGTCGCCGAGGCACTCAGCTTCTTCAGGATGGACGTGTTGGCCGGAAGCCCTCGTTCGGAGCCCAAAATGTCTCCCGCCTCTTCGCTGTTCACCAGCCAATCAATCAGTTCGGCCGCCTCCTTGGGGGCCTTGCTCTGCGCGGCGATGACCCAGTGCATGCCGGGCTTCATGTAGCCGTATTTGGGGTTCTTGCCCAGATTCGGAATGGGAGCCAAGGTCATGTTGTCCGTACCTGCGGCGGCCACGTAGGCCGGCAGCTGCGTAGTCTGGGAGAATCCCATCGCCGCCTTGCCGGTGCCGAGTGCGCCTTGGTTGAGCGTGGCGCTGTGCTGTTCGGCCCATTGGTCGGTGGTGCCGGCGATCTCGTCGCCATGCGTCCAGTCGTAGGCCATCTGCAGATAGCTGGTCATGGTATCCACGGAGATGGAGACCTTGCCGTTGGTGTACAGCGACTCGTTGTTCTGCCGCGCCCAAAGATGCAGGCTCATGCCATTGCCCATGGTGGAGTTGATGCCGAAGTATTCGCCGTTGGATTTGCTGCGCACCTGCGCCGCAAAGTCGATGAATTCATCCCATGTCCATGTGGATGTGTCCGGCAGGGTCAGACCAAGTTTGTCGAGCACATCGTGGTTGATGATGAGGCCGAATGGCGTGGAGGAGATCGGGACGGCATACTGTCTGCCTTCCCATTTGCCGCTGTCGGCCAGGGACGGGTCGATGTCGCTGAAGTCGATCACGTCGGACACCTCGCCGAGATCCAGCAGAATGCCCTGCGACGCGAAGGTGGCCAGCGACGCCTCGTCCATCTGGATCACGTCCGGAGCGTTGTCGCCGGCGATGGCGGTGTTGAGCTTGTCGAAGTACCGAGACCAGTCAGAGTACTGCATCTCGACGTGAATGTTGGGATGACTTTTTTCGAAGGCGGCCACGGCCTGTTCCGTGCGCTTGACGCGTTCGTCGCCGCCCCACCAGTTGAGATTGATGGTGACGGAACCGTCTTCGTTGCGCCCGGAGCTACCGGAGTTACCGCATCCGGCCAGAGGCACCGTGACGGCCAGAACAGCTGCCAACGCGGCGCCCGCGCGCCGCTTGGCGGTGCGTGGGCCGCGGCGCAGGCCATCTACGCCACCGATGAAGTATGGGGAATTGACGTTCGGCGACGTATCCGCCGACGTTTTCTCTGACATGGTTCCTGCTCCTTTGCTTGATGCATAGCGCAATGCACGTTCGTTTGTGGCACGCCCGGCCTTCCTTGGCAGACGGACGTAGAGACCGGTACGGGACGATCGTCATTGATGAACGGTTAGACATGAATGCTGCCTTTCATATCATTCCCGTGACCTGCGTCATGTCACTGAGAATACAGGAGTTTCCGCGCCTTAGAGACAGACGAATTGCGTGAATGGCAATGTTTCCTGCTATAGTCCGTCACCATGAGCCTTGATGTGCCGAAGAAGGCGACCGTAACCGGGATTGCCGAGGATGGAGCCATTGCCGGCAGCCCGCATAAGGTCACGCGGGCATGGCCGGGCAAGGTTTCCGGCGATTCGCGCTATTACATCTATGCCCCCAGTCCGTTGGCCCGCGAAACGTTCCTGTGCCCGTTGCGCGTGGGGGTGTCGCATTATCGGCCGGGGTTCCTACGCCGCCCGCTGCCATGGGACGCGTTCTTCCTCATTGTGGTGCTCGAGGGAGCATTGCGTCTGACGGCCGACGGAACAACACGCCATATCCGGCACCATCAGGCGGCCATCATTGACTGCTCGAGAGGCTTCCAATACTCCGCCGAAGAGGATACACAAACTATATGGCTGAATTTCGACGGTCCGGTGGCAGGTCGATACTGCGATCTCATGATCCGAGCGCTGTCGAACGTGTTCACGCCGACCGACCCGGCTTCGGTCGTCTCCCCGCTCATGGAACTCATGCATATCTTCGACACGCAGACAACGGTCAACGAACCGGTGATGTCGCGCATCATCACGGACCTGCTGACCGCATGTCTGCTCAGCGGCAATGGCTCGACGACCACACGCATTCGTTCGCACGACATCGATACGGTGATCAACCACATCGAAAAGCATCTGAGTTCCTCTCTGCCTGTTGCCGAGCTTGCCAGGCATGCGCATATGAGCGAGTATCACTTCATCCGTCTCTTCAAGCGGCAGGTCGGCATGACGCCGCACGAATACATCACCCGCGAACGCATCCGGCTGGCACAGGTGCTGTTGACCGATACGACCGAATCGCTACCAGCCATCGCACGGGAATGTGGATTCAGCGACCGGCGCGTACTGACCGCCGCCTTCAAGCGCATTCTCGGCATGTCACCTCGCACATATCGGTCAGCCAATCGCAGCCGCCCACCGATCTGAGCGCATATGTCTCCGCCCGCAGGCCTCGGAACGCACGATCCTGCATCCCGCACGGCGAGACATCGGAGTTCCGATACCCCGCGAGCCATCCGACAGGTCCCGGTTGATGCCCCGCAACCCGTTCGTGAGCAACGACAACCTTCCGCACCGGCGCAATGCGTCTCATCGCGCAACGCAGGCCCAAGCGCAGAGGCACGGACTTCGCCGGGATACGTCAACGCACCGCAGATACGTTGCCCCGCTCCATCAGTGCTTCACCTGTTTCCAAGCATCTCCTGCGTCCGCTTCACCCCCTACGCCTCTCACACCGATGCACCCGCTTCGGATTGCACTTCCGGGGCGCTGAGTTCGCGGATGTTGCCCTTGTCCGAGTCTATGAGGGTCACGTCGCCGATCACGCGCGACCGATCGAGCTTCTGCAGCTTGCGCGCGGAGACCAACACGCGGGATTCGAGCGATGCCGCGAACTGGTTGTACGCCCCGACCGTCTTGGTGATGGCGTTGCCGAGCTTCGTGGCCTTGTCCCCCAGCACCGCGAACCGCTCGTACAGTTCACGGGATAGGTCGAACAGTACCTTGGCGTCGTCCGTCAAGCTCTGCTGCTGCCAGGCGTAGGCCACGGACTTTAGCACCGCCCACAGCGTGACCGGCGAGGTAAGCGCCACCTTTCGGGCGAAGGCATCGTCCATGAGCGTGGGGTCGGATTCGAGCGCCGCCTGCAGCAACGCTTCGTTGGGGATGAAGGCCACCACGAAATCCGGTGCCACCGGAAACGCGTTCCAGTATGCCTTGTCCGACAAAGCCCTGACGTGCTCCCGAAGGTCATGGGCATGGGCGCGCAGCAGATCCGCCTTGCGATCCAGTTCCTCGGGCGACGCCGTGTCCGGTATCTCGCACGCACGCTGGTAGCTGGCATACGGTACCTTGGCATCGATGGGGATGGTCTTGCCGCCGGGAAGGTGCACCACCATGTCCGGACGCTGGATCCTCCCCTCGGCGTCGGTCACCACCACCTGAGTGTCAAAATCGACGTGGTCCAGCAGCCCCGCCGATTCCACGATGTTCTTCAGCTGTGCCTCGCCCCAAGCGCCACGCACCTTGTTGTTGCGCAGGGCCGCGGACAGGGAACTGGTTTCCCGGTCCAGACGGGACTGCTGCTCCCCGAGCCCCTTGAGCTGCTCGCTGAGCGCACCCATCTCATGCTTGCGCCCCTCCTCGATCTGCGTCACCTTGAGCTGGAGCGCATCCAGATTCTTCTGGACGGGCGCCAACGCGCTGAGCACCTTGCCCTGCTCCCTGAGCGCGGCCTCCCGCTCCTTTTCGCGCTGCTCCGCCTGCTCCTGCGCCCGCTCACGCTCACGCTGGAGACGAATCTGCTCCGCCTGCTGCGCCTGAGCCAGCTGCGACTGCACATAGCCAAGCTGGCGCTCCAAGCCCTCCGCCTGCGTGCGCGCGGCGACCGCCTGCGCATTGGCACGTTCCAGATCAGAGCGCATGGACTCGAGACGGGAATGTCCGTCCTCCAATTCGCGCGCGGATTGCACGCGCACGGACTCGGCTCCCCTGCCCTTGCCGAGCAGGTAGCCCGCGAGGAACCCCAACAGGGCCCCGACGATCAACACCGCGACCAAAGTCGCCAAAACCGAAATATCGAACATGTGTTCTATGAAAGCATTTTGCGAAGACTTCAGCCCAAGGAGAACATCGATCAAGATCCTTGAATCCCTACTGCCACAAGGAGACACGCCCATCGTCCAGAGTCGAACGTATGTTCTATATCAAGCCCTCGGGGAAACCGAAGACCAACCCCTAGGGCAGAGGACGCGGCCCGCGTAAAGTTGACCGCGTACCGAAAAGCGCAAGGAGGAACGAACGATGGGCTTCGATCTGTTCAGGCTGGCCATAGCCATTATCGTGGCCGGATTGCTTACATGGGCGATCATCCGTTTCTTCTTCGCAGAGCGCAAAGCCACCTCAAGTACGGTGGCCGCCGACTCACAAACCGCCACCATCACGGTGCACGGCGGGTATTCGCCGGACGTCATCGAGCTGAAGGCGGGACTGCCGAGCACACTGGTGTTCGACCGCAGGGAAACAGGCGAATGTACCTCACACGTGGTCTTTGCTGATCTGGGGTTGGATGCCGCACTGCCAGGCAACGCCAAGACTTCCGTGGAGCTGCCGGCCTTGCCAGCGGGGGAATATCCGTTCGCATGCGGGATGAACATGGTGCACGGCCTGCTCAAGGTCATCGGAGAAAGCAACATCACGCTCACGCATGGCAAAGCGAATGGTTCCGGCAATGATGAACGCACCTCCGCCGCAGTCTCAAATGCGCTGGACAACGAGCGGATGGACGCCGAGGAACGCCGCACGGAGATCCGCGAGACCACCAAGCTGACCGCCATCGCGGCAGTCCTTACCGTACCGGTCTTTACGATCGCCATGCTCTCCATGCACGGCGACATGTTGCCCGGCTGGCTCACCACCCCCTGGCTGCAGGCGATTCTGATCACGCCGGTCATGTTCTATTGCGGCGCCCCCATCCATCGCGTCGGATGGTCGGCCCTGCGCCATCGCAGTCCCGACATGAATTCCCTGGTCGCACTGGGCACCGGAGCCGCCTATATCTACAGCATGATCGTCTGCGTGGCATCAAGCCTGATGCCGGAAGGGTCGCAGGAGCCGTACTTTGAATCGGTCGGCGTCGTCATCACGCTGGTGCTGCTGGGCCGACTGCTGGAGGCCAAGGCACGCGAAGGTACCGGCAAGGCCGTGCAAGCACTCATCAAGCTCGCGCCACGTTCGGCTCGCCGCATCAGCCAAGCCGACCTCGACGCCGGCGAAGACTACTGGAAGATGATGGACACCGGCACGGACGTCGCCATTGCGCAGGTTGCAGTCGGCGATCTGCTGGTCATTCACCCCGGCGAGCGCATTCCCACCGACGGTGTGATCGTGGACGGCTCGGCCCATGTGGATGAATCGATGATCACCGGCGAGTCCAGACCGATCGACAAGCATTCGGGCGACGCCGTTACCGGTGCCACCATGGCGTTGCGCGGCGCATTCGTCATGCGCGTCACTCAGACCGGCGGCGACACCGTACTGTCGCAGATCATCACGCTGGTTTCCCGCGCACAGGCTACCAAAGCCCCCGTGCAGCGACTGGCGGACCGGATCGCCCGCATCTTCGTGCCGGTCGTCATGATCATCGCCACATGGACGTTTGCCATCTGGCTCGTCATCGGTCCTCAGCCCAAGCTGGCCCACGCACTCATTGCAGCAGTAAGCGTCCTCATCATTGCATGCCCGTGCGCACTGGGACTGGCCACGCCGCTTTCCGTCACCGTCGCCACCGGACTGGGGGCAACCAACGGCGTACTGGTCACCTCCGCCCAGGCATTGGAACAGGCCCGTCGTATTCGCACGGTCGTCTTCGACAAAACGGGGACCATTACCAGGGGCATCACCGATGCAGGATCCTCACTGGACAAGGCCTCCTATGCCAACGACACCGTCAAGGACGGCTCCAAGGAAGCCATTGCAGCTTTGCGCAAGGCGGGAATCCGCACGGTCATGCTCAGCGGAGACAAGGCGAGCGTGGCCAAGGGCATTGCCGAGCAGGTGGGCATCGATACGGTGATCGCACAAGTCCGGCCGGACGGCAAGGCCTATTGGATCGCCAAGCTGCAGGCCGAACGCGACCAGCAGGGACACGGAGATGAACTCATCGCCATGGTGGGAGACGGCATCAACGATGCCCCGGCCCTCGCCAAGGCAGACATCGGCTTCGCCATCGGCACCGGCACCGACGTAGCCATGCAGTCCGCAGACGTAACGCTCATGAGCGGAGATCTGCGCGGCGTGCTGCGCACCATCAACCTGTCCAACGCCACCATGACCAACATCAGGGAGAATCTGGCGTGGGCCTTCGGATACAACGTCATCGGCATTCCGCTCGCCGCAGGCGTACTGTACCCGTTCACGGGATGGCTGCTCAGCCCCATGATCGCCGGACTCGCCATGTCGCTGAGCTCCGTCTGCCTAATCCTCAACGCCAACCGCCTGCACCTTGCAAGTATCCGCGAGGACGCCGTCACCGTCTCGGCACCCGGCGGCCATGACGATTCAAACGGCAATGACAGCACCCGCAACTCCGTCGAGCCAGACGGCAAGCATCAAGCCGTGCAAGTCATCGTCGACGAGCGCACCGAACTGACTCAACTTGACAATGCCGGCAACGGCAGCGCCGATGCAACCACTGTCAGCAATGCAACAACCAAGGAGAACACCATGACCATGCATCACATGCATATGGACCAGCCCGTCCACGGCGAGACCGCAACCGATCCCGTCTGCGGCATGACCGTCGCCGTCAACGCCGACGCCATCACCCGCGAGCACGACGGCAAGACCTACTACTTCTGCGGTGAGCACTGCGCCGCCAACTTCGACAAGGCCCCGCAGATCTTCCTGAGCTAAGCGAGCCAAGCACTCTGCGTCAGAGCAACGCAGCGCAAAGACAACAAAACGCGGCCCGGCAAACCGGACCGCGCCGCACATGTTCAACTGCGCACATGCGTACTCAACGCACTAAACCGCTCAACGCGCTGCGCACCGCACAATAAACTGCGCGCGATGCGCACATGCGTTCCCACATGTGCGCATCGCGCGAGTCAGCGCTTACTTGCCGGCAGCAACATCGCCGCTATCGGCCTTGCCGGTATCGGCACCGGCATCGCCGTCGGCCTCCACATGGTCGACCGAGACGTCTGGATCATCCGGAACGATCTTGTCGGACGCCCATGCGGACAGCTCCAGATGCTCGCCGCCGGTCTGGTCGACGAGCACGGTGTCGCCGTCGTGGACCTTGCCGGCCAGCAGCATACGGGCCAGCTGGTCGCCCACCTCGGTCTGTACCAAACGGCGCAGCGGGCGGGCGCCGTAGGCCGGGTCGTAGCCGGTGTTGGCCAGCCACTCGCGGGCCGAATCGGTGACGTCCAGGCTGATGCGACGCTCGGTCAGGCGAGCGGCCACGCCCTTGACCTGAATGTCCACGATGCTGCCCAGCTCCTCGCGGGTGAGCGGGTGGAACATCACGATGTCGTCCAGACGGTTCAGGAACTCCGGCTTGAAGTTCATGTGCACCGCGTCCATCACGGCCTTCTTCTTGGCGTCCGCATCCATGTCCTCGTTCACCAGGAACTGTGAGCCGAGGTTGGAGGTCATGATGAGGATCGTGTTCTTGAAGTCCACGGTCCGGCCCTGGCCGTCGGTCAGGCGACCGTCGTCCAGCACCTGCAGCAACACGTCGAAGATCTCCGGGTTGGCCTTCTCCACCTCGTCGAACAACACCACCGAGTACGGACGACGACGCACGGCCTCGGTCAGCTGACCGCCCTGCTCGTAGCCGACGTAGCCCGGCGCGGCACCGATCAGACGAGACACGGAAGCCTTCTCCATGTACTCGGACATGTCGATGCGCACCATGGCCTTCTCGTCGTCGAACAGGAAGTCCGCGAGCGCCTTCGCCAGCTCCGTCTTGCCCACGCCCGTGGGGCCGAGGAACAGGAACGAGCCGGTCGGACGGTTCGGGTCGGAGATGCCGGCACGCGAACGACGCACCGCATCGCTCACCGCCTTGACGGCTTCCTGCTGACCGATCACGCGCTTGCCGAGGTAGTCCTCCATGTGCAGCAACTTCTCGTTCTCGCCCTGCATCAGGCGGCCGACCGGAATGCCGGTCCAATCGGACACGATCTCCGCCACGGAATCGGCATCCACGCGGTCCGGAACCATCGGCTCCGGCTTCGCGCCGCCTTCCTCCACGGACTCCGCATCCGCGGATTCTGCGGCGGCGAGCTCCTTCTGAATGGCCGGAATGTCGCCGTACAGAATCTTCGACGCCTTGGCGAGGTCGCCCTCGCGGGTGGCCTTGTCCGCCTGCACACGCAGATCGTCCAGCTTGGCACGCAGATCGCCGACCTTGTTGTGGCCAGCCTGCTCGGCATCCCACTTGGCCTTGAGCCCGCCCAGCTTCTCGCGCGTATCCGCCAGTTCGGCCTGCAGCTTGCCCAAGCGCTCCTTGGACGCAGGGTCCTCGGCCTTCTTGAGCTGCATCTCCTCCATCTCGAGACGCGTCACCTTGCGCTGCAGCTCATCGATCTCCTCGGGCTGCGAATCCAGTTCCATGCGCAGGTGCGCCGCCGCCTCGTCCACCAGATCGATGGCCTTGTCCGGCAGCTGACGGCCCGAAATGTACCGGTTCGACAGCGTCGCGGCCGCCACCAGCGCATCGTCGCCGATCGTCACCTTGTGGTGCGCCTCGTAACGCTGCTTCAGGCCGCGCAGGATCGCGATCGTGTCCTCCACGCTCGGCTCGCCCACGAACACCTGCTGGAAACGACGCTCCAGCGCCGGATCCTTCTCGATGTTCTCGCGGTACTCGTCCAGTGTGGTCGCGCCGATCAGGCGCAGCTCGCCGCGCGCCAGCATCGGCTTGAGCATGTTGCCGGCGTCCATGGAACCTTCCGCGGCGCCCGCGCCCACGATCGTGTGGATCTCGTCGATGAACGTGACGATCTGCCCGTTCGCGCTCTTGATCTCGTTGAGTACGGCCTTCAGACGCTCCTCGAACTCGCCACGGTACTTGGAGCCGGCCACCATGGAGCCCAGATCCAGCGAAATGAGCCGCTTGCCCTGCAGCGTGGTCGGCACGTCTCCGGCCACCATGCGCTGGGCCAGACCCTCCACCACGGCGGTCTTGCCCACGCCGGGCTCGCCGATCAGCACCGGGTTGTTCTTGGTGCGGCGGGACAGGATCTGGATTACGCGGCGGATCTCCGCATCGCGGCCGATCACCGGGTCCAGCTTGCCTTCCTTCGCGCGGGCGGTCAGGTCGGTGGAGTACTTCTCCAGCGCCTTATAGCTGCCCTCGGCGTCCGGGCTGGTGACCTTCGCTCCGCCGCGCACGTTCGGCACGGCCTTGCGCAGCGCGTCCGCGGTCACGCCGTTCTGCTTGAAGATGTCCGCGCTCTGGTTGGGCGCCGACGCCACGATGCCGATGAGCAGGTGCTCGGTGGACACGTATTCGTCGCCCATCGCCTGCATTTCCTTCTCCGCCTGAGCCAGCGCGGCGGTGAGCTGACGGCTCGCCTGCGGCTGGGAGGTGGTGGAGCCGGACGCGCTCGGCAGCCCGACCAACGCGTTGCGCACGGCGGCCCCGATGCGTTGCGGATCGCCGCCGGCGGCCTGGATCAGACCGCGTACCACGCCCTGCTCTTGACGCAGCAGCGCGTCGACAAGATGCAGCGTCTCCACCTGGGCGTTGCCCGCGGCGGAGGCACTCTGGATGGCGTCCCCTATGGCTTCCTGCGCCATCGTCGTGAACTTCTGTTCCATATCGTCCTCCTACGTTCGCACGCCGGAACCGACCGGAAGGCCCGCCCGCGTAAGTTGCGGGCCATACCGTTCGGCTCCGACGCAATGTCGTTGTCTGATATGGTCAACCGACCTGCCGCCCATTGTATTCCCAAAACTTGAGTCCAACACACTCAAGTTTGAGAAACGGCCGTGCGAGTGACGTCGAACCAGCGCACGGGTCTCCAGGCCGGCACACGGACCGCCGGCGCATCGCTCGGATCGCCGCGCACCCGCCGCACAACCCGCAGCGCAGCCCGCCGCACAGCCCGTCGCGCAACCCCGCCCATCACTGCAACTTGCCGAGCGGATCGCGACCGCACTGCGTCACCTGCCGCCCCTGCGCACTCTCCGGATCCTCGTCCTGCACCTTGTACGGACCCGTACGGTTCTGCGAGTCACGCTGGTAATCGGCGACGGTGTATTGCGCATCCACCAGCTGGTGGTCAATGAAGCACTGCACCACGTAGGGCGCCAGATCCACGTGCTCCGGATTGCGTACGGCGTTGAAGTACAGCGTCACGAGCTGCGAATAGCCGGAATCCGTCTCGCAACGCCGCTGCGCATCGTTCGTGGCCTGCATGTCGGCCTCCATGTTGCCGCCGTCCAGTCTGGCGAGGGCCACGCCGCCGCTCTCATCGGTCTGCACGGCCCGGTACCCGGCATCCGCATAGCACTGCTGCATGCGGCGCTTCGCCTCGTTCATCTCGTCGGCCGTAACGGTGTTGTCCGCGATGATCGAGGACAGGAAATCGTTGCCGGAACGTTTGGCGAGCGCGTCCAGATCGCTCCGATAGTTGCGGACGTCCGCATCCTGTCCATACCGCACGTCCGGAGGCAACGAACTCACCACAGCCGGCGAATCGCCGCCGCCCGCATTCGCCCCCGACCCCGACGTTCCGCCAGCGGCCCCGCACGCCGCCAGCGATGCCAGCACTGTCCACGTGCCCAGCATTGCAAGCGCTTTCCTCATGATCACACGCCTCCCGTCACTGCAGCTTGCCGAGCGGATCGCGACCGCATTCCGTCACCTGCCGCCCCTGCGTACCCTCCGGATCCTCATCCTGCACCTTGTACGGACCCGTGCGGTTCTTCGAGTCACGCTGGTAGTCGGCGACGGTGTACTGCGGCCCCACCAGTCCGTGATCGACTAGGCACTGCACCACGTACGGCGCCAGATCCACATGATCGGGATTGGCCATGGCCATCTTGTACTCGGCCCAAATACCGGAGTATCCGCTATCCCCATCGCACACCGCATTGGTTTCCTCCAAGCCGACCCTGTCCACGGCAACACTCCTGCCGTCGATTCGTTCCACCATGCCGCCTCGCAACTCGGCGTCGACCGTATACTCGTACCCGCGCTCGGCAAAGCACTGCTTGACCCGCCGGTGGAACTCATTCATCTCGTCCGCAGTGAGCACATCATCGGCAACGATCCGCCGAGCAAACTCTCCGCTCGGCGCCGTCTTCAACGTGCGTTCCGTTTCGGCGCGCCACCGGCGAATATCCACGTCGCGCGTATACGTAACGTCCTGCATCACAATCGGCTCCGGAACCGATTCATTCGTAGGTGAACCGCATGCCGCCAGCGATGCCAGCATCGCCAGCACTGCCAACGTGTCCAGTACCACAAGTGCTTTCCTCATGATCACGGCCCTCCATCCGGCGGATCTCCATCGCCTCCGCCAAGTAATTTCAGCGTATCAGCCAACGCCTGCCGCGAAACCGGCTGCATGTCGTCCGAACGGACGGATTCCGGCGGGTACGGCCCGGTATCTGAAGCGTTTTATACTGGCAGTCAGGCGCACTATGCAGGTGCTGCGCGGAGGAGGGGGACGGCATGGCACAACGGTTTGGGCGGCAACCGCAGGAGAAAGCGACGCCGCAGACGGGCCGGGAGCCCCAACAGGGTGCACCGCTGCGGCTGGGCGTGGTGGACAACGACCCGATGGCCCTGCACATGCTGGAACGCAACCTCGGCGCGTTCGGCGCCCCGATCATGCTCCTGTGGACCGCATCCGACGCCGCGGACGCACTCGACCGGTGCGCGAATGCCGCCGACCGCCCGGATCTGGTGCTCACCGACATCCAGATGCCCGGCATGGACGGCCACGAACTGGCCCGCCGACTGCACGCAGCGTTTCCGAGGATCGTTGTTGTGGGTATCACCGCCTTTGCCGCCGATCTGACGGCCGGCGGAGATGACGGCGCCGCGACCGGCCCGGCAGACGCCGCAACTCCGGCGAGCGCCGACGCGGCCCGGTCACCGTTCGCCGCCGTGCTGGACAAGATCATGCCCACGCAGGACCTGCTTGCCGAACTGGCCCGGCTCTCCGGCAATGCGGCCATGCTCGCGTGGCTTGCGGGCGCCGGCGCGGCCAGACCGCTCAGCGAACAGGAGCTGGAAGTGATGCGCCGGTACGCGGACGGCATGACCAACGAGGCCATAGCCCACCGCATGCACGTGGGCGTGACCACCGTGAAGACCTACGCCCGCCGAGCCTTCGAAAAGCTCGGCACGCATTCGCGCACGGAAGCGGTCATCGCATGCCTCAGGCGCGGTCTCATCTGACGCCGAGCCACGGACCGACGCCAAGCCATGGAGCCGGCGCCGAGCCAAGAGCATCGCAGCGCGGTTGCGCCCGGTTCCGTTCACGGGAAACGGGAAACCGACCGGACCGGATGCGGCATGCGGGTCGGGCCGACTCGTTGACCGGCCGTCACGCCGGGACCGGGGAGCCGGCCATGGGCACCGTTGCCGCAACGGTCCACACGCCGTCCTCGCATGCGGTCGTCAGGCTACCGCCCACCGTGGCGAGACTTCGGCGCAGCAGGTCGAGCCCCGTGCCGCCGCTCAAAGCGGAGGGACCTGAATCGCCGCGTACATCGCTGCACGCATGCATGCCGCCGTCACCTGCGCAATCGTTCGACGACCATACGCGCACCCGTCTCGCAGGCCCATCCGCCGTCACGGCGATCGCGCAGCATCCCGGCAGGCCGTACTTGGCGATGTTGTTGCCCGCCTCATCCACGATGCGCGCAACCATCTCGGTTCCGCGGCCGTCCAGCCCGGACAGGTCGCCGCGCACCAGCGTCTCGCAGCGGAAGCCCAGAGCGCGCAAGCGATCGGACGCCTCGCGCACATGACGTTCCACGGCAGCGGTATGGTCTGCGGAAACCTCGCGGCCGGACAAGGACGGGCCATCCTGCGCATCCGCCGCGACCGCAGCGTTGCCCGCCATGCCATCCGCGACGCCAGCCGTCAAGCCATGCGCCGAGTCGTCCGCCGCGCCACCCACCGTGGCCACGGCACCGCCAGCCTCGCCATCCGCCGCAACACAAGCCGCACCGCCCGCCGACTTGGCCGCCGCGCCATCCGTCAGGTCATCCGCCAAGCCGTCAGCCGAACCGGCCGCCGGCCCGCCCGCCGCGGTCACGGCACCGCCAGTCTCGCCACCCGCAGCAACACAAGCCGAGCCGCCCGCCGGCCGCTGCGCCACCAACCGCTTCGTCGGCTCGATCACCTCCCGGCGCAACGACTCCAACACCCGCGTAACCGCCTGCTCGGCCTGCCACGACTCCTCGCGCAGCGCCGCGAACCGCGCATCCTCCGCATGCACACCGGGGTCCGCCGCAGCGGAATCCGGCGTATCCGCACCCGCCGGAACATCGCATTCCTCCCGCATCTGCCGGCACACCAGCACCGCGTAGGCCAACGACCCCGCCACCGAACCATGCAGCTCATGCAGCAAGTCCAGCCGCTCCCGGTACTGCGCATTCTCCCGTTCCAGCAGCATCCGCCGCGCCTCGGCCCGCTCCCGCCGCCGCGTCTCCAGCCGCCACATGCGCATGCCCAGCCCCAGCATGCAGGCAACGATAAGAAACGGGAGCATGAGCATCATCGACGGGTGAAACATGGCGATCGTCAGCCGGTCGCCTTTCATCCACGACAGGCACGACAGCACCGCGATCGAAGCCAAGGCCGGCCACAGCAGCCCATGCATCGCCAGCACGATCATCGCGTACCACAGGCCCCAGATGCTCGGCACCGCCCACGAATCCTGCGGCATCATCACCTCGGAGAGAGTCACCAGCACGATCGTTACGCTCGCCGGCACCGGCAGGAGCGGCAACGCCAGCAGAGCCGCCACGTACACGACGGACACCGCCACGTCCGGCCACGTCATCAGCCCGTCAACGCGGATCCATTCGTTCAGTGCCGCCGCCAAGCAGATCGCCGCGGCGACGGCGTTCACCGCATCCATGCGCGACCACGGCCAGCTCCCCCTCATGCCGCGTGCGGCCTTCAGCATCGTCATAGGCACCCCGATTCGTCGCTGAACACTCCAATGACCCTTTTCAAGGTACGGCCGGGATGCGCCCAACATGCCGGTTGCCTGTCGTCCGAACGGTCAGGCGTGCGAGCACAGGGCCGTCAGCCGGTTGCGGAATTGCGCGACGAACCGTTCGGCGTCCACGCCCAGAGCCACGTGGGCGGTCTTGGGAACCCTGCGCAGACGCGTCGGGTCGCCGATCGTGCGGCCACGGAAGCCATGCCCGTTGCCGGTGGCGGTTTCGACCGTCATGTTGACGTCGAAGCACGTCACCAGGCTCGGGTCGAGCGCCACGGCGGCGGCGAGCGGGTCATGCAGCGGGCTGCCGGCCAGAAAGATCGGGTCGGAAGCCTCGTTTGCGTTGATGTAGAAGCCCACCATGTCCGCCAGAAACGCGCCGGCGGGCGTGCCGGTCGCCCGCCATGCGGCCGCGTCCGAACGGGTCATGAGACACTGGTGGGTCACGTCGAGGCCGACCATGGTCACGTCCGGAGCGGTGCGGAACACAAGGTTCGCAGCTTCGGGATCCTGGAAGATGTTGGTTTCGCAGATGAGGTCGTAGCAGTTGCCCTCCTGCGTGAGCGCACCGCCCATGATCACGAGCCGCAGGTTCGGCACGATGTCCGGCGCAGCCTGAATGGCCGCGGCCACGTCGGTGAGCGGACCGGTGGCGAGCACGGTCACGCCCCGCCCGTGTGTGCGCACCTCGTCGATGAGGAATCGCACGCCCTCCGGCAGCTCACCCCCGCTGCCGCTTCCGCCTTCACCGTCGCACCACTCGGACGGGCGACGCGCAAACGGCCATTCGCCGTCATTCCCGGCAATGTCATGCCGCTCGCCGCCGAGCGACAGCACGGCCGGGCGCCCGCCCATTGCGGCCATATGCTCGACGACCGTCGTCGCTTCGGCGTCCGCGGCCGCAACGCCGATCGAGTCAGCGGCGCCGGCCGTCACGGCGGAACCGCCCGACTCCGCGGCCACATCCGCAGGCGCACCCGCATACTTCGCTGGGGTCACGTTGCCCAGCCCGTTCGCCCCATGGAAGCGCGCGCATCCTTCATCCACCGCGAAGCCGTCCGCCCACAGCGGGCACACGCATCCGCGCATCACCGGCATCTCGGAGACTTCGGGCACCGCCCGGGAGAACGCATTCAGCACCGCGCGACTGTTGCGCACCGCAGTGGATGCGAGCACATTGCCGTATGTTCCCACCACGCCCGCAAGCTCGCATTCCCCGGTGCGCACCGCGTCGAGCAAATAGCACAGAGCCAGGGTATCGTCGATGCCGGTGTCCACGTCCAACACGATTCGACGCTTTGCGGTCATTGCAGATCCTTTCGTGATCGGCCGGCAAATCACCGGCGCAGCGGTTCCAGCATACAATCCGAGCACCGGCATGGCCCCGGCCCCGGATTCAATTTGTAAGTGCAACGCCCGTCTTCGGGTGGCTTGTCCTTGACAGTACCTTGCCGAGCTCGCGGTACCAAACCTCGTTGGGCGTTTCCCAGCCCAGGA
>NZ_JBKEVR010000006.1:0-146722 GCF_056357235.1 Bifidobacterium sp. LH_389
GCCATGCCGATCTTGCCTTCCATACGACAAGCCAAACAGGACCGGTACCGTTCGCGCTCATTCCCGATGAGGCACCACTAGCCATTACGCGCTCAAAAAACGTGAGTCACGTCGGATGTGAAATCTCGATGGCGTCGGTGGGTATGATGGATGACGGATTGATGAACGCCGCGCCTGCGGGGTGGGGCCGAAGCCGGCAGGGAGAAAGAGAGAAACGGTCATATGACTCGCATTCTGATCGTCGAGGATGAGGAATCGTACCGTGAGCCGCTGGTGTACCAGCTGCATCGCGAAGGATTCGAGGTATCGGCCGCCGCGACGGGAGAGGAAGGTCTGGAGCTGTTCACCAAGGGAGGCATCGATCTGGTGCTGCTCGACCTCATGCTGCCCGGTCTGGACGGCACCTCGCTGTGCCGGCGCATCCGCGAGCAAAGCCGCGTGCCGATCATCATGCTCACGGCCAAGAGCGCGGAGATCGACAAGGTGGTGGGACTGGAGATCGGCGCGGACGATTACGTCACCAAGCCGTACTCGTTCCGCGAGCTGCTGGCCCGCATCCGCGCGGTGCTGCGCCGCAATCAGGGAGGCTCGCTGGCTCCCGGAGGCGACGATGACGTGCCGCTCAAGTGCGGCGACATCTCCATGCTCGTGGGGCAGCATCAGGTGTCCGTGCGCGGCGAGGCGGTGTTCTTCCCGCTCAAGGAGTTCGAGCTGCTCGAATACCTGATGCAGAACAAGGGCCGCGTCATGACCCGCCACCAGCTCATCGACCGCATCTGGGGCTCCGACTACGTGGGCGACACCAAGACCCTCGATGTGCACGTCAAGCGCGTGCGCTCCAAGATCGAGGAGGATCCTGCCCATCCGAAGTACCTGACCACTGTGCGCGGGCTGGGCTACAAGATCGACGAACCGGACGCGGAGTAAGCGGCTACGGAAGCGTGCGCGGGAATCGCGCGCAGTAATCAAAAAGTATTCATCTTCCGTTCACCATTTTTGTGTTTCCCCCCTGCGGAACGCCTCTAGTGTTGGATGTGTCATGAGAAAAGCGGGCCGATTCCCGGCCCGTTGACACAAGGATAGAGGGAAATAAGAATGCGCAAGATCGTGATTCGTTCCATTGCCGCCGTGGCTTCCGTTGCCGCGATGGCTTCTCTCGCCGCCTGTGGCGATAACACTTCCGCGAGCACCAACACCGCCTCCGGTTCCACCAGCTCCTCCGCCGCCTCCGATCTGTCCGGCGAGTTCCAGGGCAAGGGCGCTTCCTCTCAGAAGACCGCCGTGCAGACTTGGACCAACGCCTTCCAGGAGGCCAACCCGGATGTCAAGATCGGTTACGATCCGTCCGGCTCCGGCGCCGGCGTGTCCGCCTTCCTGACCGGTTCCGCCGCTTGGGCCGGCTCCGACGCCGCTCTGACCAACGATCAGGTCAAGCAGACCTCCGATAAGGCCTGCGCCTCCGGCACCACCGCGTTCGACGTGCCGGTCTACGTTTCCCCGATCGCCGTGATCTTCAACCTGAACGGCATCTCCGGCCAGGACAAGCACCTCAACCTCGACGCCGCCACCATCGCCAAGATCTTCGACGGCAAGATCACCAAGTGGAACGACCCGGCCATCACCGCCCAGAACTCCGGCGTGAACCTGCCCGACAAGGCCATCACCGTCGTGCACCGTTCCGATAAGTCCGGCACCACCAAGAACTTCCTTGACTACGTGCAGAAGGCCGGCGGCAAGGAGAACTGGAACTACGAGGTCGGCGAGAACTGGCCGAACGAGATCGGTCAGGCCGCCAAGGGCACCGATGGTGTGGTGAACACCGTCAAGCAGGCCGACGGCACCATCGGCTACGCTGACGGTTCCGCCGTTGGCTCCCTCGGCACCGTGGCCGTCAAGGTCGGCGATTCCTACGTTGCCTACAACGAGGAAGGCGCTGCCGCCAAGACGCTGGACGACTCCAAGCTCGACGAGTCCGCTCAGGGCGAGAACCGCGTGGTCGTGAACATCAACCGCACCACCACCGCCTCCGGCGCCTACCCGGTCATTCTGGTTTCCTACATGATCGCTTGCCCGTCCTACCAGAACGACAAGGGCACCGGCAAGTTCGTGAAGGCTTGGCTGACCTACGTCACCTCCGAGGAAGGCCAGAAGGCCGCCGCCGAGGACGCCGGTTCCTCCCCGATCTCGGACACCCTGCGCGCCAAGGTCACCGAGTCCATCAACTCCATCAAGTGAGCTGAGCTGATGCGTACGGCCGCAAGGCCTGCGCATGGCTCCGTTGAGATCCGATAATCCACGCAACAGTCCGCTTGGTTAGGGACAATCCTTACCGGCGGACTGTTGCGCGCGCGGATCACGAAGCGACAATAAGGAGAACCCGTGAGTTCGCAAGATAAGGCCGTTGTGGAGCCGGTGACCGGCAAGACCGCTGATAAGGTCTTTAAGGTCATCGTCTACGCGTGCGGCATCATGATTCTCGTGGCCTTGGGTGCGGTGACGCTCTTCCTGCTCTACCGCGCATGGCCGCTCATCGGTGGCGATCAGGCCGCCAACACCGAAACCATCAGCACGCTGACCGGTGGCAAGGCCACCAACTTCTGGCAGTACGTGGGACCGTTGCTGTTCGGCACCGTCCTCGTGGCAGCCCTCGCGCTGATTCTGGCTTTCTTCATCTCGATCGGCATCGCACTGTTCATCTCGCACTACGCGCCGAAGCAGCTGGCCACCGTGCTGAGCTCGGTGGTTGATCTGCTCGCCGCCATCCCCTCCGTTATCTACGGTCTTTGGGGCGGTGTGATCTTGGTGCCCGCCATCTACCCGTTCTGGAACTGGGTGGCCACGTACCTCGGATGGATCCCGATCTTCAACGGTCCGGCGGCCAACCCGTCGCGTACCGTCGCAACCGTGGCCGTGGTGCTCGCCGTGATGATCCTGCCGATCATCACCTCCGTCACCCGCGACATCTTCCTGCAGACCCCGCGCCTGCAGCAGGAAGCCGCGCTGGCGCTTGGCGCCACCAAGTGGGAAATGATCAAGCTTGCCGTGCTGCCGTTCGGCAAGTCCGGCATCGTTTCCGCCTCGATGCTCGGCCTCGGCCGTGCACTGGGTGAGACGATGGCCGTCTTGATGATCCTTTCCCCCGGCCTCTCCTACTCGTTCAAACTCCTGCAGGCTTCGCAGAACCAGACCATCGCCGCCAACATCGCCGCCCAGTACCCCGAGGCGGACGACCTTGGCGTGTCGGTCCTGATCGGCACCGGTCTGGTGCTGTTCGTGCTGACCTTCCTGGTCAACTACATCGCCCGCAAGATCACCGATAAGGCAGGTGTCTGATGGCTGAAGCGGCAAAGAAGAGCTCGATGGACGGCGCTCCCGTCATCGACTTCGACAAGTTCAAGCCGACCCGTTCCTTCGTTGCGGCTCGCCAGCGCAAGAACGTGATCATGCAGGCGCTCATCGTGATCGCCTTCCTGATCGCGCTCATCCCGCTGATCTCCGTGCTGTGGACCACGATCGTCGATGGCGTGCAGCGCCTGAACATCGATTTCCTGACCCACAACATGAAGGGCATCTCCGGTGGTAAGCCGTCCGCATCCGGCGGCTACGGCGGTGTGCTCCACGCCATCATCGGTACGCTGGAGATCACGGCTGGCGCCATGGTCATCTCCATCCCGATCGGTCTGCTGTGCGCGGTCTACCTCGTTGAGTACGCCCACGGCGGTAAGCTCGCCAAGATCATCTCCATGCTCGTCGACGTCATGAGCGGTATCCCGTCCATCGTCGCCGGTCTGTTCGCCTTCTCGATGTTCACCATCATCGGCGGCCCCGGTACGATCAACGGCTTCGAAGGCTCCGTGGCATTGTCCCTGCTGATGATCCCGACCGTGGTCAAGACCAGCGAGGAAATGCTCAAGATCGTCCCCGGCGATCTGCGTGAGGCTTCCTACGCTCTGGGTGTCACCAAGCAGCGCACCATCACCAAGATCGTGCTGCGTACGGCCCTGCCCGGCATTGTGTCCGGTGCCATTCTGGCCATCGCACGAGTCATCGGTGAGACCGCGCCTCTGCTTATGACTGCCGGTTACATCGGCTCCACGAACGCCAACCTGTTCTCCGGCCAGATGACCACGCTGCCTGTGTACGTGTATCAGGAGTACAGCACCATGAGCGTCACCTGCACTAAGAGCGCCGGTGCCCTGTGCGTGCCGACCATCCCGACCGAGCGCGCTTGGGCCGCCGCCCTCGTGCTGATCATCATCGTGCTTCTGCTCAACCTTCTGGGCCGTCTCGTCGCGAAGATCTTCGCGGTCAAGACCGAGCAGTGATTCGACACTAGGAACAAAACCAAAGGAAACATAATGGGACAGCGTATTGATGTCAACCATTTGAACGTCTACTACGGCAACTTCCTGGCCGTCGAAGACGTGAACATGAACATTGAGGCCAACAAGGTCACCGCCTTCATCGGCCCCTCCGGCTGCGGCAAGTCCACCGTGCTGCGCACCCTCAACCGCATGCACGAGATCATCCCCGGCGCTCACTGCAAGGGTGAGGTTCTGCTCGAAGGCAAGAACCTGTACGCGCCCGATGTTGATCCCGTGGCCGTGCGCCGCGACGTCGGCATGGTGTTCCAGCGCCCGAACCCGTTCCCCACGATGTCCATCCGTGAGAACGTGCTCGCCGGCGTTCGCCTGAACAACCGCAAGATCTCCAAGTCCGACGCCGACGATCTCGTCGAGTGGGCGCTTCGCGGCGCCAACCTGTGGCAGGAAGTCAAGGATCGTCTGGACAACCCGGGCATCGGCCTGTCCGGTGGTCAGCAGCAGCGTCTGTGCATCGCCCGCGCCGTGGCCGTCCACCCGCAGGTGCTGCTCATGGATGAGCCCTGCTCCGCTCTGGACCCGATCTCGACGCTCGCCGTCGAGGACCTGATCAACGAGCTGAAGGGTGACTACACGATCGTGATCGTGACCCACAACATGCAGCAGGCCGCCCGTATCGCCGACTACACCGGTTTCTTCAACCTGAAGGCCGTGGGCCAGCCCGGTCACCTCGAGTACTTCGCGGACACGACCACCATGTTCAACAACCCGCAGAACGAAGAGGCCGAGCGTTACATCTCCGGTCGCTTCGGCTGATCGTTCAACAAAAAAGCCCCCGCTCCCTGCGGGGGCTTTTTTGTTGAACGATCAGCGACGGAGCTGCCCGTCACACTGCTGACCCACGCCGGTGCTAGCCTAAGTCTGTTCGGAGCGCCGGCCCTTAGCAATCGTTTGCCGTATGCGGTCGCCGCCCCGCTTGCCGCTGCAATCCGCGGCGGGAAGAGAGAAAGCTAAGGAGCAGATGGGTATGGAGAAATTCTTCAAACTCAAGGAGAGCGGCACCACCGTCTCCACCGAGATCACCGCGGGCCTGACGACCTTCTTTGCGATGAGCTACATCATCGTCGTCAACCCCCAGATTCTGAGCCAGACCGGCATGCCGTGGGGCGGTGTCTTCCTCGCCACCATCATCGCTGCCATCATCGGCACGCTCGTCATGGGCCTGTTCGCCAACGTGCCCTACGCGCAGGCGGCCGGCATGGGCCTCAACGCCTTCTTCACCTACACCGTCTGCTTCGGCTTGGGTTTCTCCTGGCAGCAGACGCTGTGCATGGTGTTCCTGTGCGGCATCATCAACATCATCATCACGGTCACCAAGATCCGCAAGATGATCATCGAAGCCATTCCGCCCATGCTGCAGAACGCCATCGGCGGCGGCATCGGCATCTTCGTGGCATACGTGGGCATGCTCAACGTGGACCTCATCAAGTTCACGCCGGACGAGGCCACCACCGATCATGCCGTCGGCGCCACTCCGGGCCTCGCCACGCTCAACAACCCCACCCTGTGGCTGTTCCTCATCGGCCTGCTGCTGGCCGTGGTGTTCACCGTGCTCAAGGTCAAGGGCGGCATGCTGCTGACCATCGTCATCACCGCGCTGATCGGCATCCCCATGGGCCAGACCTCCATGGCGAACTCCGTGTCCATCTCCGACACCTTCGCCCAACTGCCCCAGACCTTCGGCGTGATCTTCACCGGCGACGGCTTCCCGTCCCTGTTCTCCGACCCGGCCAGGATTCCGCTGGTGCTGGTCACCATCTTCGCGTTCTCCATGTCCGACACGTTCGACACGCTCGGCACGTTCATCGGCACCGGTCGCCGCACCGGCATCTTCTCCGACGAGGACATGCAGCACATGGAGAACGGCAGCGGCTTCTCCTCCAAGCTGGACAAGGCCCTGTTCGCGGACTCCATCGCCACGTCCATCGGCGCCATCTGCGGCACCTCGAACACCACCACTTACGTGGAGTCCTCCGCCGGCATCGCCGCGGGCGGCCGCACGGGCCTGACCTCCGTGGTCGTGGCCATCTGCTTCGCCCTGTCCGCGTTCCTTTCGCCGATCGTCTCCGCTGTGCCGTCCGCCGCGACCGCCGGCGTGCTGGTGATCGTCGGCTGCATGATGGCCGCCTCCCTCAAGGAGATCGACTGGAGCGACATCTCCGCCGCCATCCCGGCGTTCTTCGCGTCCGTGTTCATGGCGTTCTCCTATTCCATCAGCTACGGCATCGCCGGCGGCTTCATCACGTACTGCATCGTGAAGGTCTGCAAGAAGGAAGCCAAGGACGTGCATCCGATCATCTGGATCGTGTCCGTGCTGTTCATCCTCAACTTCATCCTGCTCGCCGTGCTGTGACGCATCGCATGCGCTGCGTGCGGCGCGCATCTGCGTGCGCCGACTGATCGGGCCCCGTCGTGCCGGCTTTCCGGCAGACGGGGCCTTCGCATACCGTGCGCGGTTCCGGTGATTCCGGCGGTCCGGTGACTTCGATGGTCCGGCGGGGTGGTTCCGTCACAAGAACGGTGGCGGTTTGAGACACAAACGAGGGTGCCGGTGTCTTAAATCACCTCCGTGCCATCTCCGCTGTGGAATTGGTGGCGATTCGAGACACAAACATGCCCACCTGTGTCTCAAATCGCCACCGTTTTCAACGATGGTGGCGATCCCGGACGCAGAAGGGCCCCTGCGCGTCTCAAATCGCCACCAATTCGGCAATTCCGGGCAGGAGGATGGAAGAGAGGCAGCCGGAATGACGGGAAAGGCCCGGAGGCAGACCATGTCGGATGGCCAGCCTCCGGGCCTTTCGTTGCTTGAGGTCAGCAGCGTGCTCAGACGCCCAGACGGATCAGTACCACTTGTGGGACAGCCAGAACGAGTAGGCGCCCTGAATGCTACCGTAGCGGCCGTTGCAGTAGTTGAAGAACCACTTGAGCTGCGTCTGGTAGTTGGTGCGCCAGTCGGCGCCGGCGGAGGCCATCTTGCTGCCGGGCAGGGCCTGCGGCAGGCCGTACGCACCGGAGGACGGGTTGGAGGAGTTGACCTGCCAGCCGGACTCGTGGCTGATGATGAACACGGTGGCGGTGAAGTCGGCCTCGGTGTATCCGTTGGACAGCAGATAGTCGTGCGCCCACTGCTGCATGGCGCCCACCGGGGTGGTGGTGCCGATCGACGCGGCGGCGGACGAGCCGGAGGACTTGGTGGCGGCCTTCTTGGTGCCCTTGAGGATCACCTTGTCCACCGGGGCGGTCTTGACGTACTTGGAAATGGTGTTCGAGGAGATGACCTTGTCACCGTTGCGGGTGACGAGATTCGTGGATTCGACCACGCCGTTCTGGCCTTCGGTCTCCACCTTCGTGGTGCCGGCGGGCAGAGAATCGTCTTCCTTCTCAACGGTGTTGAAGGGGATTTCCTCGTCGCTGGTCTCGATCGTCGCGTTGGCGCGCGTGATGGTGATCGTAGTGGATTCGCTGACCGGCTCGTCCAGACCGGGGGTGACCACGTCGGACGGATCAAGCGTGATGTTGCCGGCCTCGAGCACGGAACGCACGTCGGTGAGATTGTCTCCGAGCACCACGCGCGAATCGCCGTTGATGTCCACCGTGACGTAGGACGTGTTCGCGCTGGCGCCGCCGGCTCCTTCGCTGATGGCCTTGCGCACCGTGTCACGGGAGACTTCGATGCCCTGCATGTCCGTGGCCGAATAGGAGGTCACCTCGGTGGAATCGTCCGTGGCCACGGCCGCGGAATGCGCGTAGAAATTACGCGACGCCACGCCGATGCACGCCACGGTGGCAACCGCTGCAAGCCCTGCCACGCAACGCATCCACTGACGCTTGGTGATCAGCTTGAGTGCGGCTGTATGCGATTTCTGATGGCGACCCATCAAGCTCCTTCGTTCGACCAATACTGCACGGCGGCGCGGCTGCAACACGTGCCCACCGCGCACACACGACCTCCACAATAGCCTATGTTGCCCAAATATGGTAATCGGCCGGAATCGGACCACTAGATATTGGCACAGAAATGAGTGTCAAGCGGTGCGATTCCGACCGATCGGTGAAGGTCGGAGGAAGGTTGAATCCGAACTCGGCACGCCGCGGTGCGGCACGCCGCAAGGGTCACTCGGCGACGTCGAGCTTCTTGGCCTGGGCGATCAGGTCGTCCAGATCGGAGGCGCGCAGCGCGCCGGCCTGCTTGAAGACGATCTTGCCCTTCTTGGCGATCATGAGCGTGGGCACCGCGGAGATGCCTGCGGCGGCGGCGAGATCCTGGTTCTGATCGATGTCCACCTTGGCGAACACGATGTCCGGGTTCGCCTCGCTCGCGGCCTCGAACACCGGGCCGAACGCCTTGCACGGGCCGCACCAGGTGGCCCAGAAGTCGAAGAGCACCAGATCGTTGCTGCTGACGAGCTGCTCGAATTCAGCGGAAGTGACTGCACGCGTGGCCATGATCGTTTCCTTATCTCTTGAAAGTCCGTTTTCGTGCTGGAATCCAGCATTCCAGCACCAGTGGATAACGGTCCGGGGCGTTTCACCGATTCGGCGCACGGCGAATATCGGAGCCTATCGGCCGCAAGCGGCGAGGCGTCACCCATTGGTCATACGCCCGCCGGATAATGGAGACATGCCAGTCATGAATGATGAAGTGCCGGGGCCGGACGACTTCGATGCGAACCGTCCGCGCGGCGAATTCGACAACATCACGCCAGAGGATTTCGTGCGCGGCAGCGGACACCACAATCCGCCCGGGTGGTTGGGCCCGGCGGACATCGACCGTGCGCGCCGCCAGCTGCCCATCGCCTACGTGGAGATCGTGCCGGTGCGCACCGACGATCTGGGCCGCGTCAACCGTGTCGGCTCGCTGCTGCGCGTGGGTGATGATGGCGCCATCGAACGCACGCTCATCACCGGCCGCGTGCTGTTCCACGAGTCCCTGCGCGAGGCCATCGCCCGCAACATCGCGAAGGACCTGGGCGACATCGCCCTGCCGGTCCTGCCGAGCGGCCTGCAGCCGTTCACCGTGGCCGAATTCTTCCCCACCCCCGGCGTGAGCGAGTTCTACGATCCGCGCCAGCACGCCATCGCGCTGTGCTACGTGGTGCCGATCGCCGGCGACTGCAAGCCGCAGGACGAGACGCTGGACGTGGAGTGGGTGGATCCGCGCAGCGACGATCTGGACCGGTTCGTGGCGCAGATGCCCAACGGCCACGGGCGCTTGGTGCGTCTGGCGCTGGCGTGGGCCGGCGTGTGAGCGCGGCGGCGTGAATCAGAGGAAAGGACGGAACATGCGGATACTCAACCATGTGCTCAGCCGGGGCACGGGCGTGCCGGTGGTGCTGGTGCACGCCTTCCCCGTGGACCACCGGATGTGGGAGGAGTGCGCGGCCGAGATCGTGCGCCAGACCGAGGAGGAAGGCCTGGCCAAGCCGACGATCTGGGCCCCGGACATGCCCGGCGCCGGCAAGGGGCCGATCCCGAGCGCAGAGGAATCCGGCGGTGCGGACGCGGACGGGGCCTACCCGTATGCGCTCGACCGCATGGCCGACGCCTACGTGGAGCTCTTGCGCGAGGCCGGCTACGACCGCGCGATCTGGGTGGGGCTGTCCATGGGCGGCTATCTGGTGCTGGACATCCAGCGCCGGCACCTCGACGCAGTGGCCGGACTCGCCCTGTGCGACACGAAGGCGGATGCGGACGGCCCCGAGGCGCACGCCAGCCGCCTGAAGATCGCACAAACCATGGAGGCCAGCGGCACGTACGAGCCGATCATGCACTTCGCCGCCGCGAACCCGATGCGCGACTCCACGGTCAAATGCTCCCACGAGTTCATCGTCCGCATGACGGAACTCATCCGCTCGCAGGATCCGAAGGGCGTGGCGTGGCGCGAACGCATGGCCGCCGGCCGCCCGGACCTCAACGACCAGCTGCAGCTCGTGACCGCGCCCGCCGCCGTGATCTGCGGCGACAAGGACCCGTCCAGTCCGCCGGCCGTGATGCGCCCCATCGCCGAGGCCATGACCGGCACGCAGGCCGCGTTCACCGTGATCCGCGACTGCGGCCACTTCTCCGCCATGGAGCATCCGGACGAGCTGGCCCGGCCGCTCGTGGCGCTCATCGCCCGCGTGGACACCATCGCGACGATCAGGGAGGACAATCGCTGATGCAAGGATTCTCGCCGCTGGCGCTGACCGGCGTACTGCCGTTCCTGCCGCTCGCCCAAGGAGACATCGACTATCAGGTGGATCGCCGCGGCGAGGAAGGGCTCCTCGAGGGTGTGCTGGCCGAGCCGACCACCCGCGTGCTGCTGGTGAACGCCGGGCGTCTTGCCGTGCCGCGCGGACAGGCCGCCGTAGTGGACTACGAGGCCGCGAAGATGCGCCTCGCCATGCTGCCCGGCGCCTACATGGCCGACGAACTGGCCACGCACTCCGGTGCGGTGGCCATGTTTCTGGGCGCCTACGGGCCTCGTGCGGACGCCGAGCACGTGGTGGCCGTGGACATCACCCGCGCCGTGCGGCCCGCCGCCGCCCCGACCGTGCCCGATGCGGCCGGCGTGGGAGCGGACGACGCCTTCGCGGACGGCGGCGAGGGCGCGCGTGCAGGTGTCGCCGCGTCGATCATCGATCAGGCATCGCAACGATTCGACTGGGTGGACCTGCGCGGCTTCGCGCCCCACGCCTCCGCGCGCGAGGCCGGATTGGCCACCAGTGCGGCAAGCCTGAGCATGTGGCACAACGCCCAGCGCTTTTGCCCGTGCTGCGGCGCGCCCGTGGCCCCGGCCCTCGGCGGGTGGGCGCAGCGTTGCACCGCAGCGGATGATGGGCGCATCCTGTTCCCGCGCATCGAGCCGGCCGTGATCACCGCGATCGTGGACCGCAAGGACCGTCTCATGCTGCAGCACAACGCCGCATGGCGCAGCGAGCTGCTGTACTCCACGTCCGCCGGATTCGTGGAGGCGGGGGAGAACCTGGAACATGCCGCACGCCGCGAAGCCATGGAGGAGACCGGCATCAAGGTGGGCGAGCTGCGCTATCTCGGCTCGCAGCCGTGGCCGTTCCCGGCCTCGCTCATGGTGGCGTTCAAGGGCCAGGCGGAAACCGACGAGATCCACGTGGACGGCAAGGAGACCACGGACGCCATGTGGATGACCCGCGACGAATACACGCATGCGATCATCGCGGGGCGGATCGAGGCGCCCGGCAAGGCCACCATCGCCCGCTACATGATCGAGGAGTGGCTCGGCCGCGAGCTGTGAGCGGGGCCGGCCTGTGGGCCCGGGCATGGGCATGGGCCCCGGTCTTAGCCTCGGCGTTCAGGCGTGAGCAAACATACGGCAACGGGGATATAAGGCGTCGTTTTTACCGTCTATAGTGGTCGATGGTATCCAAATTCCCGGGGGCGCGGCCTGCCGGGACATGTGAATGCGAGAGGAACGGCGGCCATGGCCAACAATACGAATGAGGCACTCTTCGACCCGGAGCGCACGGCCTATCTGCCGCCGCTGCCGGCTCCGGACGGGTCGCGTCAGGCCCATGCCCGCCACGCGGAGCAGCCGACGTTCGATGCGCTGTTCGCCTCCGCCGAGCCGCAGTCCATTCCGCCCGTCTCCGCCGCAGCCTCGCTGGCGTCCGCCGTACCGGCCTCCCGCAAGGGGCACCGTGGACTCATCGTTGCACTGTGCGTGTTCGCCGCACTGCTGGTCACGCTCGTGGGCGGCTTCTTCGGTGCGCGCGCCTATTTCGCCGACCGCGTGGCCCCCGGCGTGAGTTTCGGCGGCACCAGCCTTGCGGGCAAGACCGCCGGCGAGGTGCGTGACGCGGTGGCTTCCGCGGCGAACACTACGCGCATCGCCATCAGCGCATCCGACGGCAAGACCGCCGAAGTCTCGCTCAAGGATCTGGGCGTGACCGCCGACGTGGACGGCACGGTCACGAATCTGCTCAACGCGAAATCCGGCGGTACGCTTGCCGCCGAACTCACGCGCATCAACCCGTGGTCCGCAAGCGACGTGCCGCTGAGCGTGAGCACGGACAAGCTCGCCCTGTCTAACGCGCTGACCGAGCGGTTCGTGCACGAATCCGACCGTGCCGTCGCCTCCACCGTGGCGTGGACGGACGCCGCGCACAACTTCGCAGTCACCCCCGGCAGGGACGGCCAGACACCGGTCGCCCAGCCCGTGGAAGCCGCCGTGGCGGACGCCGCGCAGCACCCCGGAACCGTGGTCAAGGCTTCCGTCACCTACGAATCCGTGAGCATGCCGGTGAGCGTGGCCACCGCGCAGCAGGCCGCCGATCAGGCCAACGCGCGCGTATCCTCCAAGCTCGTGGTGAACAACGGCGCCAAGAAATCCTTCACCGTCCCCGCCGAGGAGATCGCCAAGTGGATCGGGTTCGACACCGACCCGGAGCGGGGCACCGTGACCCTCAAGTACGATGACGCCGCCGTGAAGGACTACCTCGCCTCCACGCTGCCCGGCGCGCTCAAGCAGGACATGGTCAAGGCCTCCGTGGTGACCAACAAGGCCGGCGCCGTGATGACCACGCTGCGCGAAGGCGTGGACGGGGTGACCGTGACCGGCACCGACGAGGCCGTCAATGCCGTGACCGCCGCCCTGCACAACGGCGAAGGCGTGACCGCCACCGTGAAGACCGAAACCACGAAGTTCGAAACCGAGTCGCGCGTGGTGGATTATGACAGCCCCAACGGCGACCCGCATGTGGTGGTCAACCTGAGCGAACAGAAAGTGTACGCGTACAAGGGTTCCACGCTCGTCAACACGTTCCTCACCTCCACCGGCAAGCTCTCCACCCCGTCCGACGTGGGCACGTTCTTCGTATACATCAAGTACGAAACCAAGACCATGCGCGGCGCCGACTACGTGACGCCCAACGTGCCGTGGTCCATCTTCTACAACCAGGGTGAAGCGCTGCACGGCGCCCCGTGGAACCCGGACGGCATCGCCAAGGGCGAGCCCCGCTCCCATGGCTGCGTGAACATGAATGTGGCCGACGCCAAGTGGATGTACGACTTCCTGCCCGTGGGCGCCATGGTGCAGGTGGTAGGTGCGACGCCCGCCTCCGCCGTGCGTGCCGGCTGACCCCTAATTTCGACGTCCGTGCTCGAAACGCCGTGTTACTGTGGCGGTATGAGTGATGACGACAACAAGCCCCAGAACCTCGAAGTCCCCGAGCACCTCGAATACTCCGAGGAGCACGTGTGGGTGGACCGATCCGTCGAACCGGCTATCATCGGCGTGACCGAATACGCCGCCAACCAGCTCGGCGAACTCGTGTTCATCGACATGCCCGAAGTCGGCACCCGTGTGGAGGCGGGCGACGAAATCCTCGAACTGGAATCCTCCAAGGCCGTCGAGCCGCTGATCAGCCCCGTCGCCGGCACCATCCGCTACGTCAATCAGGCCGCAGCGGACGACCCGAGCGTGGTCAACAATGATCCGTACGGCGAAGGCTGGATCGTGAAGATCGAACTGGACGACGACGAACCCGCCCTGCTCGACGCCGAAGCCTACGCGAGGATCGCCCAGTAACGCCCGCAAGGGGGAACGCATGTCGAACCGCGAACCGAAGCAGAAACCCATCCGCGCGCGGCGCACCACCACCATCGTGGATGCCGCGTCGTGGCGCGAGCGCATCGAAAACAAGCCGATCGTCATTCGTGCCACGCGCCGCATGGTCACCCACGGATTCGGCATATGGTCGGCGCTCTCCACGCTGTTCACCCGCCAGCTCGGCTGGTATCCGCGCGTCGAACCGTACGTGGGCTACGGCACCGAATCGTATTCGCGGCTCATCTGCCGCACCGTGCGCGCGCCCGAACGCCGTGAGGCCGGCACGCTCATGCGCGGCATCCGCGGCATGCTCGCCGTGCCCGCCCCGCACACCCACGTGCGCATCACCGTGGACCGGCGTCCGCTCGAAACCGTGCAGATCGGTGTCTCCGAGGTGTACGACCCGATCGATCCGGCGCGCGACCAGCCCAGCAGCTTCGCCATCTCCGACGACGCCGGCTACCTCGATCTGGTGGCCGAACACCAGATGACGCCAGGCATCCATCAGGTCTCCTACAGCGTGGAGCGCCGGCCGGATGTGACCTCCCCGCTGTTCACCATTCCCTCCGGCGCGCAGGTGGGCATCATCTCCGACGTGGACGACACGATCATGGTCACTCAGGCGCCCACCCTGTGGAAGGCCGCGTACAACCTGCTCTTCCTCAATCCGCGCAAGCGTGCCGTGGTGCCCGGCATGAACGTGCTGTACTCCAAGATCGCGGACCTGTTCCCGGATGCGCCGTTCTTCTACCTGTCCACTTCGCCGTGGAACGTGGAGACCTCGATCCGCCACTTCATCCGCTATCAGGGCTACCCCGAGGGGCCGCTGCTGCTGCGCGACCTGGACCCCAGACCCAAGACGTTCATCCCCTCCGGCGTGCAGCACAAGCTCGAGTTCGCCGAACAGCTCATGGCGGACTTCCCGCGCATGCGGTTCATTCTCATCGGCGACGACGGCCAGAAGGATCCGACCACGTACGCCACCATCGCCAAGCGCTACCCCGGGCGCGTGATCTGCATCGGCATCCGCCAGCTCACGCCCAAGGAGGCGTCGGTGGTGCCGCAGATCGCCGGCGTGACCACCACGCAGCCCATTCCCGTGACCGACGTGCCCGTGTTCACCGGGACCACCGGTTCCAACCTCATGAAAACCATGCTGCCGTACCTGCGGCACAACGTGTGAGAGGCCGTCTCGACGGATATGCGCGAGTGTACGCCGGGTTGCGACGGTGGCGCGATGGACTGTCGGTGGCTTTGCGGCACGTCAATCGTTATATCTACGGGTGGGGCTGTTTTTCCCGGTGCCGCGGGCGATCGGGCTCGGGATATTTCCGATTTGTGCGGTCGATTTTCGGTGGCCCTCGAGTAGCAATGACGTCGTTACGCCGATTTTTCAAGGGGTCTACTTCGGGTACCGGAGCAATTCGACCGCACGAATCGAAAGTACGCGCAATCGAGGCGCTACGTAGTCTGCGAAAACGGGTCGGAGCCGGAGGGAATCGGCGGAAATCTGCGGAAACATGTGTCAATGGGCGGAACGCGGCGCGGCGGGCATCGCGGGATGTAGCATGGACGAATTATGAGTGAAGTCAGCGAATATCCGGTCGCGGTGCGCGAGTTGCACGCCCGATCGTTCCACAACGACGTTTTCGAGGACCCCTACGAGTGGTTGCGTGCCAAGGACGATCCGCGCACCCAGACGTTCGTGCGCGAGCAGAACGCATATACCGAGCGCCGCATGCAGCCGCTCGCCGGCCTGCGCGGCAGACTCTTCGACGAGCTGAAGTCCCGCGTGCAGCAGACCGACATGTCCGTGCCCACCCGACTCAACGGATACTGGTACTTCACGCGCACCAGAGAAGGCAGCCAGTACGCCGTGCAGTGCCGCATCCCCGTGACCGGGCCGGACGACTGGACGCCGCCCGAGGTGGACGTGACGGCCGAGCCCGGTTCCATGCCCGGCGAACAGATCGTGTTCGACGGCAACAAGGAGGCCGAAGGTCACGACTTCTTCCGCTGCGGCGGCATCGACCTGAGCCGCGACGGCCGCTGGATGCTCTACGGCGTGGACGTGACCGGCGACGAACGCTACGACCTGAAGATCCGCGACCTTTCCACCGGCCGCGACCTGCCCGAAACCATCCCGCAGGTGTCCGCCGGCGGATGCCTCACCCCGGACGGCAAATGGGCGTTCTACGTCAAGGTGGATGAGGCATGGCGGCCGTACGCCGTGTGGCGTCACCGCGTGGGCACCGACCCGTCCGAGGACCGCGAGGCATGGCGAGAGGGCGACGAACGGTTCTGGGTGGGCGTGGGCCTGAGCTTCGACGAGCGCAACATCGTCATCGGCACCGGGTCCAAGACCACCACCGAAGTGCTCACCCTGCCCGTGGACGACCCGACCGGCGAATTCCGCCCGTTCATCCCGCGGCGCGAAGGCATCGAGTACGACGTGAGCTTCGCCTGCTTCGAGGGTGCCGGCGACCATGGCGAGGACGTGCCCGTGGCGGTGGTGTACCACAACGTGACCAACCCGAACTTCCAGATCAACGTGATCGACATGCGCACCCACGAGCCGCCGTATGCGCTGGACGAGGGCACGGTCGTCGCGGCCGGGTCGCCCTACGGGTGCGAGAAGGGCGGGCAGTACTCCGCCATGCCGGTCGGACGCCCGTGTCACAACCCCGGCAATCCGGCCATTCTGGACGGTGTGCGAGGTCTGGGCATTGAGGGCATAGCCATCCACCGGCATTTCGTGCTGCTGTCCTACCGGGCGGAGGGACTGCCGCATCTGGCGGTCATGACCAAGCATGACGCGGTGGAGGATTGGCGGGTCGGGCGCCCCTGGCGGTTCGAGGAGATCGTGCCCAGGCCGTCGGGCAGTGCGGGCGGGAGCGACAGCGCCGGCCGTCCGTACGCGGAACGGCTGTACTCGATTGGCTCCGGCGGCAACCCGTCCTACGAGGCTCCGCGCCTGCGCTACTCGTTCGGCAGCTACACCATGCCCGGCGAACTGCATGAGTTCGATCCGGCCACCGGTGAGGATGCGCTGCTCAAACGCGCCACCGTGCTGGGCGACTTCAACCCGGACGACTATGTGGAGCATCGGCTGTGGGTCACCGCGCGCGACGGCGAGCAGATTCCCGTTTCGCTGGTGTGGCGTCCGTCCGTGTGCCATCCGCAGAGCGAGGGCGGTGCCGCGCCGATGTTCATCACCGGCTACGGCGCGTACGAGGTGAGCATGGACCCCGGATTCTCCGTGCCGAGACTGAGTCTGCTCGACCGTGGCGTGCTGTACGCGGTGGCGCACATCCGCGGCGGCGGCGAAATGGGCCGCGCGTGGTACGAGCAGGGTCGCCGGCTCAACAAGCGGCACAGTTTCGAGGACTTCGTGGACGTGACCCGCGCGCTGCAGGAGAGCGGTTGGGCGGACCGGTCGCGGACCGTGGCCAACGGCGGTTCCGCAGGCGGACTGCTCATGGGCGCGGTGGCCAACATGGCGCCCGACCTGTATGCGGGCATCGAGGCGGACGTGCCGTTCGTGGATGCGCTCACGTCCATCCTGAAGCCGGATCTGCCGCTCACCGTCACCGAATGGGACGAATGGGGTGACCCGCTGCACGATGCCGCCGTGTACGACTACATGAAGTCCTACACGCCGTACGAGAACGTGCCCACGGCGGCAGAGCGGCGCGAACGATTCGGCACCGATCATTTCCCGAGGATCTTCGTCACCACGTCGATGAACGACACGCGCGTGCTGTACGTGGAGCCGCTCAAATGGGTGGCCAGGCTGCAGGAGCCCGAGGTGGGGGCGGATGCGATCGTGAAGATCGAGGTGGAGGCCGGGCACGGCGGCACCACCGGGCGGTACAAGCAGTGGGAGGAGGTCTCCTACGAGAACGCGTGGTGCCTGGCCGTCATGGGGCTGACCGAGTAGCCTCGGGCAGGGCAGGCCGCGCCGACGGGCCGCGCCGGCAGATTGGGCGAATCCGCTGTTTTCCATCGATGCAATGGGTGCTGCGGCAATGGATTCGCTCAATCTGCGGTCCCTCCGCGTGTCCATCTGCTGAGCGGGTCTCGTCCGGGGCATGGATGCGCGAGTAGTCTCGCGTGCTATGAGCAAGTCATACCACATTGCAGTTATTCCCGGTGACGGCATTGGCAAGGAAGTCACTCCATGGGCGCAGGCCGCTCTGGAGAAGGCCGCCGAAGGAGAGGCATCGTTCATCTACGAGCACTTCGATCTGGGTGCCGAGCGCTACCTGCGCGACGGGTCCATCCTGCCCGAGGACGAGGAGGAGCGCATCAAGAAGGCCGATGCAATCCTTCTCGGCGCCGTGGGCGATCCGCGCATCAAGGCCGGCATTCTGGAGCGCGGTCTGCTTCTGAAGCTCCGCTTCGATCTGGACCAGTACGTGAACCTGCGCCCGTCCAAGCTGTACAGGGGCGTCACCTCGCCGCTGGCCAATCCGGGCAACATCGACTTCGTGGTGGTGCGCGAAGGCACCGAGGGCCTGTACTGCGGCGCCGGCGGTGCGGTCCGTCGCAATACGCCCAACGAGGTGGCCACCGAGGTGTCGATCAACACGGCGTATGGCGTGGAGCGCGTGGTCCGTTACGCTTTCCAGCTGGCCATGAAGCGCCGCAAGCACGTCACGCTGGTGCACAAGAAGAACGTGCTCGTCAACGCCGGCGACATGTGGCAGCGCATCGTGGACCGCGTGGGCGAGGAGTACCCGGAGGTCACGCACGACTACTCGCACATCGACGCGGCCACCATCTATCTGGTGTCCGACCCGTCGCGCTTCGACGTGATCCTCACGGACAACCTCTTCGGCGACATCCTCACCGACGAGGCCGGCGCCGTGGTGGGCGGCGTGGGCTACTCCGCGTCCGGCTGCATCAACGCGTCGAACGAATACCCGTCCATGTTCGAGCCGATCCACGGTTCCGCGCCGGACATTGCCGGCAAGGGCATCGCCAACCCGACCGCCGCCGTCCTGTCCGCCGCCATGCTGCTGCGCCATCTCGGGTTCGACGCGGCAGCCGAGCGCATCGATCGTGCGGTCGAGGCGGACATCGAGGAGCTGGGCTCCACCAAGCGCACCACCGAGCAGGTGGGCGAGGACATCCTCGCGCGCATCTGACGGTGTTTGCCCGGCCGGCCAGCCGCGTTCCGCGGGGTGCCTCCGCTTCCGGCCGGGGCGTTGGCTGCTGCCGGTTGGGGTGCGCGGCGATTGCGGTGGCGCTTCATGAGGAGGCTGCCCCGGGCGGTGCACGGCAGGTGCTTCTCCTGGGGCGCGTGACGGGCATACCTGTCGAGGCATGTTTTGTAATACAGTTACAAAACATGCCTCGGGCGGGTTGCTACGAGACCATTGTTGTAACGGATTTACAAATATGGTCTCGTAGCGGCGGCCAGAGACCGGATTTGTAACAGATTTACAAAATTGGTGGATAGGCGGCCGCAGGAGACGCGTTTTGTAACAAAGTTACAAAACGCATGTGGGCGTGTGGTTGTGGGCGTGTGGTTGTGGGTGTGTGGCGGGCGTGCGGTAGGCGTGCGGCGGATGCACGGTGGGTGCCCCGCGAACGAGCGGAGGGTGTGCCGCGGTATGTGGGGGCATACCGAGGATAGAACGGCGACGGTGCGTGACGGCAGACGGACGCGCAGGCGGGGCATGACGAAATCGGAAGAGCCCGATAAGGTGGTTGCGATGACGACACCATTGGCGGAATGAATCGGGGGGACGGATGGATGCACTGACGCAAGCGACCGAGCGTGTGTGGTACCGCGGCGAATGCAAGATGCCGGGCGGCAAGCTGGTGGCCGTCAGCGTGAATCCGGCGCGCGCGGATGGTGTGATTCAGGCGCGCATCGACGGCGATTTCTTCGTGGAGGGGGATGCGGAGGCGGCCCACGGTCTGCTGCGCGAACTGGAATCCGCGATCGGCGCATACGTGCACGCGGCGGCCGGTCTGACCTTGGCGTCTCAAGGGATTGGCGGTTCGGAAATGTGCGGCCGGCAGGGTCGCGGCAGGTTGGAATTAGACGGAACCGACGCGTCCGGAACGTCGGTGGCGGAGAGTGGGACCACGCCAAGGCGGTCGGTTGAATCGGTTGAACCGGTTGGGGTGGATGATCCGGTTGAACCGAGCCGGTCGCTCGAATCGGAAGGCCCGGTCGAATCGGGACGGTCGTCTGAATCGTGTGAGCCTGCTGAATCGGATGAGTCAGCTGAATCGGTCAGGCCGGACGGTCCGTCTGAATCGGCTGACCCAGACTGCCCGGTCGAATCGCTGGCCCGGCGGCTGGAGACGGTGATCTCCGGGCATCCGACGGTCATGCTGATCGGTGCCGACGCGCGGACGATCGCCACGGCGGCCGGGCGCGCACTGGAACGGGAGCGCGTTGCGGGTTACTCGAATGCCTTTGCCCGTCGTGAGCGTGCCGAGATCTGCCATGGCGGTTCCTTGGCGCCCGCATCCGGCGCACGCGCATTCGGCACGCCCGCATCCGGTCCCGATGGGCCGACTTCCGTGTCGGAACAGGGGATTCCCGAGCGCTCCGGGGACGCGGTTCGGCCCTCCGACGGCCATGACGATCCGGACGGCGCCCGGCCCATATGGCCCGTACGATCCGCCCATCCGGACCGGTCCGAACAATCCGCAGGCCCCGTCCGGCCTGCGCAGCAGCGCCTCGCCCCGGCCCGAGCCGACGCCCCATATGCCCAAGCAGCCCCAGACAGCCTGACCGTGCTGCGCGATGTGCCCCGCTCCCCGTCGATGCAGCTGGCGCTCGATCAGGCGTGCGCGGAGGCGGTGGCGGCCGGACGCATGGGGCCGCTGCTCCGCCTGTGGCAGTGGGACCGCGCCGCAGTGGTGATCGGTCGCTTCCAGTCGCTGCGCAACGAGGTGAATCTGGAACAGGCGCGTGCGGAGCAGGTGACCGTGGTACGGCGCATCACCGGCGGCGGGGCGATGTTCGCCGAGCCGGAGTCGGTCATCACGTATTCGCTGGTTGCGCCCCTTGGATGGGTGGCGGGATTGGACGTGGAGGAGTCCTATCGTCGCTGCGACCGGTGGGTGCTTGATGCCCTGCGCTCGCTCGGCATCGAAGCCCGCTACCGGCCCGTCAACGACATCGCCTCGCCTCTGGGCAAGATCGGCGGGGCGGCGCAGCGCCGGTTCGCTCCGGCGCGTACGGCTTCCGGGGGCTGGGGCGCCGCAGGTCCGGGCGCGGTGCTGCACCACACCATGCTCTCCTACGACATGGATGCCGCCAAGATGGTGCGCATCCTGCGCATTTCCAAGGAGAAGATGTCCGACAAGGCCGTCAAATCGGCCGTCAGGCGCGTGGATCCGTTGCGCTCGCAGACCGGTCTGACCCGCGCTCAGGTGCTGGACCGCATGGTCGCCACGCTCACGGATCCGGAAGGCCCGTACCGCGCGCGCTATGCCGCCCCCGAGCGGGCCGACGCCACGATCGGCACGGAATCGCTGGAACGTGCCGAAGAGCTGGCACGCACCCGGTTCGCCACGCCCGGATGGACCGCGATCATCCCGTAGATTGCCGGAACCGGACCGGTCTGCGTCGCAATGCGGGGATACAATAGCATCCCGTAAAATCGGTCAAAAGGCCAATGGACGGCACGGAGGTGGGATGGGCGTGACTAGGGCGAACGAGACGCCGAACGGCATTGCGCAGGGCGACAATACGCTGTTGCATACTGCGCTGTTCAAGCAGGTGTCGCCCGAGGAGGCCGAGCAGCTGATCCCGCATCTCAAACGCTGGACGCTCAACAAGGGCGGCTACATCTTCCGTGAAGGCGACGTGGACCACCGCATGTACGTGCTGGAGAACGGGCGCGTCAAGCTCACCCGCCAGTCGGAGGATCACCGCGTACAGCTGCTCAGCATCCACGGCCACGGCGAGATTCTGGGCGAGATCCCGGTGTTCGACCCGCACGGCGGCCCGCGCACGGCCAGTGCGGTGGCCATGACCAACGGCACCACCGTCGTCTCGCTTGAGCATGACGATCTGTTCGCCTGGCTCGACGAGCATCCGCGCGTGGCGGTGGACATGCTGCAGGTGCTCGCCGGTCGCATGCGTGCCAACAACGAGCGCATCTCCGATCTGGTGTTCATGGACGTGCCGGCGCGACTGGCCAAGACGCTCATCGACCTTGCGCAGCGGTTCGGCGAGCCGATCGAGGCGGGCCTCATGGTGCCGCACGACCTGACGCAGGAGGAGCTCGCCCAGCTGGTGGGCGCCTCGCGCGAAACGGTGAACAAGGCGCTCATGGACTTCGACAACCGCGGCTGGATCGCTCGCAAAGGCCGCTCGATCATCATCTTCCAGCCAGGCATGCTCATCCGTCGCTCCAAGCGCTGACGCTCGCACCCTGCGCCGTGTTCAGCCGGTTTTCGGCGGGTTTTCAGCAAGTGGAGCTATGGTGATCGTTTGCGTCGCAGGGCGAACCGGCGGTAGAGCCGCACCTTTAGAATGGGCACCATGCCCGAAAAGAAATCGAACTCCTTCAAGCGTGTGCTGACGCTGCTGCTCGCGTACATCATGTTCTGCGGCGCCGGCGGCGTGGTGATGACCGGATTCCTGCTGCCCGCGGTGTTCGGTGCGAACGCCGTGATCCAGGCCGTCTCGCCATCCCTGAAGGCGGAAGGCATCGATTTCTCCATCGCCAAACTGCCCCAGGCGTCCACGCTGTACGCGGCGGACGGCAGCAAGATGGCGTCGTTCTACACGCAGAACCGCATCGTGGTGCCGCTGAGCGACGTGTCGGAGATCATGCAGAAGGCGCTGGTCTCCAGCGAGGACCGCCGATTCTTCCAGCATTCCGGCGTGGACGTGCAGGGCGTGATGCGCGCGTTCGTGCAGACCTACGTCAAAGGCGGCAGCACCCAGGGCGGTTCCTCCCTGAGTCAGCAGTACGTGAAGAACATGCTGCTCGCCCAGGCCGAGTCGGACGACGACCCGATCGCCGCCTACCACGCCACCGAGGACACCATCGCCCGCAAGCTGCGCGAGATGCTCATCGCCGTGCAGCTCGAGAAGGAGTACAGCAAGGCGGAGATTCTGCAGGGCTACCTCAACATTGCCCAGTTCGGCACCCGCAACCTGTACGGCATCGAATCCGCGGCCCGCCGCTACTTCAACAAGAGCGCCAAGGACCTCAACATCGTCGAGGCCGCCACCATCACGCCCATCACGCAGAACCCCGCCAAATACGATCCGTCCATCGAGGCGAACCAGCCGGAGGCGCAGCGGCAGCGCGACATCGTGCTCGACCTCATGCTCCAGGAGGGCTACATCACCCAGAAGGAGCATGACGATGCCGCGAAGACGCCCATCAAGGACACGCTGCACATCACGTCCGTGGACCAGGGGTGCATGACAGCCGGCGACGCCGCGTTCTTCTGCTCGTACGTGGTCAAGCAGATCGAGAACTCCCCGGAGTTCGGCGCCACCAAGGAGGAGCGCCAGAAGCTGCTCAACACCGGCGGCCTGGAGATCCACACCACCATGGACGTCAACGCGAACAACGCCGCCATGAACGCGGCACGCACCGCCATTCCCGTGAACGATCCCAGCCAGTTCGAGATGACCATCGCCGCGATCCGCCCCGGCACCGGCGAAGTGCTCGGATTCGGCATCAACCGCACGTACGACGCGACCGACGCCGCGGCGAACGACTTCACGCGCACGGCCGTCAACTTCGCCGTGGACCAGAAGGACGGCGGTGGCACCGGCTTCCCGGTCGGCTCCACGTGGAAGCCGATCAACCTCGCGGCGTGGATGCGCGAGGGCCATTCCATCACCGAGGTGCTGCCGGCAGGCAACTCCGTGGACGAGCGCACGGAAGTCCCCGACTTCAAGGCGCCCAGCACGTGGCTGGTGAGCAACTCGGGTGCGCGCGGCTACCCGGAATCCCCGTTGCAGGGCCTCATCAACTCGCACAACACCACGCAGGCCGCCATGCTCAAGGTGATCGGCCTGACGCCCATCCTCAACGCCGCGTCCGACATGGGCTATCACAGCGCGTCCATAGCGGACGAAGGCAAGAGCCTGCTCGACCAGAAGACCCTGTACAACCCGCCCGTGGTGATCGGCGCCGGCGTGTCCGCCTCGCCGCTGACCATGGCCAACGTGTACGCCACGATCGCCGCCAACGGCGTGCAGTGCACCCCGATCGCCATCACCAAGGTGACCGACAGCACCGGCAAGGACATTCCCGTGCCGAGCGCCAACTGCCATCAGGCGCTTGACCCGGAGATCGCGCAGACCGTCGCCTACGCCATGAACCAGGGCGTGGTCACCCCGTCCGGCGCCGCGCACACCGCGCAACTGGCCAACGGGCGCAAGACCTTCGCCAAGACCGGTACCAACGAGAACGAGTACCTGATCACCGCCGGCTTCACCCCGGAGGTGGCCGCATTCGCGATCGCCGGCAACGCGCAGGGCTACAAGAAGCAGTACGACAAGAAGACGGGCATCTCCAAGACGCTCGACGGCTTCACCAACCGCACCATCAACGGCGTGTTCCACGACACCTGGTTCGGCTACATGCTGGCCACCCCGGCGTGGGTGAACTTCATGAACACCTATCTGGAGACCGCGCAGATTCCGGTCAACAACGACTACGGCGCTCCGGCGGCCAAGTACATGGGCGGCTCCTCGTCGTCCACGTCCTCCGGCTCCGGGACGGGCACGCAGTCGCAGGACCAGTCGCAGTCGCAGGATCAGGCCGGCACGCCGTCCGCTTCCGAGTCCGCTGCGGCGAACACCGAAGAACAGGTTGACAACGCGCAGCAGGATCTGACGCAGCTGCCGTGACGGCGTGGCCGGAACCGGAATCGCCTGCGCCTTGCCTGCGTCAGTCCCTGCGCTGACCCTCACGAGCCATGCACAAATGGACGTGAGGGTCGCGTCGTTTTCCGCCTACAATGGCACCGGTGGCTGCCGAATGCGGCGGTCGGTGACACGAGAGGGGCGAATGAGCGATGAAGCACAACAACTATGACGAAGCGAATCTGGCGGGCTTTGACATGCGCGGGTTCACGGTGGCCAGCAAGACGTCGGCCTATGACCGCGACGAGACGGACGAGACGGCGACGGCGGGAATGCCCGGGGCCGGAGTAGCGGCCGACGGCGGAGATTCCGCGGTACAATCCGCCGCCGAGCCTTCAGCCGAGACGGGCGAAGGCGCACCGGACGCCGGCGCCGATTCCAACGATCCCGTTGCCGACGGCGATGCGTTGGATGAGATTGCCGAGGCCGACCGTCCCGCGCCCGAGCGCAAGACGAAGTCCAAGGGCCTGTTCAAGAGCGCCAAGAAGGCCGTGAAGGTTGAATCCCCGGCGTTGTTCAGCCCGATCTCGCTGCGCGGCGTGACCGCGCGCAACCGCATCTGGCTGCCCCCGATGGACACCTACTCGGCAGTGAACCGTGACGGCAAGCCCACCCCGTTCCACTATCAGCACTACGTGTCCCGCGCGGTGGGCGGTTTCGGTCTGGTGTGCTTCGAGGCGACCGCCGTGGTTCCGGAGGGACGCATCTCCCCGTGCGACCTTGGCCTGTGGAACGACGATCAGGTGGCCGCGTTCCAGTGGATCGTGCAGGGCGTCAAGGACGCCGGCGCGGTGGCTGCCATCCAGCTCAACCACGCCGGCCGCAAGGGCTCCACCGGCTGCTTCGGCGTGGGCTACGAAGGTGGCAGCGTACCACAGGAGGCGGGCGGCTGGCCGACCGTGGCGCCGAGCCCGATCGCGTTCGACGACTTCGCCGCACCGCGCGAACTCACCGTAGATGAGATCCACGGCATCGTGGACGCCTTCCGCGCCGCCGCTGTGCGCGCCGTGAACGCCGGGTTCGACGTGATCGAAATCCACGCCGCCCACGGATACCTGCTCAGCGAATTCCTCGACCCGCTGACCAACGTGCGCACCGACGAATACGGCGGTAGCCTCGAGAACCGCATGCGCATGCTCGTCGAGGTGACGGATGCGGTGCGCGGCGCGGTCGCCCCGTCCGTGCCCGTGTTCGTGCGCGTCTCCGCCACCGATTGGGCGGCCGGCGGCTGGGATCTCAATCAGACCATCGAGACCGCGCGTGTGCTCAGGGCCCACGGCGTGGATCTGGTGGATGTGTCCACCGGTGGCATCCTGCCCGGCGTGGCCATCCCCGCCAAGCCGAACTATCAGGTGCCGTTCTCCGAGCAGGTGCGTCTCAAGGCGCTGGTGCCCACCACCGCGGTGGGGCTCATCACCAAGCCGAAGCAGGCCGATCGGATCATCCGCCGGGGCGAGGCGGACGCCGTGCAGATCGGCCGTGCAGCCCTGCGCGACCCGTACTGGCCGCTGCGTGCCGCAGACAAGCTGGGCCTCAAGACAAGCGAGGCGCCCTACCAGCCGCAGTACGTCCGCGGCGCATACTGAACCATACTGAACTGAGCCCTGCCTCCCGTGTGTCTCGAATCGCCGCCGCAGCCAGAAATGGTGGCGATTCGAGACACATAACGGCGGTTTTGAGTCTCAAGCCGCATCCGCAGTCCGGAACGGTGGCGATCTGAGACAGATCAGCGCGGTTTTGTGTCTCGAATCGCATCCGAATGTCGGAGTGCCCCCGGAGTGCCTCCGGTTCCACCCCCGGTGGACGAGGGTGGCGCTTCGCCGCGCGCGGTGAGACAATGGGACGCATGAGCTACGTTTCCGAGAACTTCTGGCATGATGCCGTGAACAAGGCCACCACCGATCTGTTCACCTTCGGCTACAAGCACGTCGTCAAGCCGTACTTCGTGTTCAATCACACGCCTGACGTGGCGCACGACCAGATGATTGCATTCTGCCGCGTCGCCAAGCGCATCCCGCCGCTCATGTGGCTGGAGAGAGAGATGCTCGATTACACCGATCCGATTCTCGAAACCGAGGTGATGGGCGTCCGCTTCGCCAACCCGTTCGGCCTGTCCGCCGGACTGGACAAGAACTGCGACATGCCGGTCCTGCTCGACAACGCGGGTTTCGGCTTCGAGACGATCGGCTCCACCACCGCGCGCCCCTGCCCGGGCAACCCGAAACCCTGGTTCCACCGTCTGCCCGAATACGATTCGATGATGGTGCACGTGGGCCTTGCCAACGACGGCTCGGACAAGGTGATTCCCCGCGCCGAGGCCGCCTGGCGCAAGGCGAAGAGCATGCAGGTCTCCGTTTCCATCGCCCGCACCAACGACGAATTCTGCGGCGATCTGGACGAGGGCATCGAGGACTACTGCACGTCCATGCGCCGCGCCGCCGGCCGCACCGCCATGATCGAGGTCAACGTCTCCTGCCCGAACACGCACGTGGGAGAGCCGTTCACCTCCAGCCCCGAGAATCTGGACCGCCTGTTCACCGCGCTGGACAAGATCGAGCACCCTCAGCCGGTGCTCGTCAAGATGCCGCTGAACAAGACGTGGCCCGAGTTCCGCGATCTCCTCGCCGTCCTGGCCGAGCATCGGGTGGATGGCCTGTCCATCGCGAACCTGCAGAAGGACCGCACGGGATTGGAGATTCCGCGCGAGTGGGAGGGCGGCCTGTCCGGTGGCCCCACGTACCGGGCCAGCAACGCCGTGATCGCCAACACGTACCGCGAGTTCGGCGACCGGTTCGCCATCGCGGGCATCGGCGGCGTGTTCACCGCGCGTCAGGCGTATGCGAAGATCCGTTCCGGCGCGAGTCTGGTGATGTTCATCAGCTCGCTCATGTACCGCGGCCCGCAGCAGATCACCGTGCTCAAGCGCGGTCTGGCCGAGTTGCTGCGCCGCGACGGGTTCGATTCCGTGGCCGAGGCCGTCGGCGTGGACGTGGACTGACGGGAACGCAGCGATGGAGAAGGAACCGAAACTCGAGGGCGGTGCCGTAGCGCGCCCCCGTACGCTCATCGTCATGCCCACCTACAACGAGGTGGCGAACCTCAAGCCCACGCTCTCCGGCATCTTCGCGCAGACTCCGGAGGTGGAGGTGCTCGTGGTGGACGACAACTCCCCGGACGGCACCGGCCGTCTCGCCCAGTTCATGGCCGGCGGCGAACCGCGACTGCATGTGATGCACCGCACGGCCAAGAACGGGCTCGGCCCGGCGTATCTGGCCGGGTTCGAATGGGCGCTCGAGCGCGGCTACGATCTCATCTGCGAAATGGACATGGACGGCTCTCACCGCCCGGAGGATTTCCGGCGCATGCTCGACGTGGCCGTGATGAACCCGGACGTGGATCTGGTGATCGGCTCCCGGCGCGTGCCGGGCGGCGCGACGGTCAACTGGCCGTGGCTGCGCGACATGATCTCCCGCGGCGGCTCGTGGTATGCGCGCACCATGCTGGGCCTGCCCGTGCACGATATGACCGCGGGATTCCGCATCTACCGCGCCTCCATGCTCGCAAGTCTGGGGCTGGAGCGCGTGCAGGCGAACGGCTACGTGTTCCAGGTGGATATGACCCGGCGCGTGGCGGCGGTGGGCGGTGTGATCCGCGAGGTGCCGATCGTGTTCGTGGAGCGGGTGCGCGGCAATTCCAAGATGAGCACGCGCATTGTGGCCGAGGCGATGCTGATGGTCACCCGGTGGGGTCTGGAGCGCATGGGCTTGGAGCACGCGGGCCGCCACGATTAGCCGCCGTGCGCGATGATTGTCGTGTTATGCCGCGAAACGCTCAAGCTCGTTTTGTTCAATGAGCGGATGTGTGCGATAATGTTCGAATGATATCGTCACAACGCCAACATCTCATTCTGAGCCGGTTGCGCACGCGAGGAGCCGTGCGCATCACGGCCCTGTCCAAGGAACTCGGCGTCTCCGCGATGACCATTCGCCGCGACATCGCCGACCTTGCGGACAAGGGCCTGCTCAAGCGCGTCCATGGCGGCGCCATCACCACCTCTACGCTTCTGGCCGAACCGCTGTTCTCCGTCAAGTCCCAGATGGACATCGGACTCAAGGACGCCATCGCGCAGGAAGCCATCCAATACGTGGCCCCGGGGGATGTGATCGCCATCGGCGGCGGCACCACGGCCTACGTGTTCGCCCAGCACCTGCTCGAATCCCAGCAGTCCAGCGGCATCACCATCCTCACCAACTCGATCCCGGTCGCGGAACTCGTGCAAGCACTGGAGACGAAGGACGTCGAAGTCATCGTCACCGGCGGCGTGATCACCCGTTCCAACTCCCTCGTCGGGCCCATCGCGGACAAGGTCGTCAGCTCCCTGCGCGTCAACACCGTTTTCCTCGGCACCCACTCGGTGTCCATCCCGCACGGATTCCTCATGCCGAATTCGCTCGAGGCCGCCACGGACATGGCCCTCATGGGCATTGCCGACCGGACGATCATCCTCACCGACCACACCAAGTGGCAGTGCACGTCCCTGTCCCTGTTCGCCCGGTTCGACCAGGTGGACACGGTCGTGACCGACGACGGCCTCGATCCGGCGGCCGCCAAGCAGACCAAGGAACTGGTCAAGGAACTCGTTTTGGCCAAACAGACCGAACCAACCCAAGAACCAACACAAGAAAGTGAGTACATGCAATGAGCGAATTCGCACACTACACCCCGGGGGAGTATGCATCCGAACACATTCGCATCACGCCGACCACGCTGGCGGACGGCCGCGACTTCTTCTATCTGGATGACGATCCGGACTACGTCTCCGGCAGGAAGACCCGCGAGCTCAAGGACCCGCGCAACCTGCCGTACCGCTTCAGCAACCAGCTGAACGCCGCCGGCGAGGAGGTACCGTACGCGGCCCCTGAAATGCGCCGCGACCCGCTGACCGGCGACTGGATCCCGATGGCGACCGCCCGCATGAACCGCCCGATCACCGCCGGCCCCGGCGCCACCGCCAAGGGCAACCCGCTGGCCGCCCGCAAGCCCGGCGACCCGTACCAGGACGGCGAAGTGCCGGACACCGACTACAACGTCGTCGTCTTCGAGAACCGCTTCCCGTCGATGGTCCGCGTGCCCGGCCGCTCTGAGGATGTCACCTTCGTTGACGGCAACCCGTTGTGGGAGAAGAAGATGGCCGCCGGTCGCTGCGAGGTCATCTGCTTCGACCCCGACGAGCACGGCCTGCCTGCGGACCTGCCGGTGTCCCGTCTGCGCACCGTCGTCGAGGCGTGGGCCTTCCGCACCGCCGAGATCTCCGCGATCGAAGGCATCGAGCAGATCTTCCCGTTCGAGAACCACGGCGCCGAAATCGGCGTCTCGCTGGCCCACCCGCACGGCCAGGTGTACTGCTACCCGTTCATCGCCCCGAAGATGGAGAAGGAACTGCAGCACACCGAGGCCTACCACGAGAAGACCGGCGGCAACCTGCTCAAGGACCTCATGAACGCCGAGCTCGAGGCCAAGGAGCGCGTGGTGCTGCGCAACCACAGCTGGGTGGCCTACGTGCCCGCCGCCGCCCGCTGGCCCCTCGAGGTGCACGTGGCCCCGGTGCGCGACGTGCTCACCCTCGACCAGCTCAACGACCAGGAGCGCTGGGACCTCGCCCAGATGTACTCCACGCTGCTCAAGCGCGGCAACGCGTTCTTCGACAAGGGCGACGGCAAGGGCATGGACCTGCCGTACATCGCCGCCTGGCACCAGGCCCCGATCCACGACCCGCGCCGCGCCAACTACCGCCTGAACCTCCAGTTCTTCAGCTTCCGCCGCGCCGCCAACAAGATCAAGTACCTCGCCGGCTCCGAATCCGGCATGGCCGCCTGGATCTCCGACACCACGCCGGAGCTCATCGCCAAGCGATTCCACGAGCTCGGCGACGTGGACATCGCGGACTGAGCGTTGTACACACATCACCAGAAAGGGAACGAAACACCAATGACTGCTGTTGAATTCATCGAACCGATCAGCCACGACGACGGCGTTGCACAGGCCACCGACCTGTTCCGCCGCACGTACGGCACCGACCCCGCCGGCGTATGGGCAGCCCCGGGCCGCGTCAACCTCATCGGCGAGCACACCGACTACAACGCCGGCCTGTGCCTGCCGATCGCACTGCCCCACCGCACGTTCATCGCCCTGAAACCGCGCGAGGACACCGCCGTGCGCCTTGTGTCCGACGTGGCACCGGACAAGGTCGCCACCGCAGACCTCGACGGTCTCCAGGCCGGCGGCGTGGACGGCTGGGCCGCCTACCCGACCGGCGTGGCCTGGGCCCTGCGGGAAGCCGGATTCGATCAGGTCAAGGGCTTCGACGCCGCGTTCGTCTCCTGCGTGCCGCTCGGCTCCGGCCTGAGCTCATCCGCCGCCATGACCTGCTCCACCGCGCTCGCCCTCGACGACGTGTACTCCCTGGGCTACGGCGCCACCGACGCCGGCCGCGTCACCCTGATCGACGCCGCCATCAAGTCGGAGAACGACATGGCCGGCGCCTCCACCGGCGGGCTCGACCAGAACGCGTCCATGCGCTGCACTGCCGGACACGCCATCCTGCTCGACTGCCGGCCGGGCTTGACCCCGATCGAATCCGTCTCCCAGCAGGAGTTCGACCTCGACAAGTACGGTCTCGAACTGCTCGTGGTGGACACGCAGGCACCCCACCAGCTCAACGACGGCCAGTACGCCCAGCGCCGCGCCACCTGCGAGGCCGCCGCGAAGATTCTCGGCGTGGACAACCTGCGCGTGGTGGCCGACCGCGTCAACGCAGCCGACGATCCGGTTGCCGCGCTCGCCGATGTGCTCGAGCAGCTCGACGATCCGGCCCAGGTGCGCTGCACCCGCCACGTGATCACCGAGATCGGCCGCGTCACCCAGTTCGTGGAGGCGTTCAAGGAGGGTGACATCGCCCGGGCCGGCGAGCTGTTCAACGCCTCGCACAACTCCCTACGCGACGACTACCGCGTCACCGTGCCGGAGCTCGACACCGCCGTGAACATCGCCCGCGCCCACGGTGCGTACGGTGCGCGCATGACCGGCGGCGGCTTCGGCGGCTCGATCATCGCCCTCGTGAACAAGGGCGCCGGACATGAGATCGCCCAGCGCATCGCCGACGAGTTCAAGGCCCAGGGCTTCAACGCCCCGCGCGCCCTGCCCGCCGTGGCTGCTGCCGCTGCTTCACGCGAGGCGTGACGCAGCCTTCGCGGCTGGGTCGGCTCCGGCGACACGCCCGGCCTGACTTACGAAGCCTGCGAAAACGTGCTACCTTGCACAGCTGATCAAAACCGCATGGCCTGCGCCGAATTACCATCGAGTACTTCGGTGCGGGCCATGCGGTTTTCTGCGTTGAGAGAGGAAAACACGTGAGCACCAGTCACACCCATGCCCCTGCCGATGCCGCCGAGCGGATGCCGCAGCCGGCCCAATCGCCGCAGCCGCCGTCGTGCCAGCACTTCGACAGACCCCATCTGATCATGTCCGGCCTGTACGCCGGCGTATTTCTGGGCATGCTGTCCGAAACATCCATGAACATCGCTCTGCCGGACCTCATGGACGAGTTCTCCGTCACCTCCGGCACCGTGCAGTGGATGGTCGTCGGCTACATGCTGGCCATCGGCGTGGTGCTGCCGTGCGTCGGCTTCCTGCTCAAATGGGTGCGTGCCAAGACGCTCGCCCTGTTTGCCCTCTGCTGCTTCCTCGCGGGTGCCGTGGCATGCACGCTCGCACCGAACTTCGCCGTGCTGCTCGCCGGGCGCATGGTGCAGGGCGTGAGCACCGGCATCATGCTGCCCACCATGTACGCGGCCATCATGCGCGTGTTCCCGCCGCAACGGATCGGCGCCGCCAACGGCGTGGCCGGACTCACCATCATGTTCGCGCCCGTGATCGGCCCCACTTTGGCCGGCGTGCTGATCGGCGCGTTCTCCTGGCGGGCCATCTTCGCCATGCTGGCCGTCGTCTCCGTCGCGGCGATCGTGCTCACCGCGGCCTTCTTCGTTACGCCGATCGAACGCACGCGCCCCGCGGTGGACGTCATCTCCATCCTCGCCTCGGCCGTCGGCTTCGGTTGCCTCGTTGCCGGCGTGAGCTTGGTGAGCGACATGGGCTTCTCCGCCACAGTCATCGCCCTGCTCGTGGTGGGCGTGGCGGTGCTTGCCTTCTACACGCACCGGCAGTTCACCGTGGCCGATCCGCTGCTGGATCTCAAGGCCCTGCGCATCCGGGCGTTCGCCGTGCCGGCTGTGATGGTCAGCTGCTCCTTCGCCTGCACGCTCGCCTTCATGTACCTCGTGCCGCAGGAGCTGCAGCGCGGTCTCGGCCTGAGTTCCGCCGTGGCTGGCATGCTCATGCTGCCCGCCGGCGTGGTGAACGCGCTGTGCACGCTGCTGGCCGGTCGCATGTACGATCGCTACGGCGCCCAGCGTCTGGTGTGGTTTGGCGTGGGCATGGCCGTAATCGGCGGTGCGCTGTTCCTGGCGATCGGCGTGGGCTCGCCGGTGGGGCTGTTCCTGGCCGCGCACATCGTGATCATGGTGGGCATTCCGTTCATCCAGCAGTCCACCCAGTCCGCCGCGCTGCACGCCCTGCCGCGCGAGATGGCGGCCGACGGCAGCACGATCCTCAACACCATGCAGCAGGTCGTGGGTGCGATCGGCACCGCGGTCGCCACCTGCCTGCTGGGACTCGCGGACACCGCCACCCAGACCGGATTTGTGACCGGCTCCCGCTACGGCTACGTGTTTGGCCTTGCGCTGGTGGCGTTCGTGCTCGCGGGCTCGTTCCTGCTGCGCGAAGGGACGGCACGGCGGGGGTGAGCGGTGCCAGCGCGGGTGCGGGTTGCATGGGCTGAGGCGTGCGGCGGGACAAGATTCGCGCGGCTCTGCGGCAATAGATGTGCTCACTGTGCTGGCACCGCAGATGTGGGTGGCATGCCGTAGAACTGTCCGGGTGGGTTCGGCGGCAATGCGTCGGCGTCGGACTAGCGGTGCGAAGTGACGTTCCATGAGTGTGACGCCCGTTTCGGCGGCACGCAGTGGGCAACGTTCCATGCGCTCCCCGGATAGACCTTCCGTGGCAGGTGGCGCGAACGGCATGAACGGCATCGTGTTCCCGCCCGACGAAGACGAACCCCTGCGGCAGACGGCGCGAACGGGCCTCGTCCATGCTCTCCCGGACCCCGGCAGGCGTGCAACGTCCCCGATCGGTCCAACCTATGCCGCCGCCAACGCAGCTTGGACCGATCGCGCGAAAAAACAGCCGTTTTCGGGCCCGAAAATCGCATGATCGGTCCAACCTGCGAATCTGGGCCCACAGCTTGGACCGATCATGCAAAAGAGGACATGCCGCTCTGCTCGAGGGAACGGTACTCGTCACAGTCGAAGCTGAGACTCTCAGGCACCGAGATTCTCAAGCACCACAACAGTTCCTATAGTTACCGGAGCAAGATATGGTCTAACGGCAAGACGGCGGGGAGGGGCAGGACGCTAAGTCGGCAGCCGGTAGACCGCCAGCAAGCCAGCAGAGCCGGCAAACCACGGAACGGCAGAAACGATAATGCCCCCGCATGGAATGCATTTCCATGCGGGGGCATCGGTTCATTTTCCCGGCAAGCTGCGTGCTGCACGTTGCATGATCAGCGGTAACCGGAGACCACACAACCCATGCGACTCACGCAATCAGCCGGTAAGGCCGTTACTTGGTGTAGTCCTTGTTCTTGCTTTCCTTGATGAGGAACAGCGCGACGAGGGCGATCACCGACATGACGGCGAGGTACCAGCCGACGGACTCCACGGTGCCGGTGGCCTGCACCAGCGCGGTGGCGATGGTCGGAGCGAACGCACCGCCGAAGATGGCGGCAAGGTTGTAGGCCAGACCGGCGCCGGAGTAGCGCACGTGGGTCGGGAACAGCTCGGGCAGGTAGGCGCCGCACGGGCCGAACAGGCCGCCCATAAGGGCGAAGCCGACGCACAGGAACAGCATCACGGAAACGACGTTGTGCTGCAGGGACTGCATGGCGAACAGGCTGAAGACCAGCGTGGCCAGCGTGGTGGAGATGAGTACGGTCTTGCGGCCCAGACGGTCGGAGTACACGCAGGTGACGAAGATGAAGATGGCGAAGAACACCACGGAGGTCATCTGCATGGCCAGATACTCGTTCTGGGTGAATGCCGGCTTCATCACCTTCACGCCGTAGGACAGCGACCAAGTGCCGAGCACGTAGAACAGGGAGTAGGTGATGCCCATGGCGGCGGTGCCCAGCAGGACTTCCTTCCAGTAGGGCACAAGGTCGCGCAGCGGGTGCTTGGAGACGCGGTCCTCGGCCTCGGCCTGGCGGAAGATCGGGGTCTCGGTCATGCGCAGACGCACATACAGGCCGATGATGACCAGAATGGCGGAGCACAGGAACGGGATGCGCCAGCCCCACGCCTGCATGGCCTCGGGACCGAGCGTGGAGTCGAGCAGCAGGTTCAGGCCGTAGGCGCAGAAGAAGCCGATCGGAGCGCCGAGGTTCGGGAAGGAACCGTACAGGGCGCGCTTGTTGGCCGGCGCGTTCTCGGTGGCGACCAGCGCGGCGCCGGACCATTCGCCGGCGAGGCCCACGCCCTGGCATGCACGGCAGATGCACAGGATGATGATGGAGAGCATGCCGAGCTGCTCGTAGCCGGGCAGGCAGCCCACGAGGAACGTGGAGATGCCCATGGTCATGAGGGCCACGACCAGCGTGGTCTTGCGGCCGATCTTGTCGCCGAAGTGGCCGAAGAGCATGGAGCCGAACGGGCGGGCGAGGAAGGACACGGCGAACGTGAGGAACGCGAGCATGGTGCCGATGGCCGGGTTGGCCTTGGTAGCGGCCGGGAAGAAGATCACGCCGAAGTAGCTGGCGGAGGCGATGGAATAACAGTAGTTGTCGTAGAACTCGATGGCGGTGCCGACCATGGATGCGGCGATGATCTCCGGCACCGAGTCCTTCTTGACCGGCGTCGCGTTCTTGGCGACTGCAGCGGTTGCGGACATGGAATGAACCCCTCTAACTCAAAAATACAAGGAACCACGCCCGGCCCCGTCCCGTCCCGGTTGTGCCAGTAGGGAACGGCTCCGGTGCGGTTCGGCTTTGCGTTCCGGCGTGTGGCCGGAAGCTGAAAGCAAACATACGGAGATTGGGCGCCGAGGGGAATGACCGGACCACTATTCGGACGCCGGCCCTGCCTGCTGTCGTCGCGCCGTGCGGCGAGACAGACGGCGCGACAGACGACGAATGGAACGGCCCGCCCGGCAAGCGCGCGAAGTCCCTATACTGGTGACATCCGTCGTTCTTTCCCATATTTGATCGGAGCGCCATGAATAAGGCAATCATCACCGTCGTCGGCCAGGACACCGTCGGCATCATCGCCCGCGTCTGCACGTACCTGTCCGGCCACAAGGTCAACGTGCTCGACATTTCCCAGACCATCATCGACGGGTTCTTCAACATGATGATGATCGTGGACTATTCCAAGTCGGACGTGGAGTTCGGCGCGATGGTGGAGGCGCTCGACGAGTTGGGCGAGGACATCGGCGTGCGCATCCGCTGCCAGCGCGAGGAGATCTTCACCAAGATGCACCGCGTCTGATCGGTGGACCCTGCGGACCGTACGACCTGAAAGGAACACAACGCCATGCTGAATATCATGGAGGTCCACGAGACCAATCAGATGATCGAGCAGGAGAAGCTCGACGTGCGCACCATCACCATGGGCATCTCGCTGCTCGACTGCGCGGCGGACACCGTGGACGAGGTGTGCCGCAACGTCTACGACAAGATCACCCGGTACGCCAAGGATCTGGTGTCCACCGGCGAGGCGATCGAACGCGACTACGGCATCCCGATCGTCAACAAGCGCATCACCGTCACCCCCATCTCCCTGGTGGGCGCCAGCGCCTGCAAGTCCAGTAAGGACTTCGTGAAGATCGCCCACGCGCTGGACCGCGCTGCCAAGGAGTGTGGCGTGGACCTGATCGGCGGCTACTCCGCACTGGTCTCCAAGTCCATGACCCCGGCCGAGGAGCTGCTCATCCGCTCCCTGCCGCAGGCGCTGAGCGAGACGGACATCGTCTGCTCGTCCGTCAACGTGGGCTCCACCAAGACCGGCATCGACATGAACGCCGTGGAGCTGCTGGGACATGTGATCAAGGACATCGCCGCCGCCACCGCGGACAACGATTCCTACGGCTGCGTGAAGTTCGTGGCGTTCTGCAACGTCCCGGACGACAACCCCTTCATGGCCGGCGGCTTCCATGGCGTGACCGAGGGCGACGCGGTGATCAACGTGGGCGTCTCCGGGCCGGGCGTGGTCTCCCGCGCGCTCGATGCCGCCAAGGGCAAGGACTTCGAATTCCTGTGCGAGACCATCAAGCGCACCGCGTTCAAGATCACGCGCGTGGGCCAGCTGGTGGCGCAGGAGGCATCCCGCAGGCTCGGCGTCCCGTTCGGCATCATCGACCTGTCCCTGGCCCCCACGCCCGCGGTGGGCGATTCGGTGGGCGAAGTGCTGGAGAAGATCGGCCTCGAGCAGGTGGGCGCCCCCGGCACCACGGCCGCGCTGGCCATGCTCAACGACCAGGTCAAGAAGGGCGGCATCATGGCGTCCAGCTATGTGGGCGGCCTGTCCGGCGCGTTCATCCCCGTCTCCGAGGACAAGAACATGATCGACGCGGCCTCCTCCGGCTGCCTGACCATCGAGAAGCTCGAGGCCATGACCTGCGTGTGCTCCGTGGGCCTCGACATGATCGCCATCCCCGGCGACACGTCCGCCGCCACCATCTCCGGACTCATCGCCGACGAGGCCGCCATCGGCATGGTGAACCAGAAGACCACCGCCGTGCGCGTGATCCCCGTGGTGGGCAAGACCGTGGGTGACGAGGCCAACTTCGGCGGCCTCATGGGCTACGCGCCCATCATGCCCGTGAACAAGGCCAGCTGTGCCGCCTTCGTGACCCGCGGCGGCCGCATCCCCGCCCCGATCCACAGCTTCAAGAACTAGACAGCCAGGAACCGAACCGGCAGCAGGCGAATCTGACGATGGCTTGAATGGCTCGGTGAGGCTCGGATGACGGACAGTCACCCGAGCCTTCTTGTAACAGCGACGGCATAGATTAGAGGGTAAGGACAAGAGGGCACATACCCGCTGCGCCTCCATGTGCTGCGGTTGACCAAATCCACAAGACGCTGTGGACCATGATCAACAGAATGAGGAATCACTTCTCGAACGGCGATGCAGTGCAGTCGGGGGTGAATCGGAATAAGTGGAATGAGGAAAGCTGAACCGAAAGAGAACGATGGACGAGCATAAGCAACGCGAAGACGCCAATCTGCATCATTTCGAAGAGCTGCAGGTGCCGGAGCTGTCAACCTTTACCCAGCACAGCAGCATCGTTGACGCGCCGACTCCGGTTGAACCGTTCGTATCCTCCGAATCTTTATCCCCTGAACCTCCCGCGTCGCAGCAGAAATCCGTGGCGGACGCTCCGACGATCGTCTTCAAAACGTCCGTCGGCGAGCCCATCAAAGACGCCGATGCACCCACGACGGTCATTCCTTCTGTGCACGGCATGGGCATGGACGATGCCGTTGAACCCGTGCCGTCTACGTTGCCCATGCAGGATAATCATGTGGAGGAGACCGTTGCGCTGGGCAACCCCATGCCGGCGGCTCAGTCGTCCGGTCAATCGCAGCCCATTCAATTCGACCAGTCGGCTGAAAGTGCCGTGACCACGGAGGATGTAACGACGGATGGTGACGTGGTGAACACCTTCGGGGACTTTCCTCCCATCAACTTCCCCGCATCCATATACGACGAGACGACCAAGGCTGACGGCAAGGGAAACGACGTGCCCGTCGTCAAACCGCTGGGTGCCGGGGATCAGCCCGAATACCAGTCGGCGGACGGGTCCGGGGCCATCACCCCGCAGGAAGCGTTGGCCGGCGAACCGGATTACACCAGCGCCTTGGTGGCGGAGCAGCCGAAGCCGAAGAGGAACCCGTGGGTGATCGTGGGCATCGTGACCGCGGTGGTGATCCTGATCGCGCTGGCGCTGGGCGGATGGTCGTACTACAACTCGCTGAAGAACGACAGGGTGCATGCCTCGGCGCTGGCGCTGTGCAACGACTCGCGGACCAAGTACAACAAGGCCTCGTCCGCGCTGCAGGATGCGCTCAACGCCACCAAGGACGCGCAGGCCGTCACCGCCGACGCCGTGGCGGACGGATCCACCGTGGACGCGCTCAAGCAGGCCGTCGAAACGGCCAACGGCCTCAGGCAGGCGCAGAACTGCCTGTACATCGCCAGCACCGACCAGCTCAACGCGGCCGCGCAGGGCAATCAGGCGCTGATCGGCAAGGTCAACGATTCCGCCTCCGCCGTGACCAATGCGGCCACCGCCGTGACCGACAGCCAGAAGGCCAAGACGGTCAACGACGCCAAGTCCGCGCTGGGCAATGAGATCACCGCCGCGCAGACGCTGCTCGACGGCAGCAACGGAGCCGTGACCGACGAGGCTACGCGCACCGCGCTGCAGAACGCGCTCAACGATGCCACCGCCGTGCTGGGACAGACCGATCCGGACCCGTCGGCGCTGCAGTCCGCCGTGACCGCGCTGCAGAACGCGGAAAAGGCCGTGCAGGCCTCCAAGGACGCATACACCGCGCAGCAGGAAGCGGCCCGGCGGACGCAGCAGCAGAACGCGCAGAACAGCGGGAACGATTCCTCGGATTCCTCGGATTCCTCGGATTCCGGCAGCGATTCGCGGCGGAGCGATTCGAGCTCCAACGGTTCCGGCAACCGCGGCGGTTCGACCGGAGGTTCGACCGGCGGTGCACAGACCACTACGCCGCCTTCCTCTCCGGCGCCTGAGCCGTCTTCTCCTGAGCCTTCGTCTCCGGAGCCTTCCTCTCCCGAACCTTCGTCTCCTGCGCCTGAGCCGTCTTCTCCTGAGCCGTCCTCTCCGGAGCCCTCGTCTCCTGAGCCGTCCTCTCCGGAGCCGTCCTCTCCTGAGCCTTCGTCGCCGGAACCCGGTACGCCGGGCACGTCGGGTGACGGCGACGGCGGATCCGGCGCGTCGGAGGGCGGCAACGAGTCGCCGGTTCCCGGGGTGGAAGGGTAACACAGTACTGACGCGTTTTGCTGCTGGGCTACGGGGGTTTGCGCTGCATGGCGTTGCTGTGCTGCGCCGACGGTGCGCCGGTGATGTGCCGGCGGTGCACCGGTGGTGTGCCGACGCGGGAAAATACGGGCTGGATGTAACGAATTCCGGATTCTAAGCGTCAAATGATCGCTGGGGCGATAGATTCGCGCTTGGAATCGCGAATTTCGCTATGTTCAGCCCGTATTTTGAGCGGATCGTATGCGCAGCGATGCCTGTCTGGCTCGCACGCCGTCAGCCTTGCCGTGCTGTCTGCTGCATATGCTGTCTGCTTCGCATTGCCTGAGTGTGGTTCTTCCGATCGGTCCAACCTGTGCACTCCTTTTCGCAGCTTGGACCGATCGTGCAATTTTTGGCCTCCAAACGGCCTGTTTTTTCGCATGATCGGTCCAACTTGCGAATCCGGGGGTACAGATTGGACCGAATGGACGAATGCGCGCATGCGGTTCGGCCGGGGGAGCGGGATACGTGCCGCGCTGGGTGCTGGGTGCGTGACGCGATCAACGTGAAAAATGGGGTAGCGATGAGTCGCGGGGATGTCGATTTGCGGTCCGGCTGCGATGCGGATTGTTGCTGCGGAACAGGCCACAGTGAATGAATGCAGGAGCCAAAGCACAGGTGACTTGACCTTGAACTCCTGCGACGTTGTGGGCTACTCCGTTGGAGTGCGTCTATCGGGCACGGTCCTGCAATTATGGCTCTCCTGCGGCGAGGCTTATGGCTGCATCGCGCGCCGTGGCGGAAGGCTAGGGGGAGTTTGATTGACGGTTGACTGGACTGTCAGTCCTATTACGCTCCGTCCCTGCAATTATTGGCTCGCCGATGGCGAGGCTCAATGTTGCCTCGCACGCCGTGGTGGCGCGCTCGGCGGCGCTACGAAACGCTCTACCGGAGCGTTTCGCTTACGCGCCGCCCTTGAACCCTAGCTGACGCCAGGCTTCGTAGATGGCAATGGACGCGCAGTTGGTGAGGTTCAGGGAACGCAGGGACGGGCGCATGGGCAGTCGCACCTGCTCGGCCACGTGCGGGCCGGCCATGATATCCATCGGGTCGGGAATGTCCCCCGGCTCGGGGCCGAAGAGCAGAATGTCGGTCGGGCGGTATTCCACCTCCGTGTACAGCTTGGTGGCGTGCGCGGTGAATGCGATGATGCGCGAGTTCGGCATGGACTCGACGAGATTCTCGAAGTTCGGGTGCAGCACCACATGGGCCATGTCGTGGTAGTCAAGCCCTGCGCGGCGCAGCTTCGTGTCGCGCAGGTTGAAGCCCAGCGGCTCCACTAGATGCAGGATCGTGCCGGTCACGGCGCACAGGCGGATCGCGGAACCGGTGTTGCCCGGAATGCGCGGCGAGTAGTAGCACAGATGCGGCGTCACGGTCTCCGCGGCCGCGGCCTTCTCCGCGGACAGCATCGCATCCACCACGGAGATCGGGTTGCCGTGCGCGTCGGTCACCAGTTCGTCCGGCCCGTAGTTCGACTTGCGGTAACCGTACTCGAACATCTTCTCCACCTTGGCTTCGGGATTGGCCTCGGGGTTTGCTGCATTGTTCGCGTTGTTCGCTTCGTTCGTCACGAATGCTAAGAATAGGGACGATGAACGACACCGTTGAACCTCTCCCCGCCGCCTCCGTTGCGGACTCTTCCGCCGTTGCCGTGCCGCTGTTCGCGTGGTGGCACGCCAACGCGCGTGACCTGCCATGGCGCTTCGGGCGAACCACCCCGTGGGGTGTGCTGGTGTCCGAGGTGATGAGCCAGCAGACGCAGATGAGCCGCGTGGTGCCCTACTGGAACGCATGGATGGCCGTCTGGCCGGACGCCGCCGCGCTCGCCGTCGCGTCCACTGCCGAGGTAATCACCGCATGGGGCCGGCTCGGCTACCCGCGCCGCGCGCTGCGCCTGCAGGAGTGCGCTCGCGTGGTGGCGGGCGAGCACCACGATAGCCTGCCGCGTGACTACGACGGCCTGACGGCACTGCCCGGCATCGGCGACTACACGGCCAGTGCGGTGATGAGCTTCGCATTCGGCGCGCGCATCGCCGTGGTGGACACCAACATCCGCCGCGTGCTGAGTCGCGTGTTCTCCGGCGTTGAATCCCGGGGAGGGGCGGCGTCTCCCGCGGAACGGGCGCTTGCAAGCCGCGTGCTGCCGGCGGATGCGAGCCGATCCGTGGTCTGGAATCAGGCGGTGATGGAGCTTGGCGCATTGGTGTGCACGGCCAAGGCGCCGCTGTGCGGGCAGTGCCCGGTTTCCGCGTGCTGCGCGTTTCTGGCGGCCGGACGGCCCGGACTGGGCGAGCGGCGCACGCGACCCCGGCAGCGGTTTCAGGGCACCGACCGGCAGGTGCGAGGCATCGTGCTCGACGCGTTGCGCAAGTTGCCTGCGGGCGTTTCGGCTCCCGTCGCCCTGCCTCGCGAGGCGGTGGAGAGGCTCTGGCGGGACCGTGCCCAGCTTGATGCCTGCATCGCCAGCCTCGACGAGGACGGGCTGATCGAAATCCTGTCCGACGGCTCGCTGCGCCTGCCGCTGGGATGTGGATAAGCGGCAAGGGTCCGGCGGGAAACGTGCCGGGCGGGCCCGTGGCACGTAGACTGAAGTGGTTATGGCCAGAAAAAGAAAGCAGTGGACGCCGGCTCAGCGGCGCATGTACCGTCGCCGTCGGATCGTGGCGGCCGTGGTGCTCGTTGCGCTCATCGCCGCGTGCATCGGCGTGGTCCGTGGCGCTGTGGCGGGCATGGAAGCCGCCTATCGGTGGATCAACCACGACGAGATCTATGCGATCAGCCGCACTGCCAATCCGCCCACGCCGCGCAAGACGTCCGGCGTGTCGAATTGCTCGTCGTCGGACGTGTCCCTGCAACTGACCGCGGCATCCTCCACCGTGGGCGTGGGCGGCTCGGTGAAGTTCACGGCCGCGATCGCGTACATCGGCACCGGGCAGTGCCTCATCGACGGTTCGGACAGTTCGCGCATCCTCACCATCACCTCCGGAGACCAGACCGTGTGGCGTTCGGACGTGTGCACCGCCAACCCGCGCAAGCTGCTCCTGAGCCAGGCCGCGGACATGAAGCGGGACGAACAGACCATGACGTGGTCCACCAACTCGAACGGCACCGACACCTCCTGCCGCAAGGATTCCGAACTGCCAAAGGTCAAGGCCGGCGCCTACGTGGCGAGGCTGAGCCTCAAGTCGGACCCGTCCGTGCAGTCCGACCCCGTGGTCATCACGGTGCAGTAACAGTGCAGTAGGGGAGTGCCACATGCGCGTGGAGGGTGCGGGACTGGTTCCCGGCAGTGCGGAGATCTTTCCCGGCGTGCCGTCCGGGCATGCCCCGCACGTCGCGTTCCGGCCGGTACGGGCGGGGACCATCACGTTCGAGGCCGGCTACCGGCTGCGGCGACGGGCCATCGACGAGATCATCGTGGCATACTTCGATTCCGGTACGTTCCACATGCGTATCGGGGACGTGGACGAGGACGTGCATGCTGGCCAGTTCATGATCGCCGACCTGTCCCGCCAGCACGAGTTCAGTTCGCCCACGCGCAGCCACGACGTGTACCTGCACTGCACCGGTCCGATGGCGCGGCACTACTGCACCGGCATCGTGGAACAATGCGGCAACGTGCTTTCCCTGGACGATCCCGCCCCGGCGGTCGATGCCCTGCGGCTTATCTACGAGACGCTGAAGGGCGGCACACCGATTCCGGACGTGCGCATGTCCTGGCACATCGACACGCTGTTCACTGAACTGGCGACGCGTGCCCGGCCGCTGCATGCGCGCGGACGGGACTCCGGAGGCTCTGCGGCCGCGTCCGGAGCCGGAGCCGCGCAGGAGGGCATCGCGAAGGTGCGGGCGTATGCGCTCAGGCATCCCGAGGCCGCACTGGATCTGGCGGCCATGGCGGCCATGGCGAACATGAGCAAGTTCCACTTCGCCAAGAGTTTCAAGGCGGCGACCGGCATCACTCCGCACCGTTACGTGCTCGGCGTGCGCATGGAACGAGCGAAATACCTGCTGTGCTACACGCGCGAGCCGGTCGGGGCCGTCGGCCGGGCCTGCGGGTTCGGGCAGACGAGCAACTTCTGCGTGGCGTTCAAGGGCTGGACCGGCATGACGCCCGGCGAATTCCGCGCCAGCGTGACCGCGGGCGGCGGCGACGGCGTGCTCATCGACAGCGGTCTGCGAGACGGCACGGTAGCGGTCTGAGCAGATCCTTGATTTGCGGCGTAACGGCGTTTGCGATCGCCTCGTAGCCGCGCGGATTGGGGTGGATGGTGTTGCCGTACAGCTCGCGCCGCCCGTCAATCACCCCGGCGACCTCAATCACATGCCAGCCGTAGTGGGCGGCGGCGTCGCGCAGCATGGCATTGAAACGGTCCACCGCGCGGTTCATGACGACCAGCTCGTCGTATGTGAACCTCGCGAAGATCGGCTCGCCGAGCGCGAACTGCGGGATCGTGAGCACGGCGATGCGAAGAGGGGTTTCCTCGGCAGTTGCGGCCGCGATGTCTGCGACGATGGATGCGTAGCGTGCCATGACGCCCTGCAGCGAATCCCCGTCCCCGGCACCGGCCGCCGTCGATGTCGTTGGTGCCGAGCATTACCGTGGCGATTTCGGCGCCGGGCAGCGCGTTGAGCGCGGTCTGCCATTCCGGCAAGGTGCGATAGTCCCGCGTGCTTGCGCCGCAGTGCCCGCAGTTGATGACGCTCGCGCCGAGCCGTTCGCCCATGATGCGCGGCCACGGGCGTTCGACGATGAATCCCATGCCGGTGTCCCCGTAGGTGATGCTGTCGCCGATGCACACGATGCGCGCCGGCGTCGGCGCAGTCTGTTGGTTGGATGCCATGATGCTCCCCTTCTCAGTTCCCCCGCACGTGCATGATGGTGTTGCGGTGATGCCGGTTCCGCGTCCGAAATAGCCTCCCAAACCGGATTGGGTAGCTATTTCGGACACAGGAAGCAGACTGTGCGTCCGAAATAGCCTCCGCCGTTGGTTGCGAGCTACTCCGGACGCTGCAACGGTCAGGCGGCGTCGATCTCCCGCTGCAGTTCGGCAATGAACGCGTTGGCGCCGTCGATGGGCGTCATGCGTCCGAACGAGACCTCCTGCACGTAGCGGGTGAGCATCTTCTCCGCGCCGCTGGCGCCGTTCGGTGTGACCTCGGGCGCCTCACCCACGGAGTCCGCAAGTGAGCTGTCGAATTCGAGCACCTTCTTGTCTGCGCCGGTTAGTGTCTCCATCAACGCCTCACGGTTCTTGTTGTTCGCAGGATCGCCGCGCTCCGCGCCGAGGATCTTTGCCGCGTCGGCGTCGTTGATGAGGAAGTCAATGAGCTTGGCGGATTCCACCGGGTGCTCACTCTTGGCAGAGATGGACCAGTACTGGCTGGGCTTGTAGTAGTTCCATTTGGTGGTATGGTCGTCACTGGGCATCGGCTCTACGGAGATGTTCTCCGAACCGGTGGCCTTGACGTTGACCGTCAGCTGGTTCGATGTGGCGAAACCGAACGCCTGCTTGTTCTGTCCGAACGGCTGCTGGTCCTGAGTGGCCACGATGTCCTCCGACCACTTGTCTACGCTCGGCGACATGCCCTTTTCATACCAGGTCTTGGGCTGCTCGAGGAATTCGGCGAGCACCTGCGGGTCGATTGCAACTTTGCCGTCCTTGTACAGTACCGTGCCGTGCTGTCTGGCCCACAGCTGCAGGATGAATTCGGCGGAGGGCGCATAGGCGCCGATGATTTCGCCATTCGACTTGTCCATGACTTCCTTGGCTACTTTGGCGAAGTCGTCCCACGTCCATGTCGAGGTGTCCGGCAGACTGATGCCGAGCTGGTCGAGCAAATCGTTGTTGACCATCACGCCGAGTGTGACCATGGAGATCGGTGCCGCGTACTGCGTACCGTCGTACTTGCCCGTGTCCTTGAGTGAGGCGCTCATGGTGCTGAGATCGAGCTGGTCAGACAGTTTGTCCAAGTCGTACAGGCTGCCCTGGCTGGAGTATGAGGCCAGATAGGAGGCGTCCATCTGGATGACGTCCGGCGCTTCGCCACCCGCGGACTGAGTGGCGAGCTTGTCCCAGTAGGAGGTGAAGTCGGCATACTGCATGTTTACCGTGATGTTCGGATTCTTGCTGTGGAACAGGTCGATCGCCTGCTGGGTGAGTTTGACGCGGTTGTCACTGCCCCAGAACGTCAGCTCCAGCGTCACCGGGCCGTCAGAAGCCTGCGGCGTTCCGTTGCCGCCGCTTGCGCCTCCGCATCCCGCGAGCGTCATGGACAGTGCTGCGATGGCGGCGGGAACCGCCAGATACCTACGATTGAACGTCATCGTTCTTCCTTTCCTCGTGCGTCTCGGCACCCGTGCGCAGTCCTCCGTTGGCCCGTGCGCGGTTGGCCGAAGTGCTCTCCACGATAGAGGATTTGCAGTGTGTGCGTCGATGTGTTTCGTTGTCCGTTCTTGGGATGGTGTTCTGAAAACTTGGTGTCGATGACCGGCGGCCGGTACCGGCGTGGTGGGTGCGGCTGGTTGGCGGCGCAAAACGCCGAGGGGAGGTGCATGATTGACGCGACACGCCGATGGTGATATTATTTTGACTTCGCGTGAAGTGTGTCATATGGCGGGCATGGCTTCATAGGGGAAGCGCCCGTCAGGCATATGGTGGCCCGCGGCGCGTTCCGGGGAAAGCACCAGAATCGAACTAGCGAGCGATAAGGACACAGTCTCTTGGCTACTACCACATACGCACGCGCGGACGAGCACGACATCGAGCTGCACAAGGCTTCGAACCGCGTGAACTTCGGTTCCATCAAGGAACCCATTGACGTTCCCTACCTGCTGGGCGTCCAGACCGACAGCTTCGACTGGCTGATCGGCAACGAGCGTTGGAAGGCCCGCGTCGAGGAGGATCTCAAGAACGGCACCAACACCGTGCCGCACACCTCCGGCCTCGACGAGGTCTTCGAGGAGATCTCCCCGATCGAGAACTTCGCCCAGACCATGTCCCTGACCTTCTCCGACCCGTACTTCGAGGAACCGCGCCACACGGTCCAGGAGTGCAAGGAGAAGGACTATACCTACTCCGCCCCGCTGTACGTGAACGCCGAGTTCGAGAACGGCGACACCGGCGAGATCAAGTCCCAGACCGTGTTCATGGGCGACTTCCCGCTGCAGACCCCGCACGGCACGTTCATCATCGGCGGCACTGAGCGAGTGATCGTCTCCCAGCTTGTGCGCTCCCCGGGCGTCTACTTCGACCGCACCCAGGACCGCACCTCCGACAAGGAGGTCTTCGGCGCGAAGATCATCCCGTCCCGCGGCGCGTGGCTCGAGTTCGAGATCGACAAGCGTGACGTGCTCGGCGTGCGCGTGGACCGCAAGCGCAAGCAGTCCACGATCGTCTTCCTCATGGCCATCGGCATGACCAAGCCGGAGATCGCCCAGGCGTTCCAGGGCTATCCGCTGGTGCTCGACGCCCTCGCCAAGGAGACCGTCGAGACCCAGGACGAGGCCCTGACGGACCTGTACCGCAAGATCCGCCCGTCCGACACCGCCACCCCGGAGGCCGGCCGCAACCTGCTCGACTCCTTCTACTTCAACACCAAGCGCTACGATCTCGCCCGCGTGGGCCGCTACAAGATCAACCGCAAGCTCGGCCTCGAGGTGGACTACAACGAGCGTTCCCTGCAGCGCGAGGACATCATCGCCACCATCAAGTACCTGGTCACCCTGCACGCCGGCGACAAGACCTTCCCGGGCCGCCGCGACGGTCAGGACGTGGAGCTGCGCGTGGACGTGGACGACATCGACCACTTCGGCAACCGCCGCATCCGTCAGGTCGGCGAGCTGATCCAGAACCAGCTGCGCACGGGCCTGTCCCGCATGGAGCGCGTGGTGCGAGAGCGCATGACCACCCAGGACTCCGAGGCCATCACCCCGCAGTCCCTGATCAACATCCGCCCGGTGAACGCCACCATCAAGGAGTTCTTCGGCACCTCGCAGCTGTCCCAGTTCATGGACCAGAACAACCCGCTGGCCGGCGTGACCAACAAGCGCCGTCTGTCGGCCCTGGGCCCCGGCGGTCTGTCCCGCGACCGCGCCTCCATGGAGGTGCGTGACGTGCACCCGTCCCACTTCGGCCGCATGTGCCCGATCGAGTCCCCCGAAGGCCCGAACATCGGCCTCATCGGCTCGCTGGCCACCTTCGGCCGCACCAACCCGTTCGGCTTCATCGAGACCCCGTACCGCAAGGTCGTCAACGGCCATGTGACCGACGACGTGGAGTACATGACCGCCGACCGCGATCTGGACCACGTGATCGCTCAGGTGAACCAGGAGCTCGACAAGGACGGCAACTTCGTCTCCAAGGACGCGCTGGTGCGTGACGCCGCCGGCGAGGCCGAGGATGTGCCGGTCGACATGGTCGACTACATGGACGTTTCCCCGCGCCAGATGGTCTCCATCGGCGCCTCCCTGATCCCGTTCCTCGAGCACGACGAGGGCCACCGAGCGCTGATGGGCACCAACATGCAGCGTCAGGCCGTGCCGCTGATCGAATCCGAGCGCCCGCTCGTGGGCACCGGTTCCGAATGGCGCGTCGCCTACGATTCCGGCGACGTGGTGATCGCGGAGAAGGACGGCGTGGTGACCTACGTCTCCGCCGACATGATCCGCACCATGAACGACGACGGCACCCAGTCCAGCTACAAGCTGTACAAGTTCCAGCGCTCCAACCAGACCACCTGCTACAACCAGCGTCCGCTGGTCAAGGACGGCGAGCGCGTGGAGAAGGGCACCGTGCTGGCGGACGGCCCGGCCATCGAGAAGGGCGAGATCGCCCTGGGCAAGAACCTGCTCATCGCGTTCATGCCGTGGAACGGCTACAACTACGAGGACGCCGTGATCATCTCGCAGCGCCTCGTGCAGGACGACACCCTCTCCTCCATCCACATCGAGGAGTACGAGATCGACGCGCGCGAAACCAAGCTGGGCGCCGAGGAGATCACTCGCGACCTGCCGAACGTCGGCGAGGACGCGGTGGCCAACCTCGACGAGCGCGGCATCATCCGCATCGGCGCCGAGGTCGAGGCCGGCGACATCCTCGTCGGCAAGGTCACCCCGAAGGGCGAGACCGAGCTGACCCCGGAGGAGCGCCTGCTGCGCGCCATCTTCGGCGAGAAGTCCCGCGAGGTGCGCGACACCTCCCTGCGCGTGCCGCACGGCGAGACCGGCACCGTGATCGCCGTCAAGGAGATCACCCGCGAGGACGCCGAGGAGGACGGCGACGAGCTGCCCAACGGCGTCAACCAGATGATCCGCGTGTACATCGCGCAGCACCGCAAGATCACCGTGGGCGACAAGCTCTCCGGCCGCCACGGCAACAAGGGCTGCATCTCGCGCATCCTGCCCGAGGAGGACATGCCGTTCCTGGCGGACGGCACCCCCGTGGACATCATGCTCAACCCGCTGGGCGTGCCTTCGCGAATGAACCTCGGCCAGGTGCTCGAACTCCACCTCGGGTGGATTGCGCACGCCGGCTGGGACATCAGCCTCGACCCCGATCTCGAGGCCGAGTGGAAGAAGCACGTGCCGGCCGGCGCCGAGAAGGCCGATCCGAACACCCCGGTCGCCACCCCGGTGTTCGACGGCGTGCGCCCCGACGTGATCCAGGGCCTGCTCAAGACGACCCTGCCCGACCGCGACGGCAACAAGCTCGTGGGTCCCGACGGCAAGGCCACCCTGTTCGACGGCCGCACCGGCGAACCGTTCCCCAAGCCGATCTCCGTGGGCTACATGTACATGCTCAAGCTCCACCACCTCGTGGACGACAAGATCCACGCGCGCTCCACCGGCCCGTACTCCATGATCACCCAGCAGCCGCTGGGCGGCAAGGCCCAGTTCGGCGGCCAGCGCTTCGGCGAGATGGAGGTGTGGGCCCTCGAGGCCTACGGCGCCGCGTACACGCTGCACGAGATGATGACCACCAAGTCCGACGACGTGGATGGCCGCGTGCGCGTCTACGGCGCGATCGTCAAGGGCGATAACCTGCCGCCGGCGGGCATCCCCGAATCCTTCAAGGTGCTCCTGAAGGAAATGCAGTCCCTGTCCCTGAACGTCGAGGTGCTCAGCGCCGACGGCCAGACCATCGACATGAAGGACGAGGACGACGATCCCGCCGCTTCCGCCAACGACCTGGGCTTCAACATCGGCGCCCGCCCGGACGCCGCCGCGAAGGCGGACCAGGCCGCTCCCGAACCCGAATACCGCTGATAAGACCGCTGTTAGATTTCGAAAGACAGGACAAACCAAGTGCTGGACGTCAACGCATTTGACAAACTGAGGATCGGCCTGGCCACCGCCGACGACATCCGCGGATGGAGCCACGGCGAGGTCAAGAAGCCCGAAACCATCAACTACCGCACCCTCAAGCCGGAGAAGGACGGTCTGTTCGGCGAACAGATCTTCGGCCCGACCCGCGACTGGGAGTGCGCCTGCGGCAAGTACAAGCGCGTGCGCTTCAAGGGCATCGTGTGCGAACGCTGCGGCGTGGAGGTCACCCGCAGCCGCGTGCGCCGCGAGCGCATGGGGCACATCGAGCTGGCTGCCCCCGTGACCCACATCTGGTTCTTCAAGGGTGTGCCGTCCCGTCTGGGCTACCTGCTGGACATCGCGCCGAAGGACCTCGAGAAGGTCATCTACTTCGCCGCGTACATGGTCACCAAGGTGGACGACGAGCAGCGTCATCAGGACCTGCCCGACCTGCAGGAGGAGTTCGACCACGAGATCGAGCACCTTGCCAAGCGCCGTGACAACGAGATCGAGGAGCGCGCCAAGAAGGTCGAGGAGGATCTCGCCACGCTGGAGGAGGCCGGCGAGGCGAAGGGCCCCGCCCGCGCCAAGCTGCGCAACGGCGCCGAGCGCGACATGGCGGCCATCCGCCAGCGCTACGACGATCAGATCCAGCGCCTCAACGCCGTGTGGGATCGTTTCAAGGGCCTGAAGCCCGGCGACATGGAAGGCGACGTGGACCTGTGGCGTGAGATGGAGGATCGCTACGGCGACTACTTCGAAGGCTGCATGGGCGCCGAGGCGATCAAGAAGCGTCTGCAGGACTTCGACCTCGAGGCCGCGTCCAAGCAGCTGCGCGAGGAGATCGAAACCGGCTCCGGCCAGCGCAAGGCCCGCGCCCTCAAGCGTCTGAAGGTCGTCAACGCCTTCCTGTCCACCGGCAACAAGCCGGAGGCCATGGTGCTGGACGTGATTCCGGTCATCCCGCCGGACCTGCGCCCGATGGTGCAGCTCGACGGCGGCCGTTTCGCCACCTCCGACCTCAACGACCTGTACCGTCGCGTGATCAACCGTAACAACCGCCTCAAGCGACTCATCGAGCTGGGCGCCCCGGAAATCATGCTCAACAACGAGAAGCGCATGCTGCAGGAGGCCGTCGACTCCCTGTTCGACAACGGCCGCCGCGGCCGTCCGGTCACCGGCGCCTCGAATCGTCCGCTCAAGTCCCTGTCCGACATGCTCAAGGGCAAGCAGGGCCGCTTCCGCCAGAACCTGCTGGGTAAGCGCGTGGACTACTCGGGCCGTTCCGTGATCGTGGTGGGCCCGTCCCTGAGGATGCACCAGTGCGGCGTGCCGAAGCCGATGGCGCTCGAGCTGTTCAAGCCGTTCGTGATCAAGCGCCTCGTGGACCTCAACTACGCGCAGAACATGAAGAGCGCGAAGCGTCTCGTGGACCGCGGCGACTCCGAGGTGTGGGGCGTGCTCGAGGAGGTCATCTCCGAGCACCCGGTGCTGCTCAACCGTGCGCCTACCCTGCACCGTCTGGGCATTCAGGCGTTCGAGCCGATCCTGGTGGAAGGCAAGGCCATCCATCTGCCGCCGCTGGCCTGCGCCGCGTTCAACGCGGACTTCGACGGCGACCAGATGGCCATCCACCTGCCGCTGTCCGCCGAGGCCCAGGCCGAGGCACGTTCGCTGATGATGGCTTCCGACAACATCCTCAAGCCCGCCGACGGCCACACCGTGACCATGCCTTCCCAGGACATGATCCTCGGCCTGTACTACCTGTCCACCGTGCTCGAGGGCGCGAAGGGTCAGGGCCGCGTGTTCTCCTCGCTCGAGGAGGCCGAGATGGCGCTGGATCGCCATGACATCGACATGCAGGCCAAGGTGCTCATCCGTCTGCCGAAGGACTTCTGCCTGCCGGCCGACTGGGAGCCGGGCGAACTCAAGGTGGTGGACCCGGAGCCGGGCAGCCCCGAGACCGTGCGTGAGGAACGCTTCCACGACGGCACCGTGCTGTTCGCCACGTCCTACGGCCGCATCCTGTTCAACGAGACGCTGCCGGTGGACTACCCGTTCGTCAACGAGCAGGTTGGCAAGAAGCGTCTGGCGAAGATCGTGGACGACATCGCGTCCCGCTACTCCACCGCGCAGGTGGCTGCGTCCCTTGACGCGCTCAAGGATCTGGGCTTCACCCGCGCCCCGTGGTCCGGTGTCTCCTTCGCGTTCTCCGACGTGATCGAGCCGGCCGAGCGCAACGAGCTCGTCGCCCGGTACGAGAGTGAAGCCGCCACGGTCAACGAGAACTACGAGATGGGTCTCATGACCGAGGACGAGCGCCGTCAGGAGCTCATCGACCTGTGGACCAAGTGCACCGCCGAGGTGTCCAAGGCCGTGGAACGCGACTTCGACGCCAGGAACAACCTCGCCATCATCGTGCAGTCCGGTGCACGAGGAAACATGATGCAGATCAACCAGATCGCCGGCATGCGTGGCCTGGTGGCCAACCCGAAGGGCGAGATCATCCCCCGTCCGGTCAAGTCGAACTACCGCGACGGCCTGTCCGTGCTGGAGTACTTCATCTCCCAGCACGGCGCCCGCAAGGGTCTGGCGGATACCGCACTGCGTACCGCCGAGTCGGGCTACCTGACCCGTCGTCTGGTGGACGTGTCCCAGGACGTGATCGTGCGCGAGGAGGACTGCGGCACCAAGCGAGGCCTGACCATCAAGGTGGGCGAGCGTGACGAGAACGGCAATCTGGTGCTCGTCAAGGCTGCGGACGGCGGTCCGTACTCCCGTCTGCTGGCTGCGGACGTGATCGACCCGGCCGACGGCACGACCGTGCTCTACAAGCGCGATGACGCTCTGTCGATGGATGTGCTGCGCGATCTGGTCAAGCACGGCGTGGAAGAGGTCAAGTGCCGTTCCGTGCTGACCTGCGAGTCCAAGCGTGGCGTGTGCGCGAAGTGCTACGGCTGGTCGCTGGCCACCAACACGCTGGTGGACGTGGGCGAGGCCGTGGGCATCGTGGCCGCCCAGTCGATCGGCGAGCCCGGTACCCAGCTGACGCTGCGTTCCTTCCACTCCGGCGGTGTCGCCTCCGCGTCCGATATCACTCAGGGTCTTCCCCGCGTGACGGAGCTGTTCGAGGCGCGTACCCCGAAGGGCGAGGCGCCGATCGCCGAATATCCCGGCACCGTGAAGGTGGAGGACACCGACCGCGGCCGTCAGGTGGTGCTCACCCCGGACGATCAGGCCGTGGAGCCGATTACCTACCCGGTGACCCGCCGCGTCCCGCTCATGGTGCAGGACGGCGAGCACGTGGAGGCCGGCCGCCAGCTGATCGAGGGTTCCGTGGATCCCAAGAAGATCCTGCGCATCCTCGGCCCGCGCGCCGCCCAGGTCAACATCGTGGAGGAGGTGCACACCGTGTACCGCTCCCAGGGCGTGGACATCCACGACAAGCACATCGAGGTCATTGCGCACCAGATGCTGCGCCGCATCACCGTGATCGATTCCGGCGACACCAAGCTGCTGCCGGGCGAACTGGTGGATCAGGCTCGCTTCAAGGAGGCGAACAAGGAGGCTGTGGCGAACGGCGGCAAGCCGGCTGCGGGCCGCCCGGAGCTCATGGGCATCACCAAGGCGTCGCTGGCCACCGATTCGTGGCTGTCCGCCGCCTCCTTCCAGGAGACCACGCGCGTGCTCACCGAAGCCGCCCTGAGCCAGAAGGTCGACGACCTCAAGGGCCTCAAGGAGAACGTGATCATCGGCAAGCTCATCCCGGCCGGCACGGGCCTCGCCCGCTACCGCAACGCCGTGGTGGAGCCCGACAAGGCCATCCGCGACACCATCTACCCGAACTTCGGTCTGGGCGGGGACGATGCGGCCGGCGACGTGGACCTCTCCGACGCCGATCTGGGCGATGTGGACTTCTCCAACATCGACTTCGGCGAACTCAAGCTCGGCGACGACTTCAACCCGGATGACTTCCTCAACGATCAGGGTGGCCAGACCAGCCTGGACGACGACGATTTCTCCTCCGCGTTCGGAGCCGACGGCGCTGAAGGTACCGATGGCACCGCTTCTGATGCCGGTCAGGATTCCGACGGCAATCAGGGTTCCGACGCGGCATCCGACGGGGATCAGCCCGCTGACGACGTCGACCAGCAGTAAGCCGGTCAACGCCATGTCGATCATGATCGGCTGACCCAAGGCCATCGTCCGTACACCGTACGGGCGGTGGCCTTGCGCGTATTCCGCCGCGATCGGTTGCGCGGCTGCGTGCGCGGCGTGTGCCTGTGCGGTGTCTGCCTGCGCGGCGTTGACTGTCTGCGCCGCGTACTCCGGGACCCGTCCCATCAGCGCACCGCCAATCGGGTGCGCCACCGCTTCGCCCACGGCAAGGCGCGCAGCATGGAGCGTCGGGCGGCATCCGCGGCCTTCCAGTAGCTTCGGGCCGCCCTCACATTGACCGATTCGCCGGAGAACGCGGCATGATCGGCCCGCCGTGCCAGCTCAACGAACGGCTGAGGGTCAACGTGCAGCGCTGCGGCGATGGATCGTGCCTGATCGGGCGCCGTGCCGTGCGGCGGCAGACGCGCTCCGCATGATGCGGCCAGCGCACAGACCGCGCGCCAACCCGCTGCGATGCGCTGCCGCGGCGTACCCCGCCGCCGTGCGCGGGCCAGCAGCAGCGCCTTGACGGCCAGTATCAGCACGATCGCGGCGAGCGTCGCCCACAGCGGGCTGCCGAACCATGCGACGGCCACGATGATGCGACGCAAGTCGGCCATGGCATCGGTGCCGTCGTCGGGCGGGGGAGCGGCTTCGTCACCGGTGACGGAGGACTGGCCGTTCGGGCGTGTCCGCTCGCGCAGCGGGTCGGCAAGCGGCACCGGCGGTTGGCGCATCAGGGTCTGGGGATCCGGCGGCGATGCCTGCATGCTGTCGTCCGGTACCTTGGATTCTGGCGGCGTGGGATGGAACGCCACCCATCCGTAGCCATCCAGATTGATTTCCGTCCAGGCGGCAATGTCGTTGCCGGTGAACGTCACGGAGTGTACGGAACCGGAATGGGCCACTGCCGGGCCCGTGGACCGGTTTACATGCGGGTCCTCGGTCTGCTCCGACGTTGATTGCGCAGATCCCGCGGCGGACTCGTCCGGCGATGCGGATGCTGCCTCGCGTTTGCGAAACCCGTACGCCACGCGGGACGGCAACCCCAGTTCGCGGGCCATGAGCGCCATGGCCGATGCATACTGTTCGCTGTCGCCCACCATCGCATCCCCGTCCAGCAGCATCCGCAGTCGATGGCTGCCATGGCCGGGCGGCGAAGGGTATTCGCCTTCCAGCCCATGCGAGAACCACCCCGTTCGTGCGAGCGACGAAGCCAGCCGGTCGGCTGCGGCCCCTGCGCGGGATTCCCCTCCGGCGAGCGTTCGGGCGAACGTGCCCACGGATTCGGGCACGTCACGCGATTGCGGCTGGGGGACCGTTTCCGCCTGCGCCCGTGCGAGCGCTTGAGAGCCGGGTCGGGGCGTCAGCGTGCCGGACACGTCGTAGCTGAGGCCGGGGGACAGGCCGTCGGCAAGCAACGCGGCCGATCCCTCGCCGTTGACGTACAGCGATGCGGCCGCACGGTCGCCGGCGTTCCCGTTGACGCGGTTTCGGAAGGTGATGCGTTGCACGGTGCCGGCGATCGGCAGCCAATGGTCCGGCATCCCGTCATGTAGCGTGAACGTTGCCGTGAAGGCTTCGCCGTCGGCGTCCGGTGCCGTGTGCCGTGCGCCGCCTCCGACCGTGCCGCTCGAACGGCGGAATTCGCCCGACGATGTTGCGTTGCCGCCGTCGGACAGGTTCCAGACCATGCCGTCGAACCGATCCATCACGGCCAGACGGACCGGCGTACCCTCCGGCAGCCCGGTGACCGTAAGCAGCGGATCATGCCGGTGATCCCTGATCACGGCACGCATGCCGTTCAGCGGACTACCCATGGTATCCATGGTCAAGGGCGGTTCGTAGCGGTCGCGCAAGGTCAGCCGGTGCTGCGGCGCGGCCGGTCCGAGCACCGTCGTAACGGCAAGGGGCAGGGCAACCATGACGGTCAGGGCGGAAAACCGCGCCCGCGGACGGACACCGGACGGCCTCTTTTGGCTGCCGTGGCTCGCCTGTACGCTTCGCGCCGGGAATGCTGCGTGTGTCGTCCGTGTCGCCCACGCCGTCCACGTCGCTAGCAGCAAGGCGAGTGCGGATCCGACGGCCAGCGGATGCCAGCCATCCGCAGTGCCCAGCAGTGCCGAACCGGCGCAGCACAGTAGCAGTATCGTCATGGCAAGCGCGCATCGCCACGGGAGCCGGCGAACGGTCACGGCAGACATACCGCTTCCGGCATCGCATCCGGTGACGGTTCCGACGGCAACGCCGGTGGCCAGATATGCACTGAACAGTGCCAGCGTCCATACGGCCAGGAGCGATCCGCCCGTAGCGCCGACGGGCGGTTGCAACACGATGAGCAGTTTGAATGCGCCGACCATGGCGAACGGCCCCTCACTGGCCGCAACGCCAGCGGTCAGCGGCCCGATCGCGATCTGCGCGACCGTCAATGCGACGATCTGCGCCAGCTGCGCCGTGGCAGTGCGACGGCGGTCCATGGGTGGACGGGCGCCGGAGAGTCGCCGACCGCTGATCGGACCGTTCATCGGACCGCGCTGCCGGTCGGGTTTCGGCCACCGTTGCAGCGCCACGCCGATGGTCGCCGCCAGCGAGGGGCCGACCGCGATCAGGCACCCGCATACCGCAGCCGGCAATGCCGCGCGAAGCCACACGGCCACCGAACCGTACGAGGCGATGAGCGGGCTGACAGCCAGCAGCGTTGCCGCCAGCATCACGGCTGCGGTCGTGATGCTGCGCTGCAGATCAGCCGGCATGACCGCAGGTTTCTGGTCTGGCGATTCCGTCGGATGCAATGCGGGCGGCAACGTGGGCGTCTGCGTCGACTCCCCGGCAAGCAATCGGATGGGCGACGCACTCATGGCAGTGACCCCCATATTGCGTGCAGATCACTCTCCCCGCGCACCGTCACGCGCACCGTGCCGACGGCAACGCGCAGCGAGGGTGCCGTTGCATGCGGGTCCACGCGGATGATGCGCACGGCGCGGTTCGGACAGGCCAGACGAACGGTCTCATCCCATGCCGCTGTCGATGCGATGGCGGACTTTGCGGACGCATCCACCTCTCGACACTCCATGCCGTTCGCCTGTGACCCGGTGACGGCATGGAGTGTCATTGCCGGCAAGTCTCCCGGAGCCTTCCCGAACTCCGTGTAGGCGTCGGGCGTCCAGCCCCATGCCAGAAGCGGCGACCGCCCAGCCATCCACGTCGCGGCGTCGGCATCCGCCTGCGCGGGCAATGCCTTCCACGGCGGCAGCACGCTGCACAGATCCAGCAGCCGTGCGACGCTGTCCGGCTTGGCGCTCCATGGTCCGCAGCGTAGCGTGACCGTACCGGCGTGACCGAGCGCATATATGCCGATCGAGGCGAACGTCGCCACGGCATGCTCGAACTCGCCGGCATCGGCGTAATGCGCCGGGTCGGCATCCAGCAGCAGGCACGGGGCATCCTGCCGCGTCACCTCATGCTCGCGCACCATCGGCACGCCCGCCTTCGCGCTGGACGCCCAATGGATGCGCCTCGGATCATCACCGGGAACATACTCGCGCAGTCCGCGGAACGCCCATCCCTCGTCCGTACGGCCACCGGACGGCAAACCGTCCATGTCGAACGGGCCGTTCGCCCGCCGCTGCGGCAACGGTACGGCTCGCGGATGCACCATGACCGTCTCCGCCGGAGCGAGCGAACGTTCATCCCGTGCCAGTTCCAACGGATCGCCGCGGTACACGGTCAGCGGTCCGATGACGGCCACCCCGCGCGCCACGGCTGCGAACGGCAGCGTGACCGTCGCGTCCTGATCTGCATCCAATGCCGGCACCGCGAAGGGCAGGGCATCCGCGCCTACGAGCAGACTGCCTCGCAGGCCAGTCACACGCCTGCGGCCCGGATTGGTGAACCGCATGACGATGCGCGAGGAAGCGCCGGCCTGCAGACGGGATGCCTCGACGGACAGGTTCGCCTCGCATCCCATACGGCCGAAGGTCATCGCCATGGCGAGTGCGAGCATCATGCCGGACACCGCGGCGATCGCCAGACACTCGTGCCAGCCGAACAATGCGAATCCGAGTGTGCCGAAGCCCGTCATGGCGGCGCAGAGCCGGCCCGGGCCGGTAAGGCGACGAGCCATTGCCGCGGCGGAACGCCGTATGCGTGCCGTGTACGCCGTGCATGCCGTGCGCGTCAGGTCTGCCCATCGGCTCCGGGATGGGCCGGTGTCTGCTGCGGCGCCTGTCATGACGTCTCCCCATCCGGTGCGGGAACTTCGCCGAGAATGGCTGCAATGACTTCGCCCGCATGCCGTCCTTCAAAGGTTGCCGCGGCGCTGAGCGTAATGCGATGGGCGAGCGCTGGACCTGCCAACGCGGTTACGTCGCTGGGCGTGACGTACGCTCGCCCCTCGCTCGCCGCCAGTGCGCGTGCCGCGCGCAGCAACGCCAGTGCGCCGCGGATGGACGAGCCCGCTGCAATGGTCTGCCGGTGCCGTGTCGCCTCCGTCAGGCGCACCATGTACTCCAGAATGCGGTCATCGCAGTGCACCCGTGCCGCTATGCCGCGCATGGCCTCCAACTGCGCGGCGTCCAGCACGGGGCCGGGTGCGGAGGCGTGGCGCTGGTTCGGTCCTGTGGCCGTCTCGGGGACTGCGGTCATGCGTCGCAGAATGTCCACGCCGGTGGCGCGGTCGGGGTGTCCGATCGACGTGGCGATCAGGAACCGGTCCAGCTGGGCTTCCGGCAGCCGGTAGGTCCCCAGCTGATCGCTGGGGTTCTGCGTGGCGATCACCATGAACGGTGACGGCACCGCATGGGCCGTGCCGTCCACGGTGACGTGCCCCTCCTCCATCACCTCCAGCAGCGCCGACTGCGTTTTGGGCGACGCCCGGTTGATCTCATCCGCGAGCACGATCGATGCGAACACCGGGCCTTCACGGAACGAGAAGGTGCCGGTATCCCGGTCGAGCACGCTCATGCCGGTCACGTCGCCCGGCAGCAGGTCAGGCGTGAACTGGATGCGCCGGAAGGAAACATCGATCGCACGTGCCAACGTTCGCGCCAGCAGCGTCTTGCCGGTGCCCGGAACGTCTTCGAGCAGCAGATGGCCTCCTGCGATCAGGGCGATGACGCACTCGCGGACCGGATGTTCCTTGCCGACGATCACTGCGGCTACGGCGTCCGTCAACCGGCTGAATGCCTGACGGAACGCGTGCAGTTCCGCGTCCGTGGGCGGGCAGACGGCCCGTGCGGCGGTCGGTGAGACCGTGGAAGGGCTGCCGGAGCCGGTTGGGTGTGCGGCGGTTGGTTCCGCGGCGGTTGATGGCATGACGGCGATCGGTATGGCGCCGATCGGTATCGCACGACGCGTGATCCGTGTGGCATCGTCCACTACGGTGGCATCGTTCGGATCGCCGGACGCGCCGATTCCGGTGACGACGGACGCGTCGACGCTGGCACCACGGATCGCGGCGGCGTCCGGTGGTGCCGCAGGCGAGGCACGCCGGGCATGGCGCATGCGTGCACGGGGACAGGCGGGGGCGACGCCGATCCGCGTGGCGTCTTCTTCTTCGATCCCGGCGGGCCCTGCCTCTGGCCCTGTTACTTGTTCTGTCACGATGCCGGTTCCGCCGCCGGTCACGGTTCCGATGGCGGCGATTCTGGTGCGGTCGTCGTCCTCGCAGGACATGGCCTGCAATCGCGTCAGCGCGGAGGGGCGCATGGCATGGCGGCTGTCATTCATCGTTGGCTCCTTGCCTGTCGTGGTTGGCGTTGCGCGGCATACCGCCGGCGTATGGCGTCAGAACGCGGGTCGGATCGTCCTCCCGCCCTGGGGGATCTTCGAACGGCTTGCCGTCTGGCTGCGTACCGGAATCCGGCGGGCGAATTCCGGTGACGGGCTGCGGTTTGCCGCTACTCGCGGACAGCGCAGGATCCTCGCCGATCACGCTCAGTGTCCACGTGCATGCCGGCGCGGGGCCAGGCCCGGCGGCATCCGTGCAGGGGCCGCCGCCATCCTGTCCGTCATCGGGTCTGCCGCCTCCGTTGTCCCCATCGCTCCCGTTCAGCCGGACCGTACGTTGGCCGGGCTTCCATGACACGGGTCTGCCGTCCACGGTGAGCACCGTCTGCGCGCGTTGCCCGTACAAATTGACTGTGCCGTGCGAGACGTGGATGAGGTTGCGGTCGTTCGCATCCCACCGCAACGCCATGGATCGGTCAATGGACGCCGGCACCTTGCGCACGTATGCGCTGGCTCCGGTTGCGCCGGGACCCGTCGTCCCGTTGAGTGTCTGAGCCACGGTGACGTTGCCGCACCGCTGCCACGGTGCCAGCGGCAGCGAAACCGAATCGGCGGACTGCCCGACGACGATCGGCTTGCGGCCTGCCGCCGTCACGCGGAACCCGTCGTGCAGGCCGTCCGGCTGCCAGCGGACCGTGCACCGGTCGCCCTCGCCGTGCACCGTCACCGTACGCGGGGCGGTCAGGGCGTAGGAAGGGGTCAGCGTGGCCGAACCCGTGGCCTGTGCGGCACCCGGCTTCGCCGCAGTGAGCGTGGCCGTGACGGTCAACGGTTTGCCCAGTTCGCGCTTGTCCAACGTGAACCGTCCCGTCGGCCGCGCACAGTCCAAGGTGCGCACGGCATCGGGCCGTTCCGCGGCGCCACCCAGCATGATGGCCGAACACCCGGCGTTACGCAGTTCCGCAACGCTCACCGTCACGACGACGGATGTCGCATCGTTGCCCTGCCGCAGCTCCACCGCCGGCGGCGACGGATCCGCCCACGGCAGCGCAGGTTCGCTGGGCCGGCTCGTCTCGCCCCGCCCGGCACGGTTGCGTGCCATGACGGTAGCGGTGAACGACGTACCGTCGGCGATCGTCGCGTCCGGCACCGTGACGCGCACCGGCGGGGACGCCGCTTCGACCGACACCGCAAAGCCGTTGCCTGAGTGTACGTTCACTTCGTATCCCTCCGGCCGCGTACCCTCATAGTCCGGCATGGTCCAATCCACGCTGACCTCGCGGTACCCGGCCGTGACGGTTACGCCGGTCGGAGCCTCCGGCACCCGGTCCGGCCTGCCGTCCACCGCATTCGACGGAGGCGACCAGCCGACCTCGTTGCGCGCCTTGACAATGAACCGGTAGCTGCGTCCGTTCTCCAGTCCAGTGACGCGGCACACGGTCCGCAGGGCGCATGGAAAGGTGTCCCCGTCATACTCGACCTCGTATTGCGTGATCGGACTGCCGTTCTCCGCCCCGGGCGTCCACCGCAGTTCCACCGCACCGTCCTGACCGTCCTGTGCGATCGGGGCGAGCATCGGCGCATCCGGCACGGCGGAAACCTGCACCGTGATCGTTCCCGTAACACGACGTTCGGCGGCATGTGTGCCGTCCTCGGCGGTGACGGTGACCATCCCCGTGCCGGCCTGCTTGCCTGCTGTCACGTGCAACAGACCGTCGCCGCCGAGTTCGGCCCGCAGCCCTTCCGGCCCCTGCGCGCGCACGTCCACAAGCCGTAACGGTGCGTCCGGGAACGGATTGAACGCCTCCGCCAGCGGATCGACGGCAGTGGTCCGTTCGGCGGCCAGGCTGACCGTGCGATCGGACAATCGCGCCAACGGGCGTGTGGAGGAGACCACGCGGACGGCGAATCCGGCATGCACCACCCCCGACGGATACGCGATGTCGATCGGAATCGATGTCACCGTTCCTGCCTTGGCATCCATGGCCGCCGCCACCGACAGCCTGCCGGAGGCCGTCACCGTGGCACTGATCGGCCCCGATGCGCCGGACGGCGCGGATGACGTGTACGTGTACCGCGTCTCGTCCTCCCATGCGCCCTGCGGGGCATGGGTCAGCGCGGTCAGGTCGACGACGGTGGGTCGATCTCCTGCTTCGATATCCATGGTGGCCGAGGAAAACGTGGGCGCCGGCACGTTGCGTCCCACTACGGTGACGGGCAGCGTGATCACGGCGGTGCGACGCGCCTGCCCTGCGGGACCGTCCGCCGCGGTGAACGTGATCGATGCCGGGCCGGCATAGTCGGCCGCCGCCGTGAACCGCAGGGTGTGCTCGTCCGCGATCTGCGCGCCGCCGGCCTTTGTGGCCGTCACGGGCTGCGAGGCGTCTACGGTTGCGGTTTTTCCCGCACCTACGCGCACATGGTCCGCGATGGGGATGCTGATCGTCTCTCGTGCGTTCACCGTCAATTCTGGTGCCTTGGGACGGGGCACGGGCGGGAATGCGCCGTATGCCGGAACATGGACGAATGCCACCGTCGTCAGACCATACGCGGTGTTGGTGGCCGTGTAGGCAATGGCCCGCGCCCGTTCGGTCAGCGCGATGCGCAGCACGGTTCCCCCGACCGGCCGGGCGTATGCCGCAGCCGATTCATGCACGCCGACCGCCAGCTCATCCACGCTGCCCGAGGGGTTGGCGATCCATGGGGACACGTCCACATCAATGCTGCGCCGGTCGATGGTGGCGGCGGGCGGCACCCGGTAGTCGTAGGCGCGGGGTGGCTCGACCGTGGCGCTCGGATCGACGTGCACGGTCAGTGTGGCTGTACTCGCCAAACCCGCCGCATTGCGCACCGTGTAGGCGAGGTGCGCGTTGCCGGACTCGCGCGGCGCGGTCAGGCACAGGGACAGTCCGCAAACGCGGCCGTCCACGCCCTGCCCCTGCACCGTGGCATCGAGGGTCAGCGGTTCGTCGTCGCCGGCGATGTCGTTGATCGTGACGGCAATGCTGGCGGTGGCGCCCGGCCGCAGCGTGATCTCGTCGTCACGGGCGTGCACGCCGGCGTCGCCGCCCGCGCCGATCACCCCGACCCGGATGGTGGCCTGCGCCCGCTGGCCCGTCCAATCCTCCACGGCGTAGCTGAACGTGTCCGTGCCCGCGGCATCCGGATAGGCCTCGTAGATCAGGGCGTCGGCTTGCGTCTCCACAATGCGGCCGAGTTTGGGCGCGGCGTTGCCGAGCCCCAGCAGTGTCACGTCGTCACCGTCTGCATCGATGCCGGACAGTTCGATGGGAATGCGCGTGCTCCGGCCGGCCGTGGCCTGCGCCTCGACGTTCTGCGGCCGTGCCGGGGCCTTGTGCGCGGCGTCGGCGGCATGAACGTCGAACGTGATCGTGCCGGACGCCGTACGGCCGTGCTCGTCGGCAACGGTGTACGTCGCCTCGTGGGTTCCGGGCTCGGACGGCGCCTGATAGCGCACCACGTCCTCGGCCACGAACGCCAGGCCCTGGAACCCGTCCGCCGTGCGCAGGTCTCCAACGAGCCGAATCCCGTCATCCGTCCCGGAGACGTGGTCCTCTACTGCCGCCTCCACGATGCCGTTCGTCCTCACGCTCACGCGGAAGTCTCCGGCCTGCGGAGCCTGTCCCGTTGCGCCTGCGCCGGGCGGCAGCACCACAATCGTCCCCTGCGCGCTCGCCCGGGCATTCGCGGCGGTGTAGGCCACCGTAAGCGGAACCTCGGGCGTACTGCGGGCGGTCACGATCACGCGACGGCCGACTGTGGCCACGTCAAGCCCCTCGCCGCCGGTCCCTTCGGCGTGTGCCTGCACCAATGCCAGCACGCCGCCGCCCGGATCGCGATCGTTCGTCAGCGGTTCCACCACGGCGCCGCGTCGCTCGTCGAGCACGGCAACGTCGTTGACGGCGACCGGTGGATCGTCGTTCTGCGCCGGAGCCGTGACTTCCACACGCACCGTGCCCCGCGTTTCGTCGTCGCCGTGGGCGACGGCGTACGGCACGTCGTAGGTGCCCGGTGCCGGGACGCGAACCGTGAGCGTCAGCGTTTCACCACCCATCGTCACCGTCATGCCGTCCGGGGCGGTCGCGTCGCGCAGCGTCAGCGGCCTTGCGGATACGGCATGGACATATGGGGCAAGCGCCACGGTCGTCTCCCTGTCAGCGGGGATCGCGACCAGTGCCGGGTCGACGACAGGTGGCAGCGAATCGGACGGATGTACGGTGAAATGCAGTATGCCGCTGCCGGTGCGTTTCCCGTCCGACACCGTCACCTGTACGCTCAGACGTCCGGCTGCAGCGGCTCCCGTGCGCACGGTCAACTGTCCGTCGGGCCGTGACGACACGACCGCTTTCGCCCCGTCGGCCATCCGTGCGGCGACCAACGCCATGGCATCGCCCTCGGCGTCAACGAACCCGTCCAATGCGTTCACCGTCCGGGCTGCGCCGCGTTCCACCTCGTACTCCGCGGGCGGATCCACCTGCTGCGGGGGTGTATCGCCGTCGTCGCGCAGATGTAGCGTCACCGTGGCGGATGCCGTCTGCCCGTGCCCGTCGTCGATCACGTACGAGAACCGCGCCTCGCCCGCGGAGGCCTGCGAGGCATCCAATTGCAGGAGCCGCCCGTCCAACGCCGGCGTGACGGTCAGATCGTCGCGATCCGGCGGCCCTACGGACGCCACGCGCAGCACGGCGCAATCGGTCTGCTCGTCGTTGCGCAGCACATCCAGCAGCAGACGGGAGCCGGGCCGTGCGCCGAAGGCATCGTCCACCGCGCGGATCCGCCCGGATTGCGCGGAACAGGAGTCGTCGAACGCGTGCCGGTACCGTGCCGTTCGCCCGTCGCCGCGCGTGCTGCCGTCATCGTCCTCCTGCTCGGTTGGCATCGACTGCCAGGCGACGGTCAGCGCATCCTCGGAGGATTGCGGCCGCCATGCCTTGCCCGCCATAACGTCGTTGAGCAGCACCAGCCGATGATTGACGCGAAAGACCAGCCGATCCGCGGCCTCCACGTTGCGCAGCGATCCCACGTCCGCATCATCGCCGGGGGCGGACAGCGCCAGATAGTTCCGGGATGGCTGCGCCCATGCCAGATGCACCGTGCCCTGCACCGATACCGGCGTTGCCGGCCATCCCGCGCCTCCGGTTGCAACGAACCGTACGGACGAGCGTGCGAAATCCACCACGTACGCGCCGCCCGGTCCGCCGACGGCCGCCCAACCCCGCTGCTCGCCGTCCACGGGAGGCATCTGCAACACGCAGGTTCCTCCGCTGCAGTCCGGGCCGTTGCCGATCGTCGCCCGTCCGCCGGACCACAGCACGTCTTCGCCGGCAACGATCACGGGCGTGCCCGCCACCACCGAGAATCCGTCCGCGACGCGGCGCGATCCGCCGGTGAGCGACCCCAGCTCCTTCGTCGATGCGTCCGATTCATCCGTCCCGTCCCCGGTGTGTGGCTCGTATGCCAGCACCATGCCGTCAGCAGGACGGTAGCCGTACACCGTGCCGGAATGGTCCACGGCGATGCGGCCCCCGCGGCCCAGTGCCATGCGCACGGGCGCTGAACGGGCATCCATCCCGGCAAGATCCTCGGCCTCCGTCGCCCGCACCTCGCCGGAAGCCTCATCCAGCACGGCTGCAGTCCCGCCGCCGAGTGCCAGTGCGCCGTCGCGGGGTGCCGGCACCGTTGCCGCGTCGTCCACCGTGGCGGCGTGAATCGACCGGATTTCATCTCCGGCTTCGATGAGCGTGACGCCGCCCTGCTGCAGCACATCGAATCGTGCCGCATCCACGGCCACGGATGCGTCGGCCTGCCCGGCACGCACATTGAACCGCGCCGCCCTGCGGTCCGCCAGAGACGTGACCCAGACGGTGCCGTCGTCCAGCTGCACCTGCTGGCGGGTGACCGCGGTGACGATCGCCGACGTCACAAGCACTGCGGCAAGCAGCATCAGGGCCACGATCGGCGCCCATCGGCACGGTCGGCGGCGCGGAGCCGTGCCACGACGGGATGACGGACGGGACAGGGAAAAACGGCATGAGGGAACCATGACAATCAACCTCGATGTTCTGTTGTATCCCTCGCCAGCCAACCTATCGGCAGGCCTGTACGGCGGTCCGGCGTGCCGCAACGGGGAAACCGACGCCTGCTACTCGTCGGCACGTTCGTTCGGCGTGTCCCCGTTCACAATCTCCCCGTTCGGCATACCGGCCCCCTGTGAGGGGACTTCCAACGGCAGCGAAGGTGCGGACGGGCGGACGCTCGGCCCCGGCACCTGCACCGTGCGTTCCGTCGGCACCGAGTCGGCGCCGCGCCACACGGTCAGCGCAACGGCACCCATTGCGAGTGCGGTCAGCGCCACGGCGCAGGCGACACCTCGGGCCCACCCTCGCGGATGCGTGCCGGCATGCGCGCGTCCGGCATCGCGTCCGGCGTCGATCCCGGACGGTTGCGGGGGGAAGGGCGGCTCGCCTTCGGCCGTGAGCGGCGTGACGGTGCCGAACGCCTGCCATTGCGCCGATTGCAGGCTGCGTGCGAACTCGAGCGCGGAATACGGCCGGGCAGACGGTTCCTCGCTCAGCGCCCGGTCCAGCGCCCGGCGCAGGGCGTCCGGCACGTCGGACGGCATTGCGGTTGCGTCAGACGTGCCGATCGCGCTCGCCGTGCGCGGTGCATGCCCGGACATCATGGCCCGGATCATCGCCGCCAACGCGTACAGATCCGCCGCCTCGCTGCCGCCCGAGCGGCCGTCCAGCACTTCCGGGGCCGCCCATCGCTCTGAGAACCCGGTGACCGTCGTGGCATCGTACACACTGGCGGCGATGCCGAAATCGGCGAGCATGGGCGTGCCGTCGGCGGCGAACAGGATGTTGGACGGCTTGATGTCCCGGTGCGTGACCCCTGCCCGATGCGCGGCGACCAGCGCTCCGGCGAGCCGTACGCCTAGGTCCGCCGCCTCCCGCGGCGTGAGCGCGCGCACTGCCATGAGATCCTTGCCGGTGCCCCGCGGCGCATATTCGAGCGCCACATACGGCCGACCGTCCGCGGTTTCGCCCGAGCCGAGCACCGGGAGGATGTTCGGATGCGCGGACAGCCGGGCAAGGAACGCCGCCTCGTTCCGGAATCGTTGCGCCTGCCGCGGATCCGCCCGTCGCAACCCCACCTTGACGGCGACGGGAAGCCCGGAATCGCACCGTCTGCAGAGCCATACCTCCGCGGTCGCGCCGCATCCCAGACGGCGGATCGTCTCGTGGCCGTCGATCGCAGGCGTCATCTCGTTTCGCAACTCCACAGCCATGTCCCCTCCCTGTTGACGGACGTTGACGGATACGTGCGGCCCACTGTGCCGTCGCGCATTGGACATCGAAGGGGAACGCATGCAAACGGGCGGTGCGTCGGTCACGCCGCCCATGCCTGCGGCAGACCGTTCCCCTTCGTGATCCGGGGGATCGGCCTAGGCTTGTGACCATGACGAACGCGGATGGTAACGCAGAACGGGCCGGGACGCTGCTGGCGGTGGGAGCGCCGAACGCCGGCAAGACGCAGTATGCGCTGCGGACGCTGCTCGAAGGCATCCGGCGCTACGGGGCGGAGCGGGCGCTCATGGCCGTCTCCGGGCGCAAGGCGGCGGACGCGCTGGCCGACCGCGTGATCCGCGAGATCGGCGCCTCGAGCGAAGTGCGTCCGGTCACCACGCTGCCCGCCATCGCCTTCCGCCTGATCGCCGCGGTGCGGCGCCGCGCCGGACAGTCCGCCCCCAGACTGCTCAACGGCGCCGAACAGGACGCCCTGCTACGGCGCGTCACGGCCGTGCACGTGCGGCATGCGGCGGCGGGGGAGATGGGCGACTGCGCCACATGCGCCCTACTGGCCGCATACTTCGCCTCCGAACGCTGGAACGATCTGGTGCTGCGCCCGGATGCGGACGCAGGCGCATCCTCCACGGACCGGCTGTTCGAACGCGGCATCGGCGACGCATTCATCGACCAGCTGCGCGACATGTTGGCCCGCATGAACGAACTCGGCGCCTCAGGCTTCCAGGAGGAGCGGATCATCGCCGCGCTCGCGGCCGATGTTCCTCCGGCCGATCCGGTATCCGGCTTCTCCCCCTCGACGGCGCCGACGTCCGTGCTGCGCCGCGACCGGCTGGCCGTGCAGTGGCGGCTCGCGTTCGCCCTGCGCCGCGAATACGTGCGGGCCATCGGCGCCGACTATCCGGGCGAGTACCGTCTGGACTCCTCGCGCCTGCTCGTGGAGGGCACCGACGCCGTGCGGCTGGCCCATCCGGACGATCTGCCGCGGCTCGTGGCGGTGGATGACGTGCAGGACCTGACGCTTGCCGGATTAGCCTTTCTGGAGGCGTTGCGAGACGCCGGCTGTGCACTGACGCTCACCGGCAATCCGGACGAATCGGTGCAGTCGTTCCGCGGCTCGTACCCCGAATACGTGCTGGCGCGCATCCGCGGCTGGCAGGGGCTTCGGGAGATCAGGCTGGATGGCGGGCGCCCGGCGACCGGCACTGCGGCGGACGGCGGCAAGGCGGACGGACGGACGGGGGAACCGCAATCCGTCGCCCCACGCTACCTCGATCTGGTGGCCGCCCGCGCGAGCCTGTCGATTCTGTCCGAGGAGAACGATCCGCTGCCTCTGGTCCGGCGCCCCGGCAAGCTGCCGGCATGGTCGGGCGCGCTGCCGATCGCCCCGCAACAATCCCCGTCCCCGGACGACGGCAGCCTGACCGCAGGGCTGTATCGCAGCCCCCGCGAGGAGGCCGACGACGTGATCTGGCGGATCCGCCGCGAGCATCTGGAATCCGGACGTGCATGGAACGACATGGCCGTCATCGCGCACGACAACGCCACCGTGCGGGCCATCGGCGAACGGCTGCGGCGTGAGGGCGTGCCGGTCACGTATTCCTCGGTCACGCGTCCGCTCAAGGACGAGCCGTTCGTGGCGGGGCTGTTCGCGATCGTGGAACTTGCGCGGTTCGGCAGGGAAGGGCTGGCGGAGACCGGCATGAGTCTGCGCGCCGCGGCCGGGTATGTGCGTTCGCGCGTGGCGGCGGTCATGAACAGTCCGCTCGTCGCCGTCGGCGCATCCGACCGCAGCGAGGGGTATCCGGCGCGGTTGTCCGTGGCGGAGTCTGCGATGGATAGCCTGCAGTCGCTGGCCGGCGTGATTGCGGGCGGCGCGTCGGTGTCGGAGAGTTTGGCGGAAGCGGCGGATGCCAAGGATGCTGCGGATGCCGGTGGCGATCTGGCGCGATTGGTGGCTCGGTGGCAGGTCCTGCGCGACGCTCTTCTGGCCGAGCGCCGTCGCATCCGTGCCGAACGGGCCGAGGCAACGGCCATCGAGCACGGCGGCGGTGCGGATGCGGACGAACCGCTGGAATTCGGCCGCGATGCACTGTACCTCATGCTCGCCTGCGGCAGCGGGAACGGGAAAGACGCCGGCGAGGGCGATGGCCACGCGGCCGCCGTACTGCAGGCTATCGGCGCGGTGTGCGGCGGCGGTCCGGGAGGACCGAACGGCCACGCGGAGGCTTTCGGGCGCGTGTGGCGCATCGTGGACGCCACCGCGCGCGGCATGGACCGCCTGACGGACGGCAGGGGACACGGAGAGGCGCAGTACGTGCTGTCCGCGGCATGGCAGGCGTGCGGCGTGGACCGGCGCTGGCAGCGGCTCGCTCTGGCGAACGACGAGGCCGGCCGCGCGGCCAATGATCGGCTCGACGTGGCCATGCGTCTGTTCCAGTTCGCCGCGGACGCCACGGCCGAGCGCGATGTTGCCGGGTTCATGGCACAGGTGCGCGCCATGCAGGTGGAGGCCGATTCCCTGGCGCGCGTGGCACCGGTCGAGCAGGCGGTCACGCTCACCACGCCGGCGGGCGCGGCCGGACGCCACTGGGATCTGGTGTGGATTCCCGCCGTGCAGCAGGACGTGTGGCCGAACCTCGCCTCGCGCAACACCATGTTCGGCGGGGAGGATCTGGCGGACATCATGCTGCGCGGCCGACTCGTGGACGCGGGCACGATCCCCGGCGCCGGCGTACGCAGTCCCCGGCTCGCCGCAGTGCTGTATGCGGAGACGCGCAGCCTGCTCGTGGCGCTCACCCGTGCGCGCAGCGCGGTCTATGTGAGTGCGGTGCGCAACGACGAGCTCGCCCCTTCGGACTTCCTGTACGAACTCATGCCGGAACGCTACCCGCGTGGCGACGACCCGTACTATACGCCGGTCGGCGGCGGCAGCGCCTACGCCGGTCTGGAGAATGATCCGCGCGGGCTGGTGGCCGTGGCACGCATGACGCTCGCCCGGGCGGCCATGGACGGGACGCTGGACGGCGGGCGCGCACGGGATGCGGCCCGGGCGCTGGCATGGCTGGCCTCGCACGGAGTGATGGCCGCGGACCCCGACCGCTGGGCGTTCGTGCCGCGTGGCGATCAATCGCGGCAGGAGCATGCGCCTGACGCATCCGAGATGCCGGAAACGGCAGGGACTTGCGCAAAGGCGGCATCCGAACCGGACGGGACTGTCGGGGCGGCTCGCGCAACTCCCCCGCGTCTCATATCCCTGTCCCCCTCCGCGGTGGACGGCCTGTGGGCGTGCCCCGTGTGCTGGCTGCTGGAGAACCGGTTCGCCGGACCCCGGCGCGGGGGAGCGGCGGCGGGCTTCGGTACGGTCATGCACGCCGTGGCCGAACAGGCCAGCCGGGAGGGTCTGGACTTGCCGGACCGCGGGCTCGCCGCGGAGGCCATCGCCGCGCGCATGGAGGAGATCTACGCGGGGCTGCGGCCGGACACGGATGCGATCGACGACGTGCGCGAACGGTACGTCGCCTCCCGCCGAGACGCCGAAGCGACGGGCATGATCGCCAACATCGCCGCATACTTCGCCGATTCCAACGGCACCGACTATCCGCCCAAAAACGCGGGCAACATCGCCGTGGGCCGTCTCTCCCACGCCGACTGCGAGCTCGAATTCGCCGCACGGTTCGGCTTCGACGACATCCTCGCCGCCTACAATGCCATCGACGGCATGACTCCCATCGACCGGCCCACGCTCACGGCGATCATGGGATCGCTGGTCGACGGCTGGCCCGAGGCGATCGGAGGAGCGGGCGCGGATCCATCCGCCGCCGACCTCACCGTCCGCCTGTCCGGACGCATCGACCGCGCCGAAACCCGCATCCTGCCCGACGGCACCGAACGGCTGCGCCTCATCGACTACAAGACCGGCGGCAAGCCCGGCACGCCGCAGCTCTTCAGCGACCTGCAACTCGTGTGCTACCAGCTCGGCGTCACCTTCCCGGAAGGCGGTCCCCGCGGCCTTGACGCACTGCGCCGCGCGCCCGTCATCGCGCAGTCCGAGCTGTTCCATGTGGCGGACGGCCCCTACCCGGCCGCCAGCTACGGGGCGGAAAGCGCCTACCAGCCGCCGCTGTTCGCGCGCGGCTCGCTCAATGCCGAACCGTTCGCGCCGCGCTACTGGTTCAAGAGCCCGCAGCGGCTGTTCGATGCGTCCGACGTGCTGGCAGGCGCACCCCCGCAGGGCGTTGCCCCGGACGATTGGGAGCGGTTCGTCGGTCTGCGCGGCACCCAGGCCGTCTGGGCGCTGACCATGATCGCCCGCGTGTTCTGCGCCGCGGCCGCCAGCGTTTCCGCGCGCATCACGGCACACCCGCAGCCGGACCATGTGAAGCATTGCCGATGCCTGGGCGTATGCCCGGCATGCTCGGGGCAGATCGACACCGTATTCGAAACGAGGCAGGCATGAGCAGCACCACCGCAACCAAGGCAACGGCGTTCGTTCCCTCGCCCGAACAGGCCGCCGTGCTCGACGCCCCCACCGACGCGGACGTGCTCGTGGTGGCCGGCGCCGGCTCCGGCAAGACATTCACCATGACGCAGCGCATCATCCGGCTCATCGAACGCGGGGTGGCCCCCGAACGCATTCTCGGCCTCACGTTCACGCGCAAGGCCGCCTCCGAACTGCTATCCCGCGTCTCGGCCGCCGTGTCCGGGTCGGTGCTCAAGCCGGAGGTGAGCACGTACGACGCGTTCTTCCAATCGATCGTGCGCCAATACGGGCTGCTCGTGGGCTTCGACCGCAACACGCAGCTGCTGAGCGAGGCCGGCGCGTTCCAGCTCGCCAGCGAAGTGATAGGCGAACGGTTCGATCTGGTGCGCGCCGCCCGCGCCGAAGGACTGGACATGGGCGCGTTCCCCTCGCTCGTGGGCGACGTGCTCGCCCTGAGCGATGCGATCGGCGGGGCGATGATCGGCAACGGATGCACCACCGTGGAACAGGCCATCGGACGCGTGCGCGACTGGGACCGGGCGTTCCTGGACCGGCTCGACCGGGCGATCGGCGGCGAACCCGTGCCCGAGGAACGGCCCAAGCTCCCCACCCGCCCCCGAGGCAAGAAGGACCTCGACCGCAGGCTCGCCCAATGGCGGGAGGACTGCCTCGCCGCGTTGCACCTCACCTGCGTGTACACCGCCGACCAGCTGCGGTGCACCGTGCGCAGGCGCGAAGTGCTCCTGAGCCTCGCCGAAGCCTACCGCGAGGCCAAACGCCGGCGCAACATGGCCGAATTCAGCGACTTCACCATCGCCGCGTTCCAGCTCGTCACGCGTTTCCCGTCCATAGGCGAGGAATGCCGCCGCCGCTACACGCACGTGCTGCTCGACGAATACCAGGACACCTCCACCACGCAGGCCATGCTGCTCGCCGCGCTCTTCCACCGCGGCACGGCCATGGGGGAGCGGTCCGCGGTGAGCGCCGTGGGCGACCCGTTCCAGTCGATCTACGCGTGGCGCGGCGCCAGCCCCGGCGCGTTCCGCATGTTCCAGCGCGACTTCGGCATGGACGCTGCCGCATCGGCCCCCTCGCAGCCGTATGCGCTGAGCGTCACGCGGCGCAATGCGCGCATTGTGCTCGACGCCGCCAACGCCCTCACCCTGCCCCTGCGCCGCGTGCCCCGCCGCCCCGGCAGCTCGCTCATGCGCGAAGTGGACGTGCCGCCACTGTCCGCCTTGGAAGGCAAGCCGAACGGCACGCTCGGCCTGCTCGGCTACCAGACGCTCGGCCAGGAGATTGACGGCGTCACGCGGTTCGTCAAGGCCGCGGCATCCACCTGGCGCGCCGCCGCCGAACGCGAGGCTGCCGCCAAGGGCGCCACGGCAAGCCCCGCGCCCCGCGTGGCCGTGCTGTTCCGTTCCAAAACCGGCATGCCCGCCTTCCGTGACGCCTTGGAGGCAGCCGGTCTGCGCGTGCTCACCGTCGGCCATTCGGCGCTGCTGGAACGCCCCGACGTGCGCGATCTGCTGGCGATGCTGCACGTGGCCGGGGACCACACCGATGCGGCCTCGCTCATGCGCCTGCTCGCCACGCCGCGCTACGCCCTGTCCGCGGGAGACCTGACCGCGCTCGCCGATCTGGCCGAGCAGCTCAACGTGGAATACCGGTACCGTGCGCTGGTCCAGGCCGGGCTGGCCGATCCGGACGCGCCCCGGCGCACGTGGGCCTCCACGGTACGGGAGCGCAGGAACGAGGTGGCGAACGCGGTGTTTCTGCCCGACCTGCTGCTGCGCGACGATCTGGCGGATCTCCTTGCCCGTAGCGCAAGCGTGTCGGCGTCCGGCTCCGACGCCGTGCTGCGCGCCTCGGAGGCGTTGCGCCGGGTGCGCCGGGCCGTTGGCAGGCCGCTGACGGACGTGGTGCGCACCGCGGCCGAGGCGCTGGGTCTGGATGTGGACACCGTGCTCGCGCAGGCCGTCATGCGCCCCGGATCCACGGTCCTGCCCGCTCAGGCCCACGCCCCATTCGAGCAGGTCATCGCCCTCGTGGACACCTACGCGCAGGAGATCGTAGGCGACGGCGTGCCCTCGCTGCCCGGCTTCATGGCGTGGGTGGATTCGCTGCGTGCCGTGCCCGAGGAATCGCAGGGCATGCCGGACGAGCCTGCGGACGTGGTGCTCATGACCATCCACCAGTCCAAAGGCCTCGAATGGGATGCCGTGGCCGTGGTGGGCATGGGGCGCGGCTCGTTCCCCAGCAGTCAGGGCGATCACCTGCGCATCGACCCGGACCCCGACCACCCCGGGCACGCGGGATCCGGCGACGATCCGGCCGACAGCGGGTACGAACCGCCCGAATATCGCGAATCCGCGCGCACCTGGCTCATGAACCCGGCCGCCGTACCCGTGCCCATGCGCGTGGACGCCGGCATTCTGCCCCGATTCCCCCATGATGCCGCCTCGGGGCCCGATGCCGATCCGCTCGCCGCGCTGGACGCTCTGGACGACGCGGAGACCGTTGATGACGAGGCGTTCGGCTCCATGCGTGCTGTGGCCGGCCTGGGCGGTGACGGGGAGGATGCTGCCGACCGGGATGCGTGGTACCTCACGCAAAGCGAGGAGTATGGGCGCCGGTTGCATGCGGACGAACGCCGGCTCGCCTACGTGGCCCTGACACGTGCGCGCACGGATGCGCTGCTCACGTTCTCCGCCTCCGGGTCCCTGAGCCGCGATCCCGATGCGGGCGGTCCGTCCAAACCGCTTGACGCGGACGCCAAGGCCTCCAACTTCTGGCTGGAAACCCGCGACGCGCTGGCCGGACGCAGCGACCGGGTGAATGCGGGGGCGTCGCTGGGTGGCGATGCGGAAGCCGGTGCCGATGCGGATGCCGGAGCGGACGGTGACGCGGCCGGCGTCGAACGCCCCGACCTGCCGGCGGGCTTCTTCGTCGGCGATGCCGCGCGCGCCTACGAGGAGTGCGTGGTGGGCGCCGCCTGGCGGGAACCCGTGGGCGGACCGTCGGGCGTGGCGGCATTGCCATGGCCCGGTTCGCTCAGCGAACGGATGGGCGGCATCCTGCGTTCCGGCGCCGACCTCGTGCGCGCGACCATGGCGCAGGAATCGTCGTTCCGCCCGTCCGAAAGCGATGGCGGGACAGACGAGGCCGGCGCGGACGCTCAGGGCGGCGCAGACGACTCGCTGTTCGAACTCGCCCGCACCCTGTGCGACGACCGAGACCTCATGGGCGACCTTCTGGCGGCCGGCGCCCCCGCCGCCGAACTCGACGCGGCGGTGAAGGCCAAGGCGACCCGTATCACGGCGTCCGGCCGCCGCAGCGTCACCGCCATGCAGGCGCTGGGCGGGCATCTGAGCGAACGCGAGGCGCGGGACTACTGGCGCGGCATCGTCCGACCCATTCCGCGCGTCGCCTCGCCCAATGCGGCGGCCGGCACGGTGTTCCACGCGTGGGCGGAACGGTTCCTGAACGCCCGGCTGAACCCGGACCGTCCGGACGTTCCCGCGCCGGCACCGCAGGATGCGCAGCTCGGCGTGTGGCAGCGGCGGCTGATGGATTCGCCGTGGGCGCGGCGCATGCCGGTGTGGGCAGAACGGCAGATCGTGGTGAGTGTGCCCGAACTCGACGGCGCGATCATCAACGGCAAGCTGGACGCCGTGTTCGCCGGCGGGCTGAACGAGGTCGCGTTACACGGTGACCGCCACGGCGACGGCGCCCCGGCCCCCGCGCGCTACACGGTGATCGACTGGAAGACCGGCCGCCGCCCGCGCACCGCCGAGGACACCGCCCGCAAGCTCGCCCAGCTCGACCTATACCGGCTGCTGCTCGCCCGCATGGAGGGTCTGCCGGTCGAAGCGATCGATGCCGCGCTGTACTACGTGAGCGAGGCCGACCCCGCCCGCCGGCTCATTGCCGCAGAGCCCAAGTCGCTCGGGGAAATCCTCGACCGTTTGCGCGTGTCCGTGCCGGAAGACTCCGACACGGACTGACACGGATCCGGTGACGTCGGAGCCCGCAGGTGCCATGGTCTACGCCCGTCTGCTACCATCGTGTGGTCCTCCCACAGGGCCGCACGATTAGTCAAAGGAGCGAACATCATGTGCGCCGCAGTCGCCGCATCGTCGGCTGGCATCTCGCAGGTACGGTACCGTCCCGTCGTCTGGAACGACATCGACAGGATCGTCGACGCCTTCGACGACACCTGGGGCAGTTGGGGGGTGACCGGCGGCAAACCGGAATCGAAGTTGCTGTCGCGGCATTTCGTGCTGCATTATCTGGAACCCGCCACCTGCGGGGACGTGGCCGAAACCGAGGACGGCCGCTTCCTGGGCGTCACCCTGTCCAGAACGATCGGCGCGCCGGTCCTCTTCCCCGAAGCCCCCGCCGAGCTGGCGCGCGTCAACGCCGAGCTCAACGCCACGGCCGCAGGCGCGCGCGGGCTGGCGGATACGCTCAACTGGCACCGCATCGAAACCGACATGGAGCAGGCGATCGGCATCAACGAATCCACGCAGGCGGAGCTCGAACTGTTCCTCGTCTCCCAGGATGCGCGCGGCTGCGGCGTTGGAGGCACCCTGTGGCGCCGGCTCATGGCGCACTTCGCCGAGCAGGGCGTATCCCGCTACTACCTGCACACCGATTCAAGCTGCGACGTGGGCTTCTACCGCCACAAGGGGCTTGACTGCCTGGCCGAGCGCTACGCCAAGGACCATCCGGAAGACAACCGCCTCGGCGAGGAACCGATGGACGACATCTTCATCTATGCGGGCCGCGTCCCCGCGGAGGCCGCCCGATGAGCGGCGCCGCGACCTCCGCGCACGTCTCCCCGTACGCGCGCCTGTTCCGCCTGCCCGGCGCGAAGGCGTTCTGCGTCTCCGCCGCCGTGGCGCGCCTGCCCATCTCCATGATGGGTCTGGGCATCGTGCTCGCGCTCAACCACCTGTACGACAACTGGACCGTGGCCGGCACGATGAGCGCGTCCTACATCTTCTGCGCCGCCATCGTCACACCGGTCTACGCCCGCCTGTTCGACCGGTTCGGCCAGCGGCGCGTGGGCACGGTAGCACTCGGCGTCCAGACCGTGGTGATGCTCGGCTTCGCGTGCGGGGCGGCCATGCGCATCCCCATTCCCGCACTGTTCGCGCTGGCCATAGCCGCGGGCCTGTCCCAATTTGCGTTCGGCGCGCTGGTGCGCACCCGCTGGGCCTATGCGCTGCGCGGCAACAAGGACGAGGATTCTCTGCTCAACACCGCCTACGCGCTGGAATCCGCGATCGACGAGATCGTGTTTATCGTCGGGCCCATCCTCGCCGCGTTCCTTGCTACGTCGGTCCACCCGGTCGCGCAGCTGTTCGTGCCCGCCATCGCCGCGGCCACGGGCGGCACGGTGTTCTTCTCGCTGACGGGCACGCAGCCGCCGGTCATGACCCCGGTCGAGGTGGCCGCCGCGCCTTCCGGTTCCGGCGCGCAGAACGGCTTGGGCAACGGCTCGGGCGGAGGGCGCACGACCGGCGTCCGCGGTCCGCGCATCAACGCGCTGCTGACCCGCAACCGCCGCGCCGCCGGCACGCGCGTCAGAAGCGCGCTGCTCTACCCGGGCGTGTGGATCGTGGTGGTGGTGTTCGTGGTGTTCAACATGAGCTTCACCGCGTTCGACGTCTCCGTCACCGCCAGCATGAAGGCCATGGGCGTGGAGCAGTTCGTGGGCCTGCAGCTCGCCATGTTCGCGGTCGGCTCCTGCGTGGGCGCCATCGTGTTCGGCTCGGTCAGATTCCCCGGCTCGCACTGGAAGCTCATGGTGCTGTTCCTGGCCATCCTCACGGGCGGATTCGTGCTCTTCCGCCTCGCCATGAACCATCTGGTCCTACTGGGCGCTCTGGAGGTCCTCGCCGGACTGGTGGTCTCGCCCATGTTCGCCACCGGCAACCTCATCGTCAAGGAATCCGTGCCGGCCCGCTCGCTCACGGAAGGTCTGGCGTGGGTGACCACCGGCGGTTCGGTGGGCGCCTCGCTCGGCTCCTCGGTGGCCGGCGTGGTACTGGATGCGGGAGGGCCGGCCATGGGACTCATGCTGCCGGCCCTGTTCACGGGCTGCGCGGTGCCGCTCGCGTTCCTCGGCTGGCTCATGGCCCGCCGTCGCGCCGCCTGACCCCGCACTCATTTCAACAAATTTGCGATGTTGCGCATCTGAGAGGTCTCGGCGGGCCTGTCAGATGCGCAACATCGCAAATTTGTGAGAATGCGGTTCGGTTACTTCGCGATCTTCTGCAGCTCGGCGTTGGCGTACGCCATGCGCCTCTTGATCTCCTCCGGGGCGATCGGCTTGCCGGACATGCCGCTCATCTTGTCGAACAGCTCCGCCACGGTGGACGTGCCCATCATGGCGAACATGCTGGCCTTGAGTCGCATGCCCGTCATGCCGGACGCCACGTTCGCCAGCACCCGCGAGGCCTCACGGTTGGCGAGCAGGTCGTTGATTACGTCGTTCACGGAGAACTTCGACGGGTCGACCGGCGCGTCCTCGTCCACGACGTCCATGTTCGCGTCGTCGAACCAGTTGGCCACGCCCGCGCCGCCGTCCGGGTCCACGAACGTGTACGGGGCGTACGGCTCGGCCACCTTCTCGAAGACGGCCGAATCGACGAGCTGCGTGCCGTCCGCGCCCACCGCGCGCGCTTCGACCGTCGTCGCGCCCTCGTGCAGCGGCACGTCGCGGAACTCGAAGACGCGGTGCGCGGTGAGGGACCCGAACGGCTCGCCGTCCACGAGCAGCTCCACCGAGTCGGCGTTGGAGTACACCTTGACGGCGATGGTGTCCGTGGCGCGCCTGGCGAAGCGCTTGGAGGCGATGTGGATCATCGGCTCGGCGGACCAGTAGGCCTGATAGACGTAGAACGAGTCCTTGCGGATGCGCCGGTCGATGGTGACCAGTCCCTTGTTGTTGCGGCCCTTGACGCCGCCCTCGTCGCGCGCGTCGCAGCCGAAGTCGAACATGTTCCACACGTGGGTGGCCCACAGCCACGGGCGCTCCTCGATGATCCTCGCCATGTGCTCGTGGTAGAGCGCCTGGTATTCCTCCGTGTAGTCGCCGCACTTCGGATCGTCGCTGTGGTAGCTGATGATGCCCTCGCACCCGTACTCGGAGATGCCGGTCGCGCGGTCCGGGTGCATGGCGTGGAACTCGTCGAGCCATGCCTCGTTGTCCTCCAGAACGCCGCCGTACCAGCCGAAGTAGTGGTTGTAGCTGAGGATGTCGGTGATCTGGTTGTGCACGGAGTCCTTGGGCGTGTTGGACACCTGCGCCATGGTGGTCACGCGGGTCGGGTCGAGCCTGTGGACGAGCTCGTTGAGGTCCCTGAGGTTGGCCACCAGCTGCTCGCTGTCGCCGCCGATCATGATCTCGTTGGAGATGCCCCATGTCACGATCGAGGCGTGGTTGAAGCTCTGCACGATGAGCTCGGTCATCTGCTGGCGGCAGTCCTCGTGCGCGGCCGGATCCTCGTTCATGCGGGAGATGAACGGGATCTCCGCCCACACCACAAGGCCCAGCATGTCGCACAGATCGTAGAATTCCTGCGCCTGCTGGTAGTGGGCCAGACGCACGGTGTTTGCGCCCAGATCGCGGATCAGCGTCGCGTCCTCGATGTGGTCCTCGAGGCTCAGCGCATTGCCCTTGCCGAGACGGTCCTGATGCCGGGAGACGCCGCGCAGCGGGGTGAGGATGCCGTTGAGGAAGAAGCCCTCCTGCGGGTCCATGCGGAATTCGCGCACGCCATGGTGCACCTCTACCTCGTCGAGCACCTCGTTGTGGCGCATGAGCGTGGCCGTGACCGTGTACAGGTACGGGTCGTCCACACCCTGCCACAGGTGCGCGTCCGGCAGGTCGATCGTCACGCGCACCTTGCCGCCGTCCGCCGGGGCCGAGGCGCCCGCCACCTCGATGCCGTCCTCGTCGCTCACCTGGAAGTTCACGAAGTCGCCCTCCTCGGCGCCGGTCACCCAGGCGCGCGCGTCGATCGTGGCGTGCCCGTCGCCGTCGGGGCCGAGGTGCGGCTTGGAGGAGACGGTCACGCCCGGGCCGGCGAAATAGTCGAGGTCGAAGTGCGTGGCCGGCACGGTCACGAGCTCCACCGGGCGGTACAGGCCGCCGTAGAACGTGAAGTCGGCCATCTGCGGGTACACGTCGGAACGCTCCTCGTTGCTCACCTTCACGGCGAGCACGTTCTCGCCGGGGATGAGCGTGGACGTGATGTCCGCGCGGAACGTGGAGTAGCCGCCCTTGTGCTCGGCCACCTTCACGCCGTTCACGTACGCCTCGGCCACGTTGGCGGCGCCGTGGAACTGTATGTAGGTGAGCGTGCCGGCCGGCTGCTCGCCCGCGTCGAACTTGCGCACGTACCAGCATGCGCCGCGATAGTAGTCGGAGCCGCCGTCCTGTCCGTCGAACTTGTTCCAGGTGTGGGGAACGGTCACGGCGGTCCAGTCGGCGCCGGGGGCGTAGGCGGGTACGCCGTTCTGGGCGGCCTTGGTGAACAGCCAGCCGTCGGTCAATGGGGTGATGGTGCGCATGGAATCGTCCTTTCTGGTTCTGTCTCGATCCGTGCCGATCGCAAGCTGGGTGCGGGAACTTCGCTGTCCGCGCGCCTGTGCCTTCCACGGTACGTGGGACAGGGACGGGCCGTGGTTTGTTTCAGACGTTTTCCATGCGGGGCGGACGGCGATCGCGTCCCGGTCCGTCTCGCGTGGCCCGGTGTCCCCGTGCTCCGCCGCGCATGGTGTGTCACCGCCAGCAGCCGTCTGCCGCCCGTCCGCCGCCTGTCCGGCGTTCCGTGCCCCGTCTGCGCGGAATTCGTCCGTGATTCGCCTGCACGTCACCGTCACGTGTCCCGCCGTCCCGATCGTCCGGCTACAGTAAGGGGCATGACGAAAGTGACGATTCGCGACGTGGCGAATGCAGCCGGCGTGTCCCCGGCCACCGTGTCCCGTGCCCTGAGCCAGCCGGGGCGCGTGACTCTGGAGACCGCGGAACGCATCCGCCGCATCGCGGATGAGCTCGGCTACCGTTCTCGCGGCGTGACGGTCGATCCTCTGGACGTCGGTCTGGTGGGGGAGATGGCCGTGCTGGTGCCGGACCTGCGCTACCCGATCTTCGCCGACTACCTGCACGGCATGCAGAAGGTGTGCGACGGGCGTGGCTACGCGCTGGCGGTCAGCGTTGTCGGCCGGGAGGGCCAGCTGGAGCGCGAGCTCATCGCCCGGTGCCTCAGGCGTGCGGACGGCTTGGTGCTCATCGCCTCGCGCGTGTCGGGCACGGTGATCCGCAAGGCCGCCCAGACCAAGCCGGTCGTGGTGGTCAACCGGCTGGTGCGCGGCGTGCAGTCCGTGATCGTGGACGACCGGTCCAGCGTGGAGAAGGCCGTCATGGAACTCAAGCGGCTCGGTCATACGGCCATCACCTACGTGGACGGGCCCGTCGCCTCGTGGCAGAACGGCCTGCGCTGGCAGGGCCTGCTCACCGTCTGCCAGCGGGAGGGCATGCGGCTGCGGCGCATTGAATGCCCGTACACGGAGGCCGGCATGGACGATTCGGTGCTCGAGACGTTCCTGCAGCGCCCCACCGGGGCCATCGTGGCGTACAACGACGGCATTGCCGTGGCGTTCATGCAGCTGCTCGAGGCGCGCGGACTGTCCGTGCCGGGCGACGTTTCGGTCATCGGCTTCGACGACCTTCTGGCCGGCCGCATGGCCACGCCGCGGCTCGCCACGATCGGCGTGGATCGGGACATGGTGGGCGCTCTGGCCGCCGGCAGCCTCATGGACCGCATCCTGCACGTGGCCGGTCCCGGAACCGCGCCCGACGTGCTGCATTCGCGTTTCATTCCCGCCGCCAGCGTCGGACCTGCGGGACCGGGACTGACCGCTCTTTCCGGTTCGGCCGTTCCTTCCGGTGCGGCTGGGGTTGCTGGTCCGTCCTCGTCCAGTCCCGCAGTCTCGCCCGGTCCTGCCGAAAAGTCCGCCTGACCGTGCGGATGCCCGCATCCTGTTGGCCCGCGTGGCACAATGGGGGCGTGTCAGTATTCCAGTCGATCCGCGATATGTTCACCGTGCGCGAGGGGACGCATGCCAATGCCCTGAACGTGCCCGAGCGCATAGAGGCGCCCGCCGGCTTTGCGCGGATCAGCCTGCGCCCGGTACGTGAGGACGATCAGGAGGATTGGAACGACGTGCGTTGGAGCAACCGCGATTGGCTCATGCCGTGGGAGTCCGGCAACCCGCTGGGCGGCAGGCCTCTGTCGTTCAACGAATGGGTGCGGCGCATGCGCGACGACGAGGCCGCCGGCACGGGCGTGGTGTTCCTCATCGAATACCAGATGCAGATCGTGGGGCAGGTGTCGCTCGGCGCCATCAGCTACGGGGCCATGCGCACCGGCATGGTGGGCTACTGGGTGTCGCACCGGTACGCGGGCCGCGGCTTTGCTCCGCTCGCGGTGGCCATGCTTGCCGACTGGGCGTTCCGGGACCCGGACGGTCCCCGGCTGCACCGCATCGAGATCGCCATTCTGCCGGAGAACCACCGCTCCAAGCGCGTGGTCGCCAAGCTCGGGCTCACGGACGAAGGTCTGAGGCGTTCCTATATGTATGTGAACGGCGCGTGGCGGGACCATGAAAGCTACAGTCTCCTCGCCGACGACTGTCCCGGCAGCGTCACCGACCGGCTGCGTGCCTGACGGTCCGCGCCGCCCGCCCCGTTCCCGTGTCTTGAATCGCCGCCATCTGCGGGAAAACGGTGGCGATTTGGGACTCAGCCGGCTCCTTCCGCGTCCCGGATCGCCACCGAATCCGAAAATGGATGCGATTCGGGACAGAATGGAACTGTTTCGTGTCTCGGATCGCCTCCGTTTCCCGCTCATCGGCACGGGACCCGTCCGCAGGCGGGACGGCGTGCACAGGCGTGCGGCGACACGCTCACGAAATCGTCACCACAACATCCGCAAAGCCGTCTATGGTTAAGCCTATGGGTTACGAGTCGTTGAGCAGCATTGTGCTGGTCGCGATAGCCGTATTGCTGGTGTTCGTGTGGGCGCCTCGCAAGGCCCGCAAAGGCATGAAGGATGCCTCCGAGCACCGTGCGGACCGTTTTTCGGCCTCGATGCATCTCGTCGATGCGTCCAGCGGCACGCGGTTCAACGATACGACGCCCCCCATCATGAAAGGTTTGACGATGCAGGCAGAACAACAGCGCAAGGCGTCCCGGTACACTCCGCAGCGTATTGCCCGCGTGCGGTTGCTGCGTCGTGCCGCCATCCGGCGCCGCCGCATGCTGGTGGCCGGGTTGGCCGTCACGGCGCTCGTTCTGCTGGTGTTGGCGTTCACGCTGAAGTTCAGCCCGTTGCTCGCCCTTATTCCCGTCGCGCTCGATGCGATCGTGCTCGCGCTGGGCGTTCGCGCCTCGCGGCAGGCCCGGGCGTGGGAGGCCGAGGTGGCCGCCGTGCTCAGGGAAGGTGCCGGTACCGCGCAGGTGCTGCCGCAGACCGTCGGTCGGGCCGCCCGTCCCGTCGAATCGTCCGATCCCGCCACGGATACGCTCACGGCGGAGCAGATTCGCGAGGCCGTGGATCGCGGCCGTGCCGAACAGCTGGCCGCGAAGGCCGCTCGGGCTGCAGCCGCCGCGTCAGGGCGTTCCGACGCCGTGGCTCAGGATCCTGTCGAGGCTTCTTCCGCCGACATGGCATCCGGTCGCGTCGGTGAGCCGGTCGCGGATGCCGCCGTAGAGACCGAGACCGCCGCAGAGTCCGAGTCCGAGTCCGAGTCCGCTGCCGCGGATGCCGCCGACTCCACGTCCGCCGCCGAGTCCGAGGCCGTTGCCGCCCGTGCCGTCGACGAGCCGAGCGACGCCACCAACGAGCTGGAGCGCGTCAACCCGTCCCATGCGCTCGATGCCTTCGAGATGGCCTCCTCGCAGGACCTCATCTCCTTCTCACTGGGAGCTTCGCGCGCCGGAACGCCGGTCGCCTCCGCCGAACCGGAAAGCATGGAGATCAAGTCCACTCGTCAGGTCGCCAAGGCCGTGCCGTCCACCAATCCGGAATTCCACGACGCCGAGGTCAGGGGCGAGGTGGAGGCGCCGGCCGAATCCTCCGATTCCTTGGGCGTGGACGTGGACGCCGTCATCGCGCGTCGCGGCCGCTGAAACCGACGGTTCCTCCCATTTCTCCCACAGCGTTAGCACTCGAGTTGGCAGAGTGCTAAATTCGCGCTACAGTATGGGGTAGCGCGTGAGGGTTCCGGTCAAGTGATCGTCAGCCTCTTACCTAGGGCCTTGGCGCGGGAACTATTGGTTTTCTGTTGCATGAGGAGGCATACAGTGTCCATCGCACTTACGCCGTTGGAAGACAAGATCATCATCAAGCAGGCCGCTGCCGAGACGCAGACCGCTTCCGGCCTGTACATTCCGGACAACGCCAAGGAGAAGCCGCAGCAGGGTGAAGTGCTGGCCGTCGGCCCCGGTCGTCGTGACGATAAGGGTGAGCGCATCCCGATGGATGTCAAGGTCGGCGACAAGGTCCTGTACTCCAAGTACGGCGGCACCGAGGTCCACTACCAGGGCGAGGACTACCTGATCGTCTCCGCTCGCGACGTGCTGGCCATCCTCGGCTGATTGCCATCGTTCGACCGATCGTAAAGGGATCCCGGGCTCACGGTTTGCGTGGGCCCGGGATCCCTTGCGTTCCGGGCCTTGCCGGTGCGGTGCCGGGGCGCGTGGTCCATGTGGCCCCGCGTTGCCCTGCGCAGCGGTCCCACATGATGGGATTTGGTTTCAAATCCGCATATACTTAGGTCGCAGGGTGCGTGCACGTCCGCAGCGATGCGCGGAACGGCCCGTGCCGACCAATGGACAAAGCAGTCGAGAGGCAGGACACATCAAGATGACCGCGAACAAGTACAACTTCGAAGGCAAAGTCGTCATCGTCACCGGCGGCGGCACCGGCATCGGCCGCGCCATCACCCAGGGCTTCCTGGACAACGGCGCCATCGTCGTGGCCGTCGGCATGCGCCGCGAACCCCTCGAGGAAACCGTCAAGGGCTACCCCAACGGCCACGTCCACCAGACCGACGTCTCCAGCCACGAGCAGGTCGCCGAGCTCGTCAAGTCCGTCGCCGACCGCTTCGGCCACATCGACGTCGTCGTCTCCAACGCCGGCATCTTCGAAGGCGGCGAAATCGAAAAGGTCTCCGACGAGGTCTGGCACAAGCTCTTCTCCGTCAACCTCGACGGCCTCTTCTACCTCACCAAGGAAGCCCTTCCCTACCTCAAGGCATCCAAGGGCAACATCGTCGTCGACACCTCCGTCTCCGGCCTCTACGGTGACTGGGGCCAGACCGCCTACAACTCCACCAAGCACGCCATGAATGGCTTCGTCCGCTGCGTCGCCCTCGACTACGGCCAGTACGGTGTCCGCGTCAACGCCTTCGCCCCCGCCTTCATCGAAACCGACATCAACAAGGAAGTCTGGACCGATCCCGACCGTCTCAAGCCCTACATCGACCGCGTCGCCCTCGGGCGCACCGGCAAGCCCGAAGACTGCGCCGACCTCGCCCTCTTCCTCGCCTCCGACGGCGCCAAGTACCTCACCGGCCTCGTCGTCCCCGTCGACGGCGGCACCACCGCGGCCACGGGGCAGGGACGGAATAACTACGAAAACGACACGCGTTCCGTCCTGTGACCATCGCGATGGAGCGTCTTCGTCGTTGCGGAAGGCTCGACGTACCTTCGTACGCCTTCGCCTTCCGCGCCTAGAAGCCGCACGCATCGCGATGGCCACAGGAGCCGTTGGCGGAGCGCCTTCCGCCTTACGGCGGGCTCGACGCTGAGCCGTGAAGCAGGCGGTCCCGTGGACTGCCCGTAGGCGAAGTGAGCGGCCGCCAAGGGCGCGAAGGCCGTGCGGCGGCGCAGCATGTACGCCTTCGTCCGGCGAAACGATCGACATTGCAAAGGAGCAACAACCATGACCCTCGGTGAGGATTACCAGGAGCCGGTCAAGGGCCGGCTGTACACCATCATTCCGCAGGACAGCGAACGCGCCGCCGCGCCGCGACCCTTCATCGACACGCACGTCCACCTCATGGAAACGAGCCTGTACTCGTGGTTCAACCCATCCAAGCCGGCCACGTTCGAGGGCCCGTGGGACCCGCTGTTCACCGCCGGCGACTATCTGGCCGGCGACCTCACCGCCGAGCTCGAAGGTTCCAACGCCAGCATCGTCGGCGCCGTGCACGTGCAGGCCAACGCGGACGACCCAGTTGCCGAAGTCGCCTTCGAACAGCGTCTGAGCGAGGAAAGCGGCCTGCCCATCATGATCGTGGCCGGCGGCGACCTGTCCTCCCCGGACATCGAAGCGACGCTGGAGCGAGAGGCCGACTACGCCAACGTGCGCGGATTCCGCCAGAACCTCAACATCCACTCCCAGCCCCTGTACCATTACGTGGACCGGTCGTACATGGACGATCCCGCATGGCTGGCCGGCCTCGCGCTCCTGCCCAAATACGGCATGAGTTTCGACATGCAGCTCTACCCCACGCAGTTCGCCCGCGCGATCGAGGTGATCGACGCCCACCCGGATACGCTGTTCATCATCAACCACGCAGGCATGCTCGCCGACCGCAATCTCGCCGGCTGGCGGCTGTGGAAAAATGGTCTGGCCGAACTCGGCAAGCGGGACAATGTGGCCATCAAGATCTCCGGCCTGCCGTCCATGGACCACTACTGGACCATCGAAAGCTTCAAACCCACCGTGTTCACTGTGCTCGACGCGTTCGGCACGGACCGCACCATGTTCGCCTCCAACTTCCCGGTGGACAAGCTGCACTGCTCGCTCATCGACCTCGTGCATGCCTACGTGCGCTGCGTGGAGGACCTGAGCGCCGAGGAGCAGGACGCCCTGTTCGTGAACAACGCGAAACGCCTCTACCGGTTCTGACCGGCCCGTCCGCAATCGTCAAGAAGGAAGAACAACCCATGCCCACCGTCGAACGCGCCTCCTACCGGGCCTTCCTGTACCCCGACATCGCGGAGGACCGGAATGACACGGACGCCGTTGTCTCCCGTGCCGTCGACGCCCTCCGGAAGGACGCCGAGCAGCTGCATGCCGCCGGCCGCGTGCTCACCGTGTGCCTGACGCGCTACGGCCGTCAGCTGTACCTGTACGTGGAGCATATCATGCCGGAGCATCCCAGACGTGAGGCCATGGCACCGATCGCCGGCTTTCCGGCCGTGCGGGGCTGGTTCGACGGGCTGCTCGTCCCGTGCCCGCAGTTCGGCGGCGACGTGACATGGGCGTACATGCACCCCGTATTCTGGTTCGACGAGCCGAAGGACGTGGACTCGTTCCGCCGCTCCCTGCCCCCGGACGCCCGCTGCGGGCGCATCGCGCACTTCTGGCCGGACACGGTGATCGACTACGTGGTGCACCATCAGCTCATCGCGCGCGAGGGGCTGGCCGTGGGTGACCGTTACCAGTTCATCTCGGTGCTCGACGATGTGGCGTTCAGCTACTTCGAAACCCCGCGCGACCGCGAACGGGTCAACATCCGCCGTGAGCCGGGCGAGTCGAAGGAAATCCAACGCTGGCTTGACGTGGACCCGTTCAGCCACTTCGACCATTTCGACCCGGGCACTTTGGAGCGCGACTTCCTCGTCATCGACACGCTCGTCTCCGTCGGCTGACGCGGCGGATCGGCCGGCTGACGCGGCGGATCCGCCGGTTGACAGGGCTGTCGACGGGCCGCCCGACGGCTACGTAGTGTACTGAAAACTCGTACTTCCGATTGGTGCGGTGGTTTTTGCCCACCATGCTCGGTATCGATGGCGTCATTTCGGCCATATTCCAACAGGGTTATCGGGCCGGTCGCCGAATTTCCACCGCACAAATCGGAAATACCGTGCGGGGTGCTCCCGCAGTCTGGCATTTCAGGGGCTATGCTGTGTAGTTTTCGCAAGAGAGGCCATCTTTTGCGGTAAAACTACCGAATGTTGCACTCCGCTACATCGCGTGGGCGAACCGCACCACGTCCGGTTCGTCCACGGCCTTGAGGAAATCCTTGGGCGTCATGCGGAATTCCTGCTTGAAGCACCGCAGGAAGTGCGTGTACGACTTGAACCCGCACATGTGGTACACGCGTTTGGCATTGCCGTATTCGCGCAGCAGTTCCTTGGAGCGGATGAGCCGCTTGGTGAGCGTGTACTCGTGCAGGTTCACGCGCATGTGCTTCTTGAATTCGCGGCTCAGGTAGTACTTGTTGATGTAGAAGCGCGCGGCCAGCGCGTCGAGCGAGAGATCCTCGTCCAAGTGGTCGCCGATGTAGCCCATCACGTCGCCGATGAGCTTGGGTACGGTGGAGCTTTCCGGCGTGATGTCGCTGTCCGCCGCCATGACGGCCTTGTTGAGCATGATCATGAGCTCGATGAACCGCTGCTCGTACATGAGGTCGTCGCCGTAACCCTTGCCGGGGCTGTTGTCGAGCACGGCGATCCGTTCGGCCAGCTCGTCCGGGTCGAGGCGGATCACTCGGCTGACGGGCTTGCCGAAATGCCTGAAGCAGGCGGCCAGGTCGGTGGCGGGGGAGGAGTGCTCCCTGAGGTATTTGCCGGTCACGTACACGTAGGCGCGCTCGTAGTAGTCGGATGACTGGCGCACGATGTTGTGCAGGTCGTTGGCGTTGACGAGCGTGACGGTGCCGGGCGTGGTCTCGTATTCGTCGCCGTCAAGGTAGAATACGCCGGTGCCCTTGAGTACGCAGTTGATCTCGTAGAAGTCGTGGTAGTGCAGCGGCATGTCCGCGGCCACGTCCTGGTTGACGTGGAAGACCTCGAAGCGGTCGGTGATCATGGAGTTGACGGCCACCGCGGGGCGGGACGGCGTAGCTGACGGCATGTGATCCTCCTGCGTTACGCATCGTTGCATCGCCACTAGATTACAACAATGGATAATCATATGGCAAAAGCTGCGTATTCTGGATCGTGTGGCAGTGGATGTTCCTCCCTACAATGAGACCCGATGGCGGCGATGACGCCGCACGCAACGCTTCGCAAAGGAGGAATGCCATGGCTGCAAGCACGCCGCCGCTCGGACGCGACGAGGTCCGCACGCTCATCGACCGCATGATCGACAATCTCGTCACCATCGAGGTGACCGATGGCAAGGGCCTGTGGGTCAATCCGGACGGGACCGTCGTGGACGACAAGAGCTGGAAGGAATGGAACTGGCCGCAGGGCGTGGGCCTGTACGGCATCTGGCGCAACTACCAGATCACGGGCAATCCCAAGGCACTCAAGACCGTCACCGATTGGTTCGATCAGGCGCTCGCCAAGGGCACGCCCGCCAAGAACGTCAACTCCGTGGCGCCCATCCTCACGCTCGCCTGCCTGTATGAGCAGACCCGGGAGCCCAGCTACCTGCCGTACCTGAAGCAGTGGGGCGAGTGGATCTACCGCGACCAGACCCGCACCGAGGGCGCCGGCATCCAGCATGTCACGGCATCCGGAGAGAACCACAACCAGTTGTGGGCGGACACGCTGGTCATGACCGTGCTCGCGCTCGCCAAGCTCGGCAAGGTGCTGGACCGCCCCGAATACCTCGAGGAGGCCAAGTACCAGTTCCTCATCCACGTCAAGTTCCTCATGGACCCCGCCAACGGCCTGTGGTTCCACGGCTGGACGTTCGACGAACGCAACAACTTCTCCGCCGCCCACTGGGGCCGTGGCAACTGCTGGGCCACCATCGCCATCCCGGAGTTCCTGTCCCTGCTGGACCTGGACGAGCATGACGCCGTTCGCCGATGGCTGACGGAGGCGCTGCGCGAACAGGTGGAGACGCTCGCGAAGCTGCAGGATCCGGCCACGGGCATGTGGCACACCCTGCTCGACGACCCGGATTCGTACCTCGAGTCCTCCGCCACCGCGGGCTTTGCGTACGGCATCCTCAAGGCCGTGCACGAGCGCTACCTCGATGCCTCCTACGCCGATGTGGCGTACCGTGCCGTCAAGGGCCTCGCCGCGCGAGTCAACGAGGCCGGCGAGGTGGGGCAGGTTTCGGTCGGCACGGGCATCGGCGCGGATCTCGACTACTACCGCACCATCGAGATCACCCCCATGCCGTACGGACAATCGCTCACGGTTCTCGCTTTTACGCAAATGCTGGTATCGTATTGCTAGGAGCTTGTGAAACCGGTTTCACGCCTCGGACAACGGTGTGCAACAGGATTGACTAAGCGGATAATTGAAGATTGAATGGAATCGTCATCGACGACACAAGAAAGGAAGTCCATCATGGCCTTCGATATGAACAAGTTCTCGCTTGAGGGCAAGGTTGCGCTGGTCACCGGCGCCTCCTACGGCATCGGTTTCGCCATCGCCACCGCCTTCGCGGCCGCCGGCGCCAAGATCGCCTTCAACGACCGCAGCCAGGAAGCCGTCGACCGCGGCCTCGCCTCCTACAAGGAGGCCGGCATCGAGGCCCACGGCTACGTCGCGGACGTCACCGACGAAGACGCCGTCGCCCAGCTCGTCAAGGACATCGAGCGCGACCTCGGCACCATCGACATCCTCGTCAACAACGCCGGCATCATCAAGCGCATCCCCATGCTCGAGATGTCCGCCAAGGACTTCCGCCAGGTCATCGACGTCGACCTCAACGGCCCCTTCATCGTCTCCAAGGCCGTCCTTCCCGGCATGATCAAGAAGGGCCACGGCAAGATCATCAACATCTGCTCCATGATGTCCGAACTCGGCCGTGAGACCGTCTCCGCCTACGCCGCCGCCAAGGGTGGCCTCAAGATGCTGACCCGCAACATCTGCTCCGAGTACGGCGAAGCCAACATCCAGTGCAACGCCATCGGACCCGGCTACATCGCCACCCCGCAGACCGCCCCGCTGCGCGAGCGTCAGCCCGACGGCTCCCGCCACCCCTTCGACGCCTTCATCGTCGCCAAGACCCCCGCCGCCCGCTGGGGCACCCCCGAGGATCTTCAGGGCCCCGCCGTCTTCCTCGCCTCCGACGCCTCCGACTTCGTCAACGGCCTCGTCCTGTACGTGGACGGCGGCATTCTGGCCTACATCGGCAAGCAGCCCCAGTGATCTGACCGCACGATGACAGAGCGTCCGCGGCGTTGCTCCTCGGGCGGCGCTGAGCCGTAAAGCGGACAGTCCGATGGACTGTCCGTAGGCGAAGTGAGCGGCCGCCAAGGACGCGAAGGCTGTGCGCCGGCACAGCGCGTACGCCTTCGCCCGGTGCGCCTTGCGGACGCACGCGTCATCGTGCGTTCAACGGACCGAAGAATTACGCAACAACTTACGAAAGGATCGACGACACCCATGCGTATCGCACTGATCAATGAAAACTCCCAGGCCGCCAAGAACGGCCTCATCTACGGCGCCCTGAAGAAGGTCGCTGACGAGAAGGGCTTCGACGTCGACAACTACGGCATGTACGCCGCCGACGACGAAGCGCAGCTCACCTACGTGCAGAACGGCATCCTCGCCGCTGCGCTGCTCAACACCAAGGCCGCCGACTTCGTTGTCACCGGCTGCGGCACCGGCGAAGGCGCCATGCTCGCCCTGAACTCCTTCCCGGGCGTCATCTGCGGTCACGTCGAGGACCCGCTCGACGCGTACACCTTCGCGCAGATCAACGACGGCAACGCCATGGCCATCCCGTTCGCCCTCAAGAACGGCTGGGGCCAGGAGCTGCAGCTCAAGTACATCTTCGAGCAGATGTGGCTCGAGGAGCCGGGTTCCGGCTACCCGAAGGAGCGCGTCGTGCCCGAGCAGCGCAACAAGAAGATCCTCGACGGCGTTCGTGAAGCCGCTTACAAGCCGCTCGTCGAGATCTACAAGGCCCTCGACCCGGAGCTCGTGAAGGGCGCCTTCGCCGGCGAGCACTTCAAGGAGCTGTTCACCGCCCACGCCCAGGACGGCGAGATCAAGGACTACGTCCTCTCGCTCATCTGACGGCCGCGGGGACCCTCCCGCCGTGAGGGTCCTTCCTCCCCATCGTTCCTGATTATTTCCTTCATGCGAACGGGCCGACCGGTTCATGCCGGTCGGCCCGTTCGTTGGTTGTGGGATCGAGTCTGGCTGCGTGGTCTGTGCGCACGCATCCAAGACAAAAAATAAGTCCATATCTACTGACTTGATCAGTAAATAGGTGTAGACTATGCTTGTGAAAAGGAAAGATCTGGAACAGCGTATCCATCGGCTTGCTCGAAGCAACGGGTTGGAGGATGTTTGGGAGGAAGGCGGCAATCACAGTAAGGTTACCGTCGGCAAGGCGCACACCACCGTTCCTCGGCACGGGGAGATCAATGAGCTTACCGCCAAGGGCATTTTGCGCTACATTGAAAGGAGCATGAAATGAGCCACAGTCAGCCTATCGACGTTACGGCCGTCTGCACGCGCTGCGACGGCTGGTGGGCCGTGGAGGTCCCTGAAATCCCCGGTCTGTTCACTCAGGCGCGTCGCCTTGATCAGGTTGCAGGGCAGGTGCGGGACGCTGCCGGCATGCTTGATGTGCGGGTCGGTGAGGTTAGACTCGACCCGCAGCTCGACGAGGCCACGCAGCGCATGGTGGACGATTTATTTGCCAAACGTCATGCCGCACGCCTTGCGCAGGACGAAGCCTCGCAGTTGGCGCGCAGCACCGTGGCTGCATTGCGCAACGAGGGGTTGACCGTACGTGACGTCGCAATGGTTACCGGCGTCAGTCCGCAGCGTGTCAGCGCATTGCAGCAGGCATAGCAGGAGTTCTTGCATGGATGGACTCATTGACGGGCCGATCGGTTCATGTCGGTCGGCCCGTTCGCATGTTCTCAGTATTTGCAGGGAGCGGCTCCGGGCGTGCGAAATTTGACGGGGGGGGGGTAACGGCTCCTAGTGTTGGAGGGGACGGATTCAACAAGTGAGTTGTCTGGGGGATCCGCACGGAATCATTCACAATGAAGAGAACACTGAGAAAGAGAGGGATGCCGCTTATGAAGCAGACGTCACTCAGTAAACGCGTGTCGGCCATCGTGGCCGCGGCGGCCACCATACTCACCGTCGGCGTTGGCGTACAGGCCGCGAACGCCGACGATACCGCGGAGCTCAAGCCCGTGGCGATCAACGCCGCCAACTTCCCTGACGAAAACCTGCGCAAGGCCGTGGCTGAGCACGATTACAACCACAACAACGTGCTGGACGTATCCGAGGTCGAATATTACCTCGGCATTGTGGTTTACGACGTTCAGGTCACAAGCACCAAGGGCTTGGAGCTGTTGCCGACGTTGCAGTCTCTCGATCTGCTCAACACCGGATTGACCAGCCTCGATGTCAGCAAAAACCCGGAGCTCACTCATCTTAACGTATCCAACTACGCGAGTTCCTCGGGCCCCCGCAATGCCTTCACCGGCATTGATCTGTCGAAGAACCCCAAGTTGACGTCCTTCATCGCTTGGAACAACAAGTTCGCTGCAGTGGATGTCAGCAAGAATCCGGAATTGGATCAGCTTGAGCTGCCCGACAATGCCCTGACGAGCGTCGATGTGTCCAAGAACGCCAAGCTCGAACATTTGGATGTCAGCGGCAACAAGCTCACCGCTCTGGATGTGTCGAAGAACGCCCAGCTCAAGCAACTGGATGCATCCGCGAATAAGCTCGCCTCTCTGGATGTGACCAAGAATCCGGAGCTGACTGAGCTTGACGCGTATACCAATGCTCTGACCGGCATCGATGTGTCCAAGAACGCCAAGCTTGAGAGCCTGAATGTGCCTAGCAATAAGATTGCCTCTCTGGATGTGTCGAAGAACGCCAAGCTTGAGTATCTGAGTGTGGCATCCAATGCTCTGACCGGCATTGCACTGCCGAGCAATGACAAGCTCACCACTGTGAATGTATCCCAGAATAAGCTCACTTCTTTGGATGTATCCAACAATTCGAAGCTCAAACTCCTGATTCTGGACAGCAACCCGCTTGTTGCGCTGAACCTGCCCAAGGCACTGCAGGGTTCGGACTCGTCTGTGTACACCAACGGCAATCTCACGCTGAAGCTGCCGTACACGGGTTCCAGCGTGGATCTTGCCAAGGTGGCGTCCATCTTTGACGGCGCCAAGGTGCAGGGGCTTTCCGGCGCCAAGCTCAACGGCACCACGCTGACCGGTCTGACCGACGGCTCCGTGGTCTACTACCAGTACGATCTGGGCGGCGACAAGAAGCTGCCCGTGCAGATCACCTTCAGCACCGCCACCAAGACGCCGACCGCCGGCGACTACGTGCCGACCAAGTGGATCTACTTCACCGAGAACCCGACCCTGAGCCTGGACAAGGACGGCAAGCCGGTGGCCGGCAACATCAAGGTCGAGCTGTACACCGACGGTGAGGGCGCCAAGGCCCTGACCGCCGCCGACTACGAAGTGACGATCACTGCCGATAAGTACGGCTACACGCTGACGGTGATCTACAAGGCCGACAAGTCCCTGACCGCCACCCGCTACTTCGAAAAGAAGGACGTCAAGCCGGGCGACAACGGCCAGCAGCCCGAGCAGCCGAACCAGCCCGGCAACAATGGGAACAACAACACCCAGCAGCCCGGCAACAACGGTGGTAACAACACCCAGCAGCCGGGCGGCAACGGCAACAACAACACCGAGCAGCCGGGAGCCAATGGCAACAACGGTTCCACCAACGGCAACGGGGTTCTGCCGTTCGACGGGCTTACGGGCGCGAACCGCGGTCGCGTGACCGTGACGAACGCCACCGCCACCGCCGGTTCGTCCTACCGCGTCTACCTGCCGGCTGACTCCGCGTGCGCGACTGCCGTCGCTGCGGGCAACGAGTGCCGTGTGTCCGCATACCTGTACTCGGATCCGGTGCGTCTGGCTGCCTCCGACGGTGCGGATACGGCCGCGGTCGTCAAGAACGGCGACCAGTACTATGCGGAGTTCCGCATTCCGACCGACGTGGTGCTGGGCGATCACCGCATTGCCGTGTACGGCGCGGACAACGCGCTGATCGGCTGGACTCCGGTGACCGTGGCTTCCGCGCAGACCGAACCGTCCGACAACAACGGCAAGGATACCGCCAAGACGGATGATGCCAAGAACGCGGCCGCGAAGGTCGAGGCTCCGAAGGCCAAGAAGGCGCTGGCCTCCACCGGTGCCAGCGTGACCGTCTTCGTGCTGATCGCGCTTGCGCTCATCGCTCTCGGCGCCGGTCTGGTCGCCGCCCGCAAGCGTTCGGCCCGCCGCTGAACCGATAGGCGATAGTCCACTCGAAACAGGCTCTTCCCCGTCGCAGGGAGGGGCCTGTTCGCGTATGGGCGTGCCAACAATGAAGGATTGCGCCCACAACGAGACATCCAGCGGATTCCCAGCCCCGTCCGATACGATCGAAACACCATGACCGCAGGGGGAGGACGACGATGCCCGAGCACAGCCAATACAGCCAACAGGACCAGCGATCCGCGCCCGTCGCCGTATCGCGCGCCGAGGCGTCGGCCACCGTCAACGCCGTCATGGACGCACTGTCCGGCGTGCTCTCCTGCGGGCGCGCACCCATCGAACTGGCCGTCACCACGCTGGTTGCCGGCGGGCACCTGCTGCTCGAGGACGTTCCCGGCGTGGGCAAGACCACGCTCGCTCGCGCGCTCGGCACTGTCATTCAGGGTTCCGTACGCCGTGTCCAGTTCACCCCGGACATGCTGCCCAGCGACCTGACGGGCGTGAGCATCTACGACCAGTCCACGCAGCGCTTCAACTTCCATCCCGGTCCGCTGTTCGCCAACATCGTCGTGGCGGACGAGATCAACCGCGCCAACCCCAAAACCCAGTCCGCCATGCTCGAGGCCATGGCCGAACGGCAGATCAGCGTGGACGGCGTCACCTACCGGCTGCCCGACCCGTACTTCGTGGTCGCCACGCAGAACCCCATCGAGCTCGAAGGTACGTTCCCCCTGCCCGAAGCCCAGCTGGACCGTTTCATGACCTGCGCTTCGCTCGGTTACCCGAGCGTTGCGGCGGAGGTCGCCACCCTGACGAGCGCCTACTCGAAGCGCCCTCTCGACCAGCTCACCCCCGTGTGCGGCGTGGGCGACGTGGCCGCCGTGCAGGTCGCCGCCGATCGTGTGCACCTGAGCGAGTCGGTCGCCGGCTACATCGTCGCCGTTACGGACGCCACCCGACACCGTGACGACGTGCGCTTCGGCGCCTCACCGCGTTCCAGTCTGCTTCTGGCCGCCATGGCCAAGGCCCATGCGCTCGTGGCCGACCGCGACTTCGTCCTCGCCGACGACGTGCGCGCACTGGCCGTACCGGTGCTCGCCCACCGTCTGGTGCTGCCCGACGCGGCCTTCGGCACCGGCGCAGGAGCCGCGAGCCGGACGATCATCGAGGACATTCTGGCGCACACGCCTGCACCGCACGCGGAACGGCGCTGACCGTGAACGCGCAGGCCAGCACCCGCCGCCACGACCGGCATGCGCCGCGTCCGCACCGCAGGGGCATTATCCGTCCCACGGTGCTCGGCGGCGTCATGCTTGCGCTCGGCGGCATATGCTGCTTCCTTGCCCTCCTGCTTGACGACCGCATTCTCGCCGCGGCTACGCTTGCCCTCTGGCTTGCGCCACTCGCCTCGCTGGCCATGGCCGTACTGCAACGCCGCATGCTCACCGTGCCCCTGGCCCGCGAAGCCATGGCCTCCGGCCGCGCTCCCGGCAACGGATGGCGTCGCTTCCTGCTGCCCGGCAACGTCACGGTGACGCCACAGTGGGAACGGCTCGACCAGCACGGCACCGTGATCCTTCAAGGCGCCGGGCCCATCCCGCAGGAACGCGGTCTCTACCGGCATCTGGCGCTCGCCGCCTCATGGGCCGACCCGTTCGGCCTCATCTTCCAGCGCCGCATGCTGCCGGACGACGGCGAAACCCTCATGCTGCCCGCGCAGGGCGACGAGCGCGATCGGGCCGGCCTCGCCTCCGACTCGCGCATGCAGGACCAGTCCGCCGGCGACATGGCCAGCAGCGTGCGTCAGTATGCCCCCGGAGACTCGCCGCGCCTCATCTCATGGCGGCACACCGCACACCGCGGCGAACTCATGACCCGCGAATCCGACCGGGACGTGCAGGTCATGACGCTCCTCGTGGTGGACACCGGCTCCGGCCTTGCGGACGAGCCGGAAACCGATCTCGACGCCGCAGCCGCCTTCGCATTGGCCCAATTGCGGGACGTGCGCGGGGGAGGGGCCGCCGTGGCCGTGTCCGACGGGCGCACGGTGCACGCGGGCAAGGCTGCCGCCGTTCGCTTCCTCGCCGCCATGCGGCCGGAACGGCTGCCGGCCGGACAATCCCGGACGCAGATCGTGAAGCCGGATGACGCTTCGAAGCCGGACGACGCTGCGAAGCCGGGCGATTCCGTGAAGACGGACTCTGCGCAGGCAACGGCAACGCAGCCGTCCTCCGTCCCGTCGGAGCGCAGGGCGGCACTGGTGGCGGCGTTCGTGGCCGCCCAGCATCAGCCGATGCGCATCCTGCTCGTCACCGCCGACCGCCGTTCGCCGCTTGCCGCCGCCTTCGCCGCCTCCCCGCTCGACGGCAAGGTGACCGTTCACGCCGTCGGCGTGGCGGCACCGGACTCCCGCGGCGCGGCCTCGGACGCTCAGGCGCCCATGCCGTGCGTCTCCGCTTCCGCCTCCACCTCCGAGACCGGAGCGCAGACGGGCTCGGCGGGCTCGGCGGGCGCTGCCCCGTCCGCCGTGGACGACCGTCGCCGCCGCGCCCGTCAGGGCCTGCTGGGACGTGCCGTGGCCGCCGCATCGCTCATCGTGCTGCATGCCGTCACGCTCGGCTCCCTCGGCGGGCTTGTCGAGCTCAAGGGACTGTGGGTGCCGTTCGCCGGCGTCGGCCTGCTGGCCGTCACGCTTGAGGCCGTCGTGCTGCCCCCGCGCACCGCATGGCGTTCCGCCCGCCGCGTGGTGGTTTCCGCCGCGATCATTGCTGTGGCCGCGTTGGCGCTCATCGTCCTGCGCATTCAGGGCATCACCGGCCAGTGGGTGTTCGCGCGCAGTGTGGTGGAGAACGCCGAATCCGGGCCGGTTGCCGTCTGGAACTTCCGCCTGCTGCCGGGCATGCTGTCCGAAGGCGCGTGGAACCTGTACATCCAGCTGCCGCCGCTCACCGTCTCCGCGGCATCGGACCTGTTCCTCGTCGCCGTGGCGGCCGCGGTCCTCGTACTGCTGCGCTGCCTGTTGGCGGTGCCGTACGCCTCGGCGGCGGTCCCGCTCATTGCCGTCACGGTCATGGCCGTCGGATTCGCGTTCGTGGGACAGGTGCCGTCCTACCTCATGATCGGCGTGACCGTCTTCGCCTCCGTCCTGCTGCTGTGGGCCGTGCACCCCATGCGCGCCCCTGCGCCCGTTCCCGTCGTCGCTTCCGCACTCGTCACGGCACTGACGCTCGCGCTCACCCCGTCCGCCACGAGCTTCGCCATCGGCGTGCCGCTCGCCGTGGGCACGCCCGGCGGCCTGTTCTCCACCAGCACCGTCAACCCGCTGGTGGACCTCAAGCGCGGGCTTGCGCAAGGCTCCAACAACGTGGTGCTCCATTACAGCACGTATGACGGCAGTCCGTACTACTTCCGCCTCGCCACGTTGGATGATTTCAACGGCGATACCTGGCGCTACGACCCCCAGCTTGCCTCCGAGGGCGGCCTGTACGGCGGCCGGCCGAACTTCGGGGCGAGCCCCCAGTCCGATCCGCTCGGCGTGCGCGGGTGGTCCGACGGCGAAGCGGACTACATCAGGAGCCTCTCGCCGCTCATGCGCACGCTGGTGGCGGTCAACAACGGCACCTACGCCGGCACGTTCTCCGCGTCGGACATCGCTCTGGCCAACCGGTTCGTGGCGCAAAGCGACGTGACCATAGACTCGCTCGCCTCCCGGTTCCTGCCGGTGATCGGCGATGCGCGGAACATCTCCGGCCTGTCCGACGAGGAACAGCGGTCGTGGTATCAGGCGGACGACGGCACCGTGTTCAGTCCCGAGGCGCTCACCGGTCAGGGACTCACCTACGCGGTGAGCGGCACATACCTGACGCCCATCGGTTCCAAGGCGCAGTTCGCGCAGATCGAATCCGTGGACCGGCTGCGCAAGGCATACCTTGACCGGCTGAACGGCGTATCCACGTCGTCGAACCGGCCGTCCGTCTCCTCGCCCGAGGAACGTGCAGCCCTCCGCCGTTCCCTGGCCGCGAACCACTACGGCCGGGTGGACGGCGACTACCTCATCGTCAACGTGCACGTCAAATCCATCGCCGGCGCGGTGGCCGGGCTGCTCGTGGATGCGGACGGCACCGCGGTGGACGATGATCCCCATTCCATCGCCTCGCTGCGCAGCGGCAATCTGGCCATGCAGCTCGGCGAGGAATTCCGCAGCAAACTCGCCGTCAACCCCGGGGAGTCCTTCGCGGTGATTCCCGGCGGCGTCCCCGACGAGAGCGGGGAAAAGGCGGAATTGTCGCTCATCGTGAGGCTCGACGGACGCACCGCGCGCGAAGGCTCCTCACGGTGGGAGGACTTTCAGGCCATGGCGTCCGGATACGCCTCCGCAGTCAACGCCTCGGGCCTTGCGATCTCCACCGTCACCGTCGGCTCCGAGCGGCGCCAGAATCAGGACCGCGGTCCCACCATCACCGCGCAGCAGCTCAACGACGACGGCTCCGGTCTGGCGCGCCGGGCCCGGTACGGCGGTCTGCCCGCCGAACTGCCCGAACACGTTCAGGCGGTGGTCGACGAGGCCAAGGCCGCCGGCGTTCCCTCCGACGGGGCCAACGAGACCAATCAGGTGGCGGCCATGCGCTGGCTCGTGGACTACCTGACCGGGCCGGAATTCACCTACTCGCTCAATCAGCCGGACGGCAATGGGCGAAGCAACCTCGACGTGATCGACGACTTCCTCGTCTCACGCTCGGGCTACTGCACCCACTATGCCTCCGCGCTCGCCGTGCTCGGCCGCGCCATGGGACTGTCCACCAGAATCGTGCTTGGCTACAATGCGTCCGGTGCCGCGAGCGAGGATGGCTCCCGCACCACGTACGAGGTACAGGCCAGACAACTGCATTCCTGGACCGAAGTGTACATCGACAACATCGGTTGGGTGCCGTTCGACGTGACTCCGGCAGCCGGTGGCGGTAACGCTCCGGCCTCCTCTCAGGACGACGCCACGGACACGACCATGCCCAGCGCCTCCGCCTCCTCCTCAAGCGTCTCCGCCTCCGCATCGGTCTCCGCCAACGAATCCACGTCGGACGAGGAAACCGACCCCACCACCAGCGACGACCCTTCCTCCTCCGTCTCCGATGCCACGGATGCGACGGTCTCCGCCGCCGGACCGCAACTGCCCGGCTGGGCGGTGCGCGTGCTGTGGACGTTCTTCGGGCTCGTTGCCTCCGCGGCGCTGTTGCTCGCCCCGGGCGGCATCCGCGAACGCCGCCGTCGGCGTCGGCTGCGGCTCATCGATCAGGCCATCGCCGTGGGAGACGACGGCACCCTGAACCGCAACGCATGGCGCGCCGCATGGGGCGAACTGCTCGACTGTGCGCGGGACACGGGACTGCGCTGGCCTGCGACGGTTACCGACGGCGAGATTGCCGACATGCTGTGTGAGCGGTTCCCCGAGGAGACCACCGGCATCCGGACCATTGCCGAGCAAGTTGCCACGGTCGCTTATGGCAGCCCCGATGCGGCCGTCGAACCGCCGGACGCCGCCGTGACGGGCACGTTGAACGCCATGCGGGCGCATGCGTCACGGTTCCGGAGGCTGGCCCCGCGCTCGCTGGTGCGCTGACGCGCCGAGTCGCGCCTATGCGGAAGATCGCTGTGCTGGGGCCGTTGGGCAGACTGTCGGGCCCGGACAGGCCGCTGGAGCCGGGCAGACCATTGGGGCTAGAATCCCGCCTGTGCGAGCGCGTGGTCGATGTCTCGGATCAGATCGTCAGTGTCCTCGAGCCCCACGGCCAGACGGAAGAACCCGCGGTGGAACTCGGGCGGGTACAGGTACTGGCGTTCGTCGTCCTCGCCGAGGAACACGATCAGGCTTTCGTCGTGGCCTAGCGAAACGGCCGAAGTGATCACGTTGAGCTTGGAGACGAACCGGTTGTGCCCGTCGTGGTCGGTGTCGAGGCCGAAGGCGAGCACGCCGCCGAATCCGGCGTCCGGGCGGGCCAGCTGCGAGGCGGCCACCGCGTGCCCGGGATGGGACTCCAGACCCGGGTAGCTCACGAACCGTACGGCCGGCAGCGATTCGAGGTGTCTGGCGATCGCCAGTGCGGATGCGTTGTGCTGGCGCATGCGCAACGGCAGCGTGACCGACCCGCGGTTGATGAGCCACGCGTTGAACGGAGCGATGATGCCGCCGTAGTTCACCTGTGCGGTGAAGCGGATCCGGTCCGTGCGCGCCTTGGTGGTGGCGATCGCGCCGCCCAGCGCGTCGCCGTGGCCGTTGATGTACTTGGTGAGCGATTCGATCACGATGTCCGCGCCGAGGTCCAGCGGGCGCACGTTGAACGGTGAGTTGAACGTGTTGTCCACGGAGACGAGCGTTTCGGTGCCGGTCCGCCGCCCGTGCTCATGGACCAGCTCGGCGATGGCGGCGATGTCCGACACCTTGAGCGTCGGGTTCGCGGGCGTCTCGATGTGCACCAGCTTGGTGTTCGACTTCAGCGCCGCCGCCACATTGGCGGGATCGGATGTGTCCACGATGCTGGTCTCGATGCCGTACTTCTCCGGCAGGATCTGATTGAGCAGGCGGTATGCGGCGATGTACGTGGTATCCGAGAAGATCGCGTGGTCGCCGCGGTTGAGGAACGTGGTGAACGTGGCCGCCAGCGCCGCCACGCCCGAGGCGAGCACCACCGCGTCCTCGGCGCCTTCGAGGTTGGCGAGTTTCGCCTCGAGGTAGCGCTGGTTCGGGTGGCCGTTGCGCGTGTACAGGTTCACGTCCGAGCTTGACCAGTTGATGTCGCTCGGGTCGTAGGGCAGGGCGTAGGCGTTGGCGAGGGTGATCGGGCGGCGGATCGCGCCGGTCTCGGCGTCCACCCCGTTGCCGAGGTGGATCGCCTTGGTGGCGAAGCCCAGGGGCTTGCCGTCGAATGATTGTCCGGAATGTACAAGATCTGAAGTCATGGTTTTACTCAAGCATGAGGCCCGCCGCCGCGCAATCCGGGTGGAATGCGGGAGATCGGCGGAATTTCGGGACTTGAGAGCCATGCATAAGACATTGGTATAGGCGGCTTGGTTCATGGTTCGGTTCACAAGATGGATTGCGAAAAATTTCGTGAACCGGAGAACGCACAGAATCGAACACGGAATCCTTGAAATTTTGCCGATCCTGATGTTCTCTTCCGTGCGATTTCCGGTTCACAAGTCACTCTCCAAAAAATCTCGTGAACCGAAAATCGCCTCTCAGAGTCTGTCCCGGACCTTCTGGGCCTCGGCGGCCATGAGGAGGAACGCGCCCACGCCGTGCAGGTCGTTCGCGCTGGTGGGGCGGGCGCAGTAGAAGCCGTAGTCGCCCACTCCGGTGCCGATGCACACGCCGTCCACGATGAGGTCCTCCGTCCCGTCCAAGCGCGTCTCGCGCCCGAGATGCTCGATCACGGCGTCATAGCCGCGCCGCGCGGCCCCGAGGACGGATTCGTCCAGAATGCCCGTGCGCACGGCCTTGCACAGGGCCGCCGTGAACAGGCACGTGCACGACGTCTCCGGCCAGTTGCCCTCGGCGCCGGGCTTGTCGACCACCTGCCACCAGCGGCCGTCCGGACCCTGATATCTGAGCACGGCCGCGAGCAGGTCGCGCACCATGGCCTCCAGAAGCGGGCGCTGCGGGTGGTCGGCGGGGATGAAGTCGAGGTCGTCGAGCACCGCGACCGGCACCCAGCCGATCGAGCGTCCCCAGTGTTCGGGCGCGAGCCCGGTGTCCGGGTCCGCCCATGCGGCGGATTTCGTCCAGTCCCAGGCGTGGCGGTACAGGCCGTTGGCGGTCTCGGTGTGCTCGCGCATGAGCAGCGCCTGCCGGGCCACGAGGTCGAAGTACTCGGGGTGGCCGAACTCGGCGGCGTACTGCGCGATGACCGGCCCGCCCATGTACAGGCCGTCCAGCCACATCTCATGCGCGCAGGAATTGACCTTGTGCCAGAAGCCGCCGTCGGGGTTGCATGGGTAGTCGCGGATGGTGTGGGCTATCCAGTCGATGGCCTTGCGGTAGCGCTCGTCGCGGGTGCGCTTGTACAGGGGGTAGAGCAGGATGCCGGGTTGCAGGTCGTCGAGCTGAGCCGGGTCCGCGCTGGGGATGGAGCCGTCCGGCGCGACGACGGCGTTGATCCAGTTGCGCATGTAATCGAAGTACCTCTCGTCGCCCGTCGCGAGGTAGGTTTGGTACACGCCGGACAGGAAGACGCCCTGATGGTAGTGGAAGTGGTTGCGGGGAGGCAGGTCGGCGGCGGCGTATTTGCGCATCATCGTCTCCACGGAGGCGATGGCATAGTCGACCGGCTGCCTGACGGCGGGCGGTGTGGCGGTGGATTGCGCCGTGGCGGATTGGTGGGCTGGCTGCATGGCCATGTGATACTCCTTCGCGTCGGATTCCGCTCTGCGATGAGCGGCTGATATGCCAAAAATGATAGGCGGGAGGGTTCGCCGGTTCACGCGATGAATCGGCCGGCAAGTTGTGAACCGGAAACAGTGCTTGGCGAGAGGGCGTCAGCAGGAGAGGATGGCGGAATTCCGCCGTTTTTGGTTGTCTGTTGGTGAGCTGGCCCGGTTCACGAGTTGAAGTCGATTTCATCGTGTGAACCGGAACTTCGAGAAGCCGTGTCGCGGAGGGGCAAGATTAGATAGTTTTTTGTCTAAAGATAACTATTGTGCAATGGCGATTTCTTGGTGGACTTGGGAGAGGGGTTTGCGAGGGGCCGGATGAGGGGCTGACCGTATGGCGGTCATTCGTGCCGACCGGAGTGTAAACCATGTGGCACCTGCGCCATGGCCGGTGACCGCGCCGTGGCCTGCGATGCCGGCGAAATGTTCGAGGGCAGTCTGCCCGCATCCGTTTGTCTATTGTCTACGTCTATTGCCCGTCCGTGCCGCGCCAAGCCCGTCGCAGCCCGGGCTTGGCGCGGCACGGAGCCTGGCGGCTGTTTCTCAGCGTCCCCCGAGCCGGCGCAAGAATCCATAGCATTCTACCAAGAATGCATCATTCTTGAATGGGTTGCTGGAGGCGTTGCGGGCATGGCTATGGGTAGATTGGCGGAAGCATCATTTCAACGGCGAACATCCGGGAGTGCATCCGATGACGGTCTATGCAATCAGCAGTGAGTACAGTCCGCAACGGGGTTTCGGGCTCATTACGGAGCAGACAAGGAGGAGCGGGGTGCTGCCGCCCGGCGCGGAGCTCAACGCCGGCTTCGAGCCGCACCCCTGGTACCGTTCCGGCGCCGCCTTCCGCAACGGACAAACCTCCGGATTCATCCCGTCATGTGTGCGCATCGACGTACCCGCCCACGGCAATTACCGCGTCGCACTCACCATCGCTCAGGACGGGCCGGACACTCGCTACGGCAACGTATCCGACGCGGGATTGGACGACCGTGACGTGCTGGTCTTCGCCGGCGACCGGCAGCTGGTCTTCAAGGGACGCATGCCGGAGAACGGCCGGTCGCTTGAAGTCCGTGCGACGGTCAACGTCTCCGACTTCGTGCCCCGCGGCTTCGAGGATCGGGGTCCGCAACCGGTCACGTTCGTGACACTTGCCGTGGTGGGGGCGCATGCCCGTCTGGTGCAGGTGATCGTGGAACCGGTGCAGACCCCCACGGTCTGGCTTGCCGGAGACTCGACCGTTACCGACGAAGGCGCCCAATACCCCTATGCCCCGTCGGACCCCTATTGCGGATGGGGTGCCGTGCTCGGCGCATGGCTGAACGACGGCGTGACCGTCTCCAACCACGCCCGTTCCGGCCTGACGAGCCTCACCTTCCGCTCGCAGCACCATTACGACCCGGTGCGCGCCGACTGGAAGCCCGGCGATTTCCTGCTCATCCAGTTCGGCCACAACGATCAGAAGCTGCCCGAACTCGGTGCCTGCGGCGGCTACAGGCGCGAACTTGACCGGTACGTCACCGAGGCGCGCGCGGCAGGCGTCCGCCCGATCCTGGTCACGTCCCTGGCGCGCAACACATGGAATCCCGACGGCTCCTACCATGATCTGCTGCGCGATTGGGCCGAAGCGGTGATCGAACTCGGCCGTGACCGCCATGTGCCGGTGCTCGACCTGCATGCCCTGAGCATGGGGCTCGTGCGCGAACTCGGCGACGAGGGCGCACGGCCGATGTACCACGCCGGCGACCGCACCCATCTGCATGACGTGGGTGCCTACCGCATGGCCGGTCTCGTTGCAGGCGAAATGCGGCGCGTATTGTCCGGCTGGCTGCCTGCGGCGGAGCAGGAAGGGGACAACGGGGTCAATGGGGGTAACGGGGGCACAGACGTCCGAGTCTGCGAAGTCGACTCGTACCGTGCCTTGGCCGCTTGCGTGACCGACGGCTTCGGTGACTGGCCGCTGCCGCCGCGCGCGTACGATGTGGACCGACCGCAGCTCGTGGTGGACCAGTACCTGAACCCCCTCTACCTCAAGTACACGGCGGAACCGTACATCACCGGCGACATCTCGCCCTTCCGCAAGGTCATGCTCCTGCTGCCGGTCGAGCAGCCGGAAGAGGATGCGACGGCCGCACGGGATTTCGCCCGGTCCGCGGCGCTCCGACGGTCTGCGCTCCGCCGGCCGCTGGACGTACTGCTCTACATCGGCCCTGCAATCGACCCGGAACCGGTCGCCGCCGCCCATCCCGAACTGTCTGCCGCGCTCGCCGCCGGCCATGCCGTGTCGCTGATTGCCTACCGCGCCGAGGAAATCGCGCAGAACCCCGTATCCCCGGTCATTCCGCCGGCAGCCGTCGCCTACCTCAGGGCCAGCGCCGACCGTTATGGCATCAGTCCCGAGCCGGTGTCCGTGGCGCTCGGCGGCGAGCTGGGGTGAGATCCGGTCTCCGGACTCCCCGTTGTCCCGTTTCCCCGTTACCGGGCTTCGTCCCATCCCTCCACCACCCCGAAAGGAAACCCCATGGATTACCCCATCACCGACTTCGGCGCCGTGGCCGACGGCGTCACCAACAACCGCGAGGCCATCCAGACCGCCGTGGACCGGGCCCACGAGGCGGGCGGCGGCCGCGTCGTAGTGCCCGCGGGCCGGTTCCTCTCCGGCGCGATCGTGCTCAAAAGCCATGTCACGCTGCATCTCGACGCCGGCGCGTGGCTCATCAGCAGCCTGAAACCCGAGGACGGCATCGACTTCGCCGCCGAATTCGACGACGACACGGAGAACGCCGGCTGGGAGGGCGGCTGCTTCCTGTTCGCCCGCCACGCCGAGGACATCGCCATCGAGGGCCGCGGCACCATCTACGGCCAGGGCGACAAGGTGTTCTACGACGACGATTCCGACAACGGCTTCCGCGAATGCCCCCTCGCCGTGAGGGGCGATCGGTGGGGCCGCCCGCGCACCACGTACTTCGAGGACGTCACGGACCTGACCGTCACCGGCATCACCTTCCGCGACGCCGCGTTCTGGACCCTGCACATGGCCGGATGCAACCGGGTGATCGTGGACGGCGTCCGCATCCTCAACGATCAGCGCGCCCCCAACAACGACGGCATCGACCCTGACACCTGCAAGGACGTGGTGATCTCCAACTGCATCGTGGTGACCGGCGACGACGCGATCGTGGTCAAGAACACCCCTCCCATGGCCAAGCGCTACGGGGCGTGCGAGAACGTGGTGATCTCCAATTGCGTGCTCGCCTCGCGCGATTCCGCGCTCAAGGTGGGCACGGAGACCGGCAGCGCGATCCGCAACGTCATCCTGTCCGACTGCGTGTTCCGCGACTGTTCGCGCGGCGTGGGCATCTGGGTGCGCGACGGCGCCACCGTGGAGGACATCCACGTTCACCACGTCTCCGGCGCGACACGCCAGTACGCCGATTCGTACCGGGACGGTCGCCGCGGCGGCTGGTGGGGCAAGGGGGAGCCGATCTTCCTGTCCGCCACGTCCCGCGCCACGCCGAGCGTGGAGCATCCGGGCACGATCCGCAACGTGACGTTCGACCACATCGCCATGACGAGCGAGTCTTGCGTGTTCATCGCGGGGGAGGCGGACGCGCCGATCGAGAACGTGAGGATTTCCGATCTGGACCTCACCCTGCGCGCGCAGGGCACCCAGCCGGCCCGATGGTTCGACGAGCAGCCCAGTGCGCGCGGCGTCTACGAGCACGAGATCCCCACCGTGTACGTGCGCAGCGCCTCGGACGTGGAGGTGAGCGGGCGCGTGCGGCGCGAGGGGGAGTACGCCGATCGGCCGATCGCGCTGACCGAGCGTGCGCAGCGCGTACGCATCGATCTGGTCGACCGCTGACCTGCCGCCGACTGCCGGGACGCGGTGGATGCCGGTCTCATGTTCCTTGCGTTCCCATACTGCCGTTGCGGTCGTCGGTCCGGTTGCCATCTCGGCGGGACCCGTGCGGGCCGTGCCGAGACATGACGCGCCGCGCGCGGGTCCGTGTCTGCCTATGCTCTGTGTCTGCCTATGCGATGGCCCGCATGCCGGCTTACACTTGAGGCATGGCATCACCGTCGCATCCGTCGCGCGCGTCGTTCACCGACGCCGAGCGTCTTCAACTCGAGGCGCTCGATGCGGTGGAGCGCGTCACGCCTTCGGGAATGATCCGGTATGCGCCGGCCTTCCGCAGACTGGCGCTCGAGGAATACGGGCGCGGCAAAAGCCCCATGCGCATCTTCGCGGATGCTGGCTTCCCTGTCGAAATCCTTGGAAACAAGCGGATTGAGAGGGCTCTGGCGCGCTGGCGAAGCAAGGCGTGAGCGGGGCTTGGCGGCGGTTCGGCGCTTCGGCGTGTCGCGGATTTGCGTAATTCGCTGGTGTGTGCCAAGATAGTCAAGTTGCCGCTCAAGGCCTAGGTCAAGTGCGGCAATGGCGGATTTCCCAAGCGGTCAAAGGGAGCTGACTGTAAATCAGCCGCTTCGTGCTTCAGTGGTTCGAATCCACTATCCGCCACGCCCCGATAGCTCAGTGGTAGAGCACTTCCTTGGTAAGGAAGAGGTCGTGAGTCCAATTCTCACTCGGGGCTCTCATGGCGGGGTAGCTCAGCTGGCTAGAGCGTGCGACTCATAATCGCAAGGTCAAGAGTTCGAGTCTCTTCCTCGCTACAAAGGCCGACGGCAGTCGGTGAACAACGAACACAGAGGTGACTAGATATGGCAAGCAAGAGCGCCGACATTCGTCCGGGCATCACGCTGGCATGCACTGAGTGCAAGGAGCGTAACTACATCACGACGAAGAACCGTCGTAACACCCCGGATCGTCTTGAGCTCAAGAAGTTCTGCCCGCGTTGCGGCAAGCAGACCGTGCACCGCGAGACCCGCTGAGCCAAGCCATACCGCAGTCTTCTGCAATGCTTCAAGAGGAGCCCGACCCGTTGAAGGTCGGGCTCCTTGCGTATTTCCACCGGGCGCGCTGATCGTTTCCGATCGTTCCTCCGCCGTTCTCGAGCGGAACCGGTTTTCTTCCATTCGGTCCAACCTGTGCGCTCAATTTCGCAGCTTGGACCGATCGCGCGAAAAAACGGTCGTTTTCGGGGCCGAAAATCGCATGATCGGTCCAAGCTGCAATAACACGGGCACAGGTTGGACCGATCATGCGAAACTTGGCCCCGCTCGCTCTGGTCATTCCGGCCGTTCCGGTCGTTCCGCGCGAAACTCGGCTCGCTCCGGTTCCGCGTGCTCTCGTCCCGTTCCCGCTCGTTCCGCTCGCTGAGGCTCCGTGTGCTCCGGGCGTGGCGCAACATCGCGCGCGACGGATAGGGTGGAGGCATGACTTCCTTCGCAGACATCACCACCATCGGCGTGGGCGGCCGCATCGCCCGATTCATCGAGCCCACCTCGCGCGTGGGCGTGATCGAGGCCGTCGAGGACGCCGACGAGCGCGGACTGCCGCTGTTCGTGATCGGCGGCGGCTCCAACACGCTCGCCTCGGACGCCGATTTCATGGGTTTCGTCGTGCGCGACGCCCGTCGGCTCATCACCGTGCCGGACGAGGCAGCGCCGGTCGAAGGCGGCGAACGGACCGTGCACGTCAATGCGGAGGCCGGCGCCAACTGGGACGATCTGGTTGAATTCTGCGTGCGCATCGGTCTCGAAGGCGTGGAGGGACTCTCCGGCATTCCCGGCACGGTGGGCGCCAGCGTGGTGCAGAACATCGGCGCGTACGGCCAGGAGGTGGGCGACGCCGTCGAATCGGTCGAGGTATGGGACCGCAAGGAGAAGAAGACCCGCGACCTCACTCACGACGAGCTCGGCTTCGGCTACCGTTCCTCCGCGCTCAAGGCCAGCATGTACCGGGCTCCCGGCGTTCCGGCCGACGTGTTCTTCCCGACTCCGCGCTACGTGGTCCTCTCGGTCACGTTCGCCCTGAAGCACAGCGCCACCGGCGCGGTGGGCCACGGGCAGCTCGCCAAGGCGTTGGGCGTCGACGTGGGGGAGTGCATGGCAACCCAAGCGATCCGCGAAGCGGTGCTCCGCGTGCGCGCTTCCAAGGGCATGCTCGAAGATCCGAACCGCTACCTTTCCCCGGACATGGCCGGCACCAAGCGCGAGGAGAACGTGGCGGCGGACCTGGCCGTGCTGCGCGAGGCGAACGACGGCAGCGACGCCAAGGACTTCGACCGCCACAGCTGCGGCAGCTTCTTCATGAACCCGATCCTGCCCGTCGGCCACCCCGCGCTCGACCGTCTGCCCGCCGACGCCCCCCGCTTCGACGCCGTTCTGCCCGACGGCACGCCCGGTGTCAAGACCTCCGCCGCATGGCTCATCGACCACGCCGGCTTCCCCAAGGGATTCGCCACCGACGGTCGCACCGCAGCCGACGCATCCGCCTCCCTGTCCACCCGGCACACGCTGGCCCTGACCAACCGCGGCAATGCCACCGCCGAGGACGTGGCGGCGCTGGCCCGCACGGTCCGGGACGGCGTGGAGGAGCGCTTCGGCATCCGACTTGTTCCCGAACCCGTGGTCATCGGGCTCGATCTGGTCTGAGCCAGTCCGGCGGATCTGCAACGCATGGCAACCGGTTGCCCTGCGCACGGCCCGTCGGCCTAGGCTGGTGATCACCGGACGAAAGGATCACACAGTCATGGAAAAGCTCAATGTCAACGTCGCCATCGAGCGCGGACTCACCACCGCCGAAGCCGCCAAGCGCCCGATCAAGCTCATCCAGTTCGGGGAGGGCAACTTCCTGCGCGCATTCGTGGACTGGATTGTCCAGCAGCTCAACGACAACGGCCTGTTCAACGGCAACGTCGCCATCGTCCAGCCGCTGCCGCAGGGCCGCGTGGCCGAACTGGACAGGCAGAACGACCTGTACACCGTCATCCTCGAAGGCTTGAAGGACGGCAAGGAGGTCCAGTCTCGCCAGCTCATCGACTCCGTGGGGCTGACCGTCGACCCGTACGCCGACTTCGATGCGTACCTCGCGCTCGCGGACGATCCGAACGTGCAGATCATCGTATCCAACACCACCGAGGCCGGCATCGCCCTGTCCGACGAGGATGTCGCGGACGCCCGTCCCGCCAAGAGCTACCCGGGCAAGCTCGTCCAGCTGCTCAAGCGCCGCTTCGACCGCGGGTTGCCGGGCTTCCTCATTGTGCCGTGCGAGCTCATTGCGGACAACGGCGTGGCCCTCAGGCACTGCCTCGAACAGACCGCCGAGAAGTTCGGCTACGGCGAGGAGTTCATCGTATGGCTGAACGAGGAGAACACGTTCGTCTCCACGCTCGTGGACCGCATCGTGCCCGGATTCCCGCGTGACAACGCCGAATCCCTGTGGGACGAGCTCGGCTACCGCGACGACAACATGGTCAAGGCCGAACCGTTCCTGCTGTGGGCCGTGGCCGGATCAAAGGAGGCGCAGGCCAAGGTCAACGAGTTGCTTCCGGCCCGTCGGCTCGGCATCGATCTGGTTACCGCGGATGCCGTGCAGCCCTACCGCGAGCGCAAGGTCTATTTGCTCAACGGTCCGCACACCACCATGGCGCAGGTCGCGCGCCTCGCCGGATTCACGACCGTGGGCGAAGTGATGGCCGATCCGACCATGCGCTCCTTCATCGTCAAGGAGATGCACGAGGACATCATCCCCGTGCTCACCCTGCCGCGCGAGGAACTCGAGGCGTTCGCTGATGCGGTGTGCGAACGCTACTCCAACCCGTTCGTCCGGCATGCGCTCGACGCGATCGGCCTCAACTCGGTCTCCAAGTTCGCCGCGCGCCTGCTGCCGCTGGTGGGTGCGAACGTCAAGGCCGGCCGCGGGCTGCCCAAGCGCATCGTGCTCGCGCTGGCCGCGCTGCTCGCCACCTATGGCGGGCTGGCTTCCGAGCCGGTCAACATCAACGATTCGGACGACGTGGTCTCCCGCATCGCCTCCGCAGCCGAGAATCGCGCCACCTTCGTGGCCGATGTGCTCGGCGATGCCTCCCTATGGGGTGCCGACCTCAACGGCATCGAGGGACTGACCGAGGCGGTCGAGGCCGACGTGGCCGCGATCGAGCAGGGCGGTATCAAGCCGCTCATCGAGGCGCTGGCGTAGCACGCCAGACCGGCCGTATGGGTCCGCGGGACTGGCTGACCGACTGGCCGGGCGGCTGACTGATCGACAAGCTTTCGCGGGGATTATTCTCTTGGATTGGCGGAATTCCGCTGCCGGGCGAGGGAAACCCCGCGAAAGTTTGCCGTCTGAAGGGCTCTTGCTTCGACGTCGGTCCGGTCCCGTCTGCTCCTGATCCGGGCTGGCTTTAGCATGTGCAACTGCGTCCCACATGTTGCACTCCATGCAAATAATGGCAACACAAATTCTTCGGAGTCTGCGGGCGGCGGACAATGATGACACGTATCAATGGTGATACGTGGCGTGTACGCCCCCGTACACAGCGTGAAGGGAAAGAACAATGAAGCATCCCCGTATCAGGAAGTCCTTGACCACCGTCACCGCCGCCGTGCTCGCCGGTGCCACGGCGCTGTCCCTTGCCGCATGCGGAGGCGGATCCGGTTCCGGCGGCGCCTCGTCGGACGGAGATGTCACCATCGGCATCTCCTTCTGGGGTCCGGACTCCCGCGTCCGCCTGACCCAGCAGGTGATCGACGGCTTTGAGAAGGAGAATCCGCACATCCACGTCGAAGAGCAGTATTCCGACTGGAGCGGCTACTGGGATAAGCTTGCCACGCAGATCGCCGGCGGCGAGGCCCCGGACGTATTGTCCATCGACGAAATGTATCTGGCGTCCTACGCATCGCAGGGCACGCTGGCCAATCTGTCGACTATGCCGACACGATCGACACCTCGCAGTTCGACCAGTCCCTCGTGGACATGGGCAAGATCGATGGCACCTGGTACGGCATCGCCAACTCCCTGCAGGCCTATGCGGTCACCGTCAACAAGGACCTGCTCGACCAGTATGGCCTGACCCTGCCGGACACCTCCACGTGGACGTGGGATGAGTTCAAGACCTTCGCCAAGCAGGTGTACGAGAAGTCCGACGGCAAGGTGATCGGTGCGTTCCCCATGCGCAATGCCTATGGCCTGCAACTGTGGGCCCGCCAGCACGGCGAGAACCTGTTCGACGGGAACAAGGTCGCCATCTCGCCCGGCCTGCTTGCGGAATTCCTCAACACGCCCGCCCAGTGGGCCAAGGAAGGTCTGTATGACTTCAACACGTGGAGCGAGGACGTGGCGGTCACGTCCGATATGAGCAAGTTCAACACCAAGCAGCAGGCCATGAACATCAGCACCTTGCTTGGCATGAACGTGCTGTCGGAGAAACTCGGCACGCAGAACCTGTCGCTCGAACTCATTCCGAACGACTCCTCCAAGAAAGTCGGCTACTACAAGCCCGGCAACTACTGGACCATCAACGCCAAGTCCAAGCACCCCAAGGAAGCCGCCATGCTCATCAATTACATGCTCAACAGCAAGGACGGCGCGAAGATCATGGGCCTCGAACGCGGCATTCCCTCCCCGAACGACGTGCGCCAATACATGGCAGAGAACACCGAAAGCCTTGACAAGCTCAACTACGAGTTCATCGATACATATAAGGAGACCGTGGGCGGCGAGGCACCGGAGGTGACTCCCAACGGCGCGAGCTCGATCGATAACCTGATCGTGCGCTACATGCAGGACATCGGCTTCAACAAGACCACCCCGGACAAGGCGGCCACCGACTTCATCGCCGAACTGCAGAAGAGCATTGACGAGGCCTGATCGGGCTTATTCCGGCCTGATCCGACAAACTATCGCGGGGTTTCTTTCAGATTTGGCGGAATTCCGCCATCGTGCAAGAAAACCCCGCGAAAGTTGGCATGCGGCACCACCATCAAGGAGACTGAACCCATGACCAAAGAACTGAACTCCGACTGGCCCACCCCGGATCCGCATGCCGTTTGCGCACTCGGCGTACCCTACGCGCTGACGGCCGACGACGTGGAAACCCCGTGGAATGCCTCCCCGAACCCCCGATTCGCGTGGATGATGGAGGCGCGCCGGCCCGGAGCCGTGCAATCCGCCTATGAGATTGCCGTCGTGGACGGAGTGACCGGCGTGCGGGTCTGGTGTTCCGGGCGTGTGAGTTCCTCCGAACAGTCGAACGTGCGCTATGCCGGTCCCACTCTGGAGCATGGCAGACCGTATGCGTGGCAGGTGCGCGTGTGGGATGGCGACGGCATGGCGAGTGCGTTCAGCGATCCGGCGTGGTTCGCCGTCGGTCTGGATGACGGCGAATGGGATGCCTCGTGGATTCAGTCGGCGCAGGCTGTGGAGACGGTTGCACGCTGGATTCCGGCCAGCGAGGACGATCGCGGGCCACATGGTTACGAGCCCGGCCGCACGGACGTCGGCAACGTGTACTGGTACGCCCGCCGTACCGTGAGCCTGAGCGCGGACGGGGGCGACGGGCTCGACGGGGCGCCGATCGCCCGCGCACTGGTGTATGTCTGCTGCGCGCAGGACTACGAGCTGTGCGTCAACGGCACGCGCATGGGCCGCGGGCAGAACTTCGAGTACCCGTCCGAATCGCGCTATCAGGCGTGGGACGTGACCGATGCGCTGGTCGGTGGTGACGATGGCGATGCCGGCGACGCCGAAACCCTGACGATCGCCCTGCTGTGCCGCTGGTACGGCGGCGGGCAGGGGCGATGCCCGGACACCAGGCCGGCGTTGCTGGCGCATGCCATTGTCTGGTACGCGGACGGCACTCGGCGCGACGTTTCCACCGACCGCGCATGGACCGTGGCGCCCGGACCATACGGCGGCGACGTGCTGCGCAACGGTGAAGGCGATTTCGTGGAGACATGGAATGCGAACGCTTCGATCGACGGATGGTTCGAGCCCTCCTACGACGACGTGCTGGACGCGCAGGCCATCGAACTCGGACGCCACCCTTGCCCCGAGTTCCCCCACGTCATTGCGGAACTCGGCCACGTGACCGACCATGCCGCCGAGCCGCCGCAGACGAGCCGGCTTGCGGACGGCACGCTCGTGGCGGACTTCGGGAGAATCATTACCGGGCGATTCTCCGTGGACTTTCCGGCCGGCTATGCCGACTGCGGCGCGGCGCGGCCGATCACGCTGTGGGTCGGCTACGAACTGGACGACACGGGCAATGTCAAGACCGGTGCATCCGATCCTGCGAATCAGGGCTCGGATCTGCGGTTCATCGTGACGCCCCCGCGTGACGGTTCGGCGTTCACCTACGATGCGTGGGATACGCTATGCTTCCGCTACATCATGATCCCGCCCGCCGGCGGCGACGCGGGACCGGGACGCCTCGCCGCCGAGCCGGTCGGCGTGCGTGCGCACATCGTGCACGCGGAGGTGCCGAACGGCGGCGAAGCGCAACTGACCACATCGAACCCCATGCTGGACAGGGTCTTCGCGCTCATGAAGCGTTCCGCCCTGCACTGCGTGACCAATCAGTTCCTCGACACCCCCACGCGCGAGCGCGGACAGTTTCTGGCCGACGCATTCAACATCAGTCGCGCCACCGTGACCGGTTGGCGGGAACGGGCCTCCACCGCCAAGGCGATCCGCCAGTTCCTCGATTCGCAGACCCGCTGGTGGTCGAGTCGGCCGCAGGATTCCGGCAAATACAACAGTGTGTACCCGAACGTGGATCTCGGCCGCGACATCCCCGATTTCAGCCTCATGGTACCGCACTGGGTGCGCCAGTACTACCTGCAGACCGGGGATCTGGAGCTGGTACGTGAGGCCATGCCCTATTTGCAGCGGACCGCAGATTATCCGCTGCGTTCCGTGCCGGCGGACGGTCCGCTGGCCGGATTGGTCGTGGACATCGACGGTGGCGGCAGCTCGCCCGAAGCCCCGTACTTCCATGGCATCGTCGACTGGCCGCGGCCGGGACGGTTCGACTATGACATGGATTGCGCGGCGCGTACGGTCATCAACGCGCTGGCCTACCGCGTACTGACCGACGTGGCATGGCTGGCCGAACGGACGGGTGACACTGCATCCGCCGAACTGCGGCGCCATCAGGCTGAATCATTGCGGCGCGCGATGAACGCGAAGCTCGTCACGGCGGACGGCCTGTATGCGGACGGACTCAAAGCCGACGGCACGCTCAGCGGTCATGCGAGCCAGCATGCATCTTCCTTCGCTTTGGCATTCGGCATAGCATCGGACGACGATGCCTCTCGTACGGCATTGCTTGCCCGTCACATCGCTTCGCTCGGCATGCGGCAGGGGCCGATGACCGCGGACGTGCTCGTCAAGGCGCTGTGCGATGCAGGCCGGCGGGACGCGGCCATTCGCCTTCTGGCCAACGCGGACGACTGGGGCTGGGCCGAACTGCTGCAGAACCACAACGCCACGTTCTGCTGGGAGCAATGGCAGTACCCGGCGGAAGGCGGCGACCAGAGCGAATCGCACGGGTGGGGTGCGGCTTCACTGCAGTACGTGATCGAACGGATTCTGGGCGTGGCCGTCACCGAACCGGGGGCGCGCATGCTGCGCATCGACCCGGCATGCGACGTGCTGGATCGCATCGACGGCACGGTGGTCACCCAGCGCGGTCCGGTGCGGGTGCGCTGGGAACGCACGGCGGGGGTACTGCACGTTGACTTGCCGGCGAATGTCACGGCCGTCGTGGCGCTGCCGGATGGCGATGTCACCGTCGGTGGCGGCTCGTACGACTTCCCGGTCTGACGGAGACCCCGCTTCCCGTTCGGTATGCTGTTGCCCCGGTCGGCCATCCAGTGGCCGGCCGGGGCTTGTTGTGGTTCGCCCGCATGCGGTTCCCTGACGGAGGGAGGCCTCGGAAGGCGGCAGCAGAGTCAGACGGCTGCGCGTTTCGGCACTATCTGCAGAGTGTGCAGCAGATTTGCGCTGCTGCGGAGGTCTATCTGCGTTCTGTGCAGCACCCGTTTTCTCTGTCACGGCCTCGGATCCCATATGTTGCGCCATTTTTCGCCGAAATCAGAGGGTTTTCCCTCTTCCGTGTGCTGCACACTATGCAGATAGGTGTCTGCACGGCGTCCGAAGTGCTGCACACTCTGCAGATGCCGTGCGGGCATCCCCTGCCGGCATGGCCATGCGCGGGTCCGGAGCGATTGCATCCGCACGAGATGATGCGCGAGATCATGCGCGCAACCATGCAACAACCATGCAACAACGCATTTCTGTGGAATTATCTATGAAAACGTTGGCAACATATCACATAATGTGATGTGCATCACATCATAATGATGTCCATCCACTTCATCTATGGTCCCCGCATCGGCGCGGGAACGTCGGACGGAACGGCATGGTGGCCGGCCGTCGCAGGATAGATGCCCAAGGAAAGGATCGGAACATGGGCGGAAGGTTATCGAGAATGACGGCGGCAGGCTGCTGCATCATCGCGTCGCTGGCCATGGCATTGGGCGGCTGCGGTACTGCGGGAGGCAGCGGCACAGCCAATGCAGAGCTGAGCGACGGGGACGTCACCCTGCGCGTCAGTTGGTGGGGCGGCGACACGCGCCTCCAGAAGACTGAGGACGTCATCGCCCGGTTCGAGAAGGAATACCCGAACATTCACGTGGAACCCGAGTATGCGGATATGCATGGCTATCTGGACAAGCTCTCCACCCAGCTGGCCGGTGGCGAGGCGCCCGACGTTGTCCAGATGGACGTGCCGCGTCTCTCCTCGTTTGCTGCTCAGGGCGTGCTGGCTGATCTGTCCGGTCTCAAACAGCTCGACCTGAGCGACATCGACGCCTCCACCGTGAGCACCGGTCAGTACGAGGGCGTGCAGTACGGCGCGCCGATCTCCACCGCTGCCATCGCCGTCGTCGTCAACATGGACATGCTGGAGCAGTACGGCGTCGCCTTGCCGGATACCTCCGCATGGACGTGGGACGAGTTCACCGCATTCCAACAGGAGCTGGTCGACAAGTCCGGCGGCAAGGTCTACGGCGCCACGCTCATCAAGAACGCATTCTGCTCAACTACTGGGCCCGTCAGCACGGCGAGGAACTGTACACGGACGGCAAGGTATCCATCGGTCCGGACACGCTGGCCGGTTATCTGGACCAGACCGCCGAATTCGTCAAGCTCGGCATTGTGGGCAACGCCGACCGTTGGTCCGAGTCGGCGGCCGCCAGCCTCGGCCAGACCGACTTCGCCACCGCCAAGTCCGCGGTCGCGTTCATTTCCTCCAATCAGATCACCGCGTACTCCGCGTCGCTGAACACCGAGAACCTCAAACTCGTCCCTGTCCCCTCGGACGCGAACAACGGCTGGGGTTACGAACCCACGTCAATGTACTGGTCCGTGACATCCAAGTCCGAGCATCCCGCCGAGGCCGCCCTGTTCATCAACTACTTCATCAACAATCAGGACGCCGGCAACGTGCTCGGCACCGAGCGCGGTGTGCCTGCCAACAAGACCATCCGCGAGGCCGTTGCCAAGACGGCAGCCGCTCCGGACAAGGCGGCGCTCGCCTTCGTGGATGCCTTCGACCCGCTGTGCGGCGACGCGCCGAAGCTCTCGCCTCCCGGCAGCAGCGACACGAGCGAGGTGCTCGGCCGCTACCAGCAGAAGGTCGTCTTCGGTGATCTGTCCTCCGCGGACGCAGCCAAGGCCATGATCGAGGAAGTGCAGGCTAATCTGGATGCGGCGAAGTAGCCGTACGTCAATCCCGCCGGCTGGCCAGTCGGCAACCGATGGCATGCCATGGGTCGTCGGATGCCGGATCTGATAGAACGTGACCGGGCCCTGTGCCATCCTTTCCGGGCCCGGTCGCCGCTTGCAAACCATCCATCCATGGCGAATCAGAAAACAAGAGCGGGCTCAACGAAGCCTGACGTGAGGGGGCACGATGTCCGGAACGTATTGCAATCCCAAGGAATTCGGTGCCGTGGGCGACGGCAGCACCTCGGACACGGCGGCGCTGCAGGCTGCCATCGACGTGGCGGCAAAGGCGCACTGCGGTGTCGAGGTACCCGCCGGCGACTACGTGACCGGCTCACTGTTCCTGCATGACGGCATGGAGTTCCGCCTTGCCGAGGGGGCCACGCTGCTTGGCAGTCTGAACGACGCCGACTATCCGATCATCGATACGCGCGTGGCCGGCGTGGAGATGCGCTGGCCCGCCGGTGTGCTCAATGCCATCGGCTGCCGAAACGTGACCATTGCAGGCCCCGGCGTCATCGACGGGCGCGGAGAGCAATGGTGGCAACGGTATTGGGACATGCGTGAACGCTATGTGGCGCAGGACCTGCGTTGGGCCGTGGACTACGACTGTAGGCGTCCGCGCAACCTGCTGGTCTACGACTGCCGGGACGTGACGATTGACGGTATCGGCAGTTGCCGTTCCGGATTCTGGAACATCCACGTGTGCTACACCGAGAACGCGGTGGTGCGCAACGTGACGGTGACGGGCAATCCGCCCCACGTCAGTCCCAGCACGGACGGCATCGACATCGATTCCTGCCGGGACGTGCTGGTGGAGGGATGCCGCGTCGACTGCAACGACGACAACATCTGCATCAAGTCCGGGCGTGACGCGGACGGGTTGCGCGTGAACCGCCCATGCGAGAACGTGGAGATCCGTGACTGCGTCATCCTGCGCGGTGAGGGCGTGACGATCGGGTCGGAGACGTCCGGCGGCATGCGCAACATCCGCATCCACGACATCGACTTCGACGGCACCAACGCCGGATTCCGCATCAAGTCCGCCACCACGCGCGGCGGGGTGATAGAGAACGTCACGGCGGAGAATCTGCGCATGCGCAACGTCGTCAATCCCATCCAGTGGAATCTCAACTGGAATCCTGCCTACAGCTATTGCACGGTTCCGCGAGACTGGGACGGGGACATTCCCGACCACTGGCTTGTGCTGGCCGAATCCGTGCCGCAGGGCAAGGGCATGCCTACCGTGCGTGATCTGCACGTGCGCCATCTCGAAGCCGTATGGGACGGCGGCTCGTCCGGGTATGACGCCGGCAACCGTCAGGTGCTTGACCCGTGCGCATTCGTTATTTCCGGGCTCGACCATGCACCGATCCGTGACGTGGAACTGACCGACATCGCCGTGCAGTCGCCGCGGTTCGGCACGATCGAAGGTGTGGAAGGCCTCGTGGCGCGTGGCCTCAACGTCGAAATCATCGGATGACGATCGGTCGACTGGCCGTGCGGCTGACTGATCGACAAACTTTCGCGGGGATTATTCTCTCGGATTGGCGGAATCTTGCCGCCGGGCGAGGGAAATCCCGCGAAAGTTTGCCGGCGATCTTTCCCTGCCGCGCGCCTGATCGGCTCCGGCGTCAATCGTTCGTACAATGAGCACTATGACCGAGGAACAGCAACGGGCCGCCGCGGAAGCCGGCGGCAAGGTGACGATCCGTGACGTGGCGAAGCTGGCGGGGGTCTCGCCGTCCACCGTTTCGCGTGCGTTCGCGAAGCCGGACCGGGTGAGCGCTGCCACCACCAAGCGCATCTTCGAGGCGGCGGACCGGCTGGGCTACCATGCCTCGCCGGTGGAAACCGTGCCGAGCCGGGGCCAGCGCGGGCTCATCGCGATCATTGTGCCGGACATCGCCAACGAGTTCTTCTCCGACATCATCCGCGGCGTGGAGCGCGAGTGCTCGGCGCACGGCATGAGCCTCATCGTCTCCGAATCACGCGAGAATGCCTCGCTGGAGCGTTCCGCGTTCGACAAGGTCGTCTCCTACGCGGACGGCGTGATTCTCACCTCGTCGCGCATGCCGGACGCGATGATCCGCAAATGCGCACAATCCCGTCCTGTGGTGGTGATCAACCGGGCCGTCCGCGGCGTGCACAGCGTGCTCATCGACAACGCGCCCGGCGTGCAGCAGGCCATCGACTACCTGCACGCGCAGGGCGTGAACGGTGTGACCTACCTTGACGGGCCCGCCACCTCCTGGTCCGTGGGTGTGCGGTGGAACACCATTGCCGCCGCCTGCAAATCCCACGGCATGGAGGTGCGCAGGCTCTGGCCCGGCTCGCCCACGTTCGAGGGTGGATTCTCGTTCGCGGACAAGTACGCGCAGCATCCCACCGAAGCGGTGATCGCGCACAACGATCTCATGGCGATCGGTTTCATGGCCGCCATGCGCCGGCGCGGCAAGGAAGCGCCGCGCGATTTCCAGATCATCGGCTTCGACGACGACATCGTAGCCCGGGTGAGCGAGCCGACACTCACGTCCATCCGCGTCTCGCTGCCCATCCTTGCCTCGCGTGCAGCCCGGCTGCTGTTCGCCCGCATTGCCGGCGAACGCGCGGACGCCGAGGTGTTCAACATTCCATCCGCCTTGGTGCTCCGCGGCAGCACCGCCCGCTGACACTCATCCCCACTGCGTGCGCGGAGCCGTGCATAACCGCGCGACCGGCGACCCCTCCCATGCGCCCGTTGTGGACAACTGCCGCGGAGAGGGTGCGCGATACACTGAAACGGTGCACAACCGGGCGTTTGCGCCCGAAGACGGGGGATGAGACGGACATGAAGCATGCCAAGCTGTGGAAAAGCGCCAGTTCGTGGATGATGGTCGTCGCGACGCTGACGGGTGCGGTGCTGCTGTTCGGCTCGCCGTGGCTGTGGTGGTGGTTCTCCAAGGGGGAGATGATGGGCATTTACCTCGGGTATGCGGTGTACTGCGCGGCGACGTATTACGTGTATGCCGGCGCGAAGGTGGCCAAGGGCGATGCGCGGCTCGCCGGCCACCGGTACGGCAGCAGCCATGGCATCTGGGATTACAAGCGGTAAGACGCGGGGAACGCGGGAAAGGGAGCGGCAGATGCGCGATCATGCTTGGTGGCGGAAACTCAGCAACCGGCTACTGGTGACGGCCGGTGTGTGGGGCGTGCTTATGCTCTCGGTCGGTATATTCCTGCTGCGGTTCGCTTCGCTGCGCATGGCGGTCAGCGTGCTGTTCGCCGTCTACCTTGTGTTCCTCGTGGTGACCTATGGCGTATACCTCCATGCCCGCAAGCTCGCGCGCAAGGCCGCCCGCCGCGCCGCCGAAAGCCTGCCGCCGCTCGACTGAGGGACGGTCGCATTTCGCTTGTACGCGGAGGTCTCCCGTCCGGGCGCATGACGAGTGACTGCATGAGCCAATCCCGAGATGATGCGCAACGGCGCATGGCGTCGTGTGGAGATTCGGCGGCCTCCCGGCCCATACGGGACGTTCCTTCCGGCTGAGCGGGCATGGCGCAGGATGCGTCGAATACTTCGGGATGCGCAGAATGGCATGAAATCGATTTCAAAAGCCTGACATGGCGGAAACTACGCCAATGGCCGCGTTCGAGGGCCGTTCGGAGAGGCCTTGCCTCCGGTATTTTCCGATTTGTGTGGTCGAAATCTGCGGCATGGCCGGATGGTCGCGTTGGAAAAACGCTGAAATGAAGGCACTGCTATCCGGGGGATGCGCGAAAAACCACCACACGAATCGGAAGTACGCGCCCTGCGGCCGCTACGTAGTCGTTCGTGAGGGCATGGAGGCGGTCATGGTTGCGGCCCCGGCGCAGAACGCGCCGAAGCCGCCGTTCGGAGCCGCAATCCAGCGCAAATCCGGAGCAACCGGTGTGATCCGTGAGACAATGGCACCATACGCAGTCCGCCATGCAGCACGGTCGGGGCCGAGTGGCGGCACTTCCCCAAGCGAAGGAGCGAAATATGGGATGGATCGTGGCGCTGGTCGTCATCGTGGTGCTGGTTCTGGCGGTGGTGCTGTGGGGCGTGTCCGCATACAACGGACTGGTGGCGTTGCGCAATCGCGTGAAGAACGGGTGGGCGCAGATCGACGTGCAGTTGAAGCAGCGCGCCGACCTGATCCCCAACCTCGTGGAGACGGTCAAGGGGTATGCCGGGCATGAGTCGCAGGTGCTCACGCAGGTGACGGCCGCCCGCACCGGCGTGATGCAGGCCGTGCAAAGCGGGGACGTGAGCAAACGCATGCAATCGGAAAACGAGCTGTCCCGCGCGCTGCTCAACCTGCAGGCCACCGCGGAGGCATACCCGCAGCTCATGGCCAACCAGAACTTCATGGATCTGCAGGGCCAGCTCAAGGATCTCGAGTCGAAGATCGCCTACGCGCGTCAGTTCTACAATGACGTGGTGCTCAAGTACAACACGAGCATCGAGACCGTGCCCACGAACATCGTGGCGGGCATGGGGCACTTCGAGCAGGCGCAGTACTTCCGCGCGGACGAGGCGGCCCGCGAGGCGCCGCAGGTGAGGTTCTGACGGCGGAACAATACAGTCGGTCAGCTACGTAGCCGCCCGGTCGGCCAACGTTCGAATGGGGGATAAGCCGTTATGGACAGGAAGCATGCCGTCAAAAGTGCCCTGCTCGCGCTCGCCGGCACGGTGGTGATCCTTGCGATCGCACTGATCTCGGCATGGGGCGTGCGGGGCGAGAGCGCGAACGCGGATCTCACCTACCGTTCGCTCGACTACGAGGTGACGGTCGGGGCGGACGGTCGGCTCGCCATCACCCAGCACATCGACATGCGCCTCGACAAGCGCACCGACTCCAACGACGACGTGCGCCCTTGGAAGCAGCTCTACCAACAGTACCGGCTCACCGCCGCCAACCTGACGGCCATTGGAGACGTGAGCGTGCGCAACGCCACCACCGGCGAAACGTACACGCAAACACAGCCGGCCAGTCCAAGCGAGGTGAGCGACCGCGCATGGAACAGCGACTACGCGAACCACTGGTACATTGCGGACGTGACCGGATCGGACGCGGACCCGCAGCCTTACGATCCCGCCGATCCCGTACCGGCCTCCGGGCGGACCGTGGAGATCGGATGGAACATTCCCGCCACCGAGAAGGCAAGCAGCCTCAAGTTTGACGTGACCATGACCTTCGTCGGCGCCGTCACCCGCTACGACGACATTGCCGGTTTCCAATGGGAGCCGATGGGCCTGTCCAATCAGATTCCCGTCGGCAAGGTCACCGGTACCGTTCGCTTTCCCGAAGGCGTGAACGCCGCCAACTCCTGGGGCTGGCTGCACTATTCCGGCACGTCCGAAACCGCTCGCGGCACGAATGGCGAACTCACGTTCGCCGCGTATGACGTGCGCCCGGGCAACCATGTGGACGTGGTGGCCGCGTTCGACGCCGATTTCGCGCAGGCCGACTCGCCGTGGATGCGCACCGGCTCGGGAAGTCGTCTCGCGGCGCTGCAGGCGGACGAGACCCGGCAGGAAACGCAGTGGCGGCAAACCCAGCGCGTCCGTGCATGGATCGACCTCGTACTGTGGACGGGCTTGGCGCTGGTCGGCATTGTGCTGTGTGCGGGCGCCCTGGTCTCCTCCGTGCGCAGCCGGCAGCGCGCGCAGTGCCGCAGCGATATCGAATACTGGCGTGAACCGCCGGACATGAGTCCTGCCTGCGCGGCCAAGATGGCCGACGTGATGGAATTCGGTGAAGGCTCGCTCGCCGACCGGCAGATGAGCGCTACGGTCCTGTCTCTTGCCTCCAAGCGGGCGATCGCCATCTACCCGGGCACCTCGGACCTGTATCGCGGCATCGACATGAGCCAGGCCGACCCGGTGGGCCTGTCCGGCATGATCGGCGGGGATTCCGGCCGTGCGTATGCCTCCCGGACGAGCAGCACGATCGTCATACTGCCCGCCGCGTTCCAACCCGATGCCGCGGACGGCCTGCACCTGAGCCCGAGCGAGGCGGCGGCGCTCACCCTGTTGATTGAGATCTCCGAACGCGTCGGCTCCCCGGTGTTCGACATGAACCAGATGAAGCTCGCCTGCAAGGGCTGGAAGACCGGCTATCGCACGCTGGAGGCGTTCCGGTCCGCATGCCGCAACGAATACGCCATGCTCGGCGCCACGCGGTCGGGCGGAACCTTGGCCGCGGCGCTCGGCGTGGCGGGAAGCGTCGTCGCGTTCCTGTCCGCGCTGGCCTTCGTGGGCGTGAGCGGCAACCTCGCCCTGTTCGCGGTGGTGAGCGTGCCCCTGATGTTCCTTTCGCAGTTCGCCTACCGGTACCGCGGTACGGTCAGCTACACCGAGGCCGGCCAACGGTATGCGGGGCAGGTGCGCGGACTGTTCCGGTACCTGACCGATTTCAGTGATTTCTCCGATCGCGGTGCCGCCGACCTCGCCCTGTGGGACCGTTACCTCGTGTACGCCACGGCGTTCGGCATCGCGGATCGGGCCCTCGCCGAACTCGCCAAGGCCTACCCGCAGGTGACGGACCCGGATTGGCTGGACGCCAACGCCTCCGATTCGCTGGTGTACTGGAGCTACCGGCCGTACCACTGGTACGGAAGCATGGATGGCCGGAGCGGATCCTACGGCACGGCCGGCACTGGTCCCATGACCGGTCCGTTCGAGGGACCGTCCGCATTCGCCGGGGACTTCGGGTCGATCGGCACCCAGCTGAGCGCCGGATTCGCGGACGTGAGCTCCACGATCGAGGCCGCTGCGCCGTCCTCGTCCTCCGGATCGGGCGGATCGTTCTCCGGCGGCGGATTCGGAGGCTCGTCGGGCGGTTCGGGCGGCGGCTCCTTCGGCGGGCGGTGATGGACGGCGAAGGAAGACGAAGGCCGGCGGCGGACGCGAAGCGCTGCCCGTCACCGGCCTTCACCGACGGTCCGCCACCGTTCGAGAGGTCTCAGAAGTCCCAGTCCTCGTCGTCGGTTTCCTCGGCCTTGCCCATCACGTAGGACGAGCCGGAGCCGGAGAAGAAGTCGTGGTTCTCGTCCGCGTTGGGGGACAGGGCCGCCAGGATCGCCGGGTTCACGTCGCACGCCTCTGCGGGGAACAGCGCCGGGTAGCCCAGGTTCATGAGCGCCTTGTTGCCGTTGTACCGCAGGAACTTCTCCACGTCGTCGGTCAGGCCCACGCGCTCGTACAGCGACTCGGTGTAGTCCACCTCGTTGTCGTACAGCTCGTTGAGCAGGTCGTACGTGTATTCGCGCATCTCCTCGCGCTCCGCCTCGCCCAGACGCTCCAGACCCTTCTGGTACTTGTAGCCGATGTAGTAGCCGTGCACGGCCTCGTCGCGGATGATCAGGCGGATCACGTCCGCCGTGTTGGTGAGCTTGGCGTGCGCGGAGAAGTACATGGGCAGGTAGAAGCCGGAGTAGAACAGGAACGATTCGAGCAGCGTGGACGCCACCTTGCGCTTGTACGGGTTGTCGCCCTCGTAGTAGTCGAGCACGATCTGCGCCTTCTTCTGCAGGAACTCGTTGTTCTCGCTCCAGTCGAACGCCGCGTCGATCTCCTTGGTGGAGCACAGCGTGGAGAAGATGGAGGAGTAGCTCTTGGCATGCACGGACTCCATGAACGCGATGTTCGTGTACACGGCCTCTTCGTGCGGGGTGAGCGCGTCCGGAATGAGGGAGACCGCGCCCACCGTGCCCTGGATGGTGTCCAGCAGGGTGAGGCCGGTGAACACGTGCATGGTGAGCACGTGCTCGTCCTCGCTCATCTTCTGCCAGCTGGGAATGTCGTTGGAGACGGGCACCTTCTCGGGCAGCCAGAAGTTGCCGGTGAGGCGGTCCCACACCTCGAGGTCCTTCTCGTCCTCGAGGCGGTTCCAGTTGATCGCCGAGACGCGGTCGATGAGTTTGAGCGGTTTGCGGGGGATGGAAATCGGGGCCACGGGAATGTTCCTTTCTTCAGTGAGTCGTACGGGGAAACCGACCCGGTGAATGTTCGGCGGCGCGTGCGGCCGCAAGGCGCACCGAGATAAGGCGTACGAAGGTACGTCGACCGAGGAGCAACGCAGCGGACGCTCCGCCGCCGAACATTCACAGCATGCAGCTTACGCAGCCGGCCACCTCGGTGCCGGCCAGCGCCTGCTGGCGGATGCGGATGTAGTACAGCGTCTTGATGCCCTTGCGCCACGCGTAGATCTGCGCCTTGTTGAGGTCGCGCGTGGTGACGGTGTCCGGGAAGAACAGCGTCAGGGACAGTCCCTGATCCACGTGCTGCGTGGCCTCGGCGTACGTGTCCACGATGGCCTTCCAGCCGATCTCGTAGGCGTCGCGGTAGTACTCGAGGTTTTCGTTGGTCATGTACGCGGCCGGGTAGTAGACGCGCCCGATCTTGCCTTCCTTGCGGATTTCGATCTTCGAGGCGATCGGGTGGATGGAGCTCGTGGAATGGTTGATGTACGAGATCGATCCGGTGGGCGGCACGGCCTGCAGGTTCTGGTTGTAGATGCCGTCGCGGATGATCTCGGCCTGCAGCGCCTTCCAGTCGTCCACGGTGGGGATGGCCACGCCGAAGCGGGCGAACAGGTCGCGCACGCGGGCGGTGCGGGGTTCGAGCGAACGGCGGCCGTCGGTGTACCTGTCGAAGTAGTTGCCTTCGCCGGCCGGCCTGGCGTAGGCGGACGTGGGGAAGCTGGCGAACGCGCGGGCCTTCTCCACGGCCAGCGCGTGCGAGGCGCGGTAGGCGTGGTAGGCGACGGTCATGAAGTACATGTCGGTGAAGTCGAGCGCCTCGTCGGAGCCGTACTGGATGCCTTCGCGGGCCAGGAAGCCGTGCAGGTTCATCTGGCCCAGACCGATCGCATGGCCTTCGTCGTTGCCGCGGCGGATGGACGGCACCGCGTCGATGTGCGTGTGCTCGGCCACGGCGGTCAGCGCGCGGATGGCGGTCTCGACGGTGGAGGCGAGCCCGGCGTCCATGGCCTTGGCGATGTTGAGCGAGCCGAGGTTGCAGGACACGTCGCGGCCCACGTGGCTGTAGGTGAGATCCTCGTTGTAGGTGCTCGCCTCCTGCACCTGCAGGATCTCGGAGCACAGGTTGGACATGGTCACGCGGCCCTCGATGGGGTTGGCGCGGTTGACCGTGTCCTCGAACACGATGTACGGGTAGCCGGATTCGAACTGGATCTGCGCGAGCGTGGTGAAGAATTCGCGCGCGTCGATGTACGTCTTCTTGATGCGCTCGTCCGCCACCATCTCGTCGTAATGCTCGGTCACGGAGATGTCCGCGAACGGCTTGCCGTACACGCGTTCCACGTCGTACGGGCTGAACAGGGCCATGGGGGCCTTGTTCTTGGCCAGTTCGAAGGTCACGTCCGGGATCACCACGCCGAGGGCCAGCGACTTGATGCGGATCTTCTCGTCCGCGTTCTCGCGCTTGGTGTCGAGGAACCGCAGGATGTCCGGGTGATGCGCGTTGAGGTACACCGCGCCGGCCCCCTGGCGCGCGCCCAGCTGGTTGGCGTAGGAGAACGAGTCCTCGAGCAGCTTCATCACCGGGATCACGCCGCTCGACTGGTTTTCGATGTGCTTGATCGGCGCGCCGAGCTCCCTGAGGTTGCTCAGCAGCAGGGCCACGCCGCCGCCGCGCTTGGACAGCTGCAGCGCCGCGTTGATGCCGCGGGAGATGGACTCCATGTTGTCCTCGATGCGCACCAGGAAGCAGCTGACCGGCTCGCCGCGCTGCGCCTTGCCGAGGTTGAGGAACGTGGGCGTGGCCGGCTGGAACTCGCCGGACAGCATGGCGTCTAGGAAGCGCACGGCTTCGTCCTCGTCGCCGGAGGCGAGCTCCAGCGCCACGGCGGCGCAGCGCTGGGGGAAGTCCTCGAGGTAGCGCTTGCCGTCGAACGTCTTGAGCGCGTAGGACGTGTAGAACTTGAAGGCGCCAAGGAACGTGCCGAACTCGAAGCCGCTTGCCTCCGCATGCGCGTAGAAGCGGTCCAGGAACTCGGCAGTGTACTGCGCGAACACGGCGGGGTCGTAATACTTGCCGTCGATGAGGTGCCTGAGGCGGTCGGCCGTGGAGTCGAAGCGCACGGTGTTGGCGGCCACGTGGCCGGTCACGTATTCGCGCTCGGCGGCCTTGTCCTTGTCGAACTGGATGCGGCCGTCCGCGTCGTACAGGTTGAGCATGGCGTTGAGCGCGTGGTAGTCGTGCGCCGGGTCGTACTGTTCGGCCGCGGTGTCGGCGGTGTTGTCGAGCGGCAGTGCGGTCGCGTCGAAGTCGGACATGCGATGGTTCCCTTTCCCTAGGAGGTTCTCGATGAGGAGGTTCTCGATGGTCGGAAGCGTTCGATGGTTGGATTGCGGTCTACCGGGCGCGTGCATCGTCCCGGAAGAAGCGGACCACGCCCTCGCGCACCTTGCGCGTGTCCTCCGGGGTGCCCATGAGCTCGAAGCGGTAGAGGTACGGCACATGGCACTTGGCGGCGATGATGTCCCCGGCCGCGCCGAACGCCTCGCCGAAGTTCGTGTTGCCGGAGGCGATCACCCCGCGGATCCAGGCGCGATTGTCCGGATCGTTGAGGAACCGCTTGACCTGCACCGGCACGGCCTTCTTCACCACGCCGCCGCCGTAGGTGGGCACCATGAGAATGAACGGCCGGCGCACCTCGAGCGGCGGGTCCGTGGGTCTGAGCGGAATGCGGCGCACGTCTATGCCTTCGTCCTCCAGACGGCAGCTCGCCACGAACCGCGCGGTGTTTTCCGAAACGGAGGAGAAGTAGACCAACGTGCCGAGCGGTTCCGCCGTCTCGGGCGTTTCGGGCGCGCCCGCCGCCGTGGATGCCTCGCTCACGCGGCGACGGGCGCCGTCTGCTTGGCCAGCGCGCGGATGAGGTCGGGGCGGTAGCCGGTCCAGGAGGCGTCCGGCGTGATCACCACAGGTGCCTGACGGAAGCCGGCCGCCTGCAGCTGGGCGAGGGTCTCCGGGTTGCTCTCGAGATCCACGGTCTCGAACTCGAGCCCGAGCTTGGTGAGCTGGCGCTTGGTGGCATCGCACTGCGGGCAGTGATGCTTGGTGAACACGGTGATGGTCATAACGCTCCCTTCGCTGAAGTCTGGATATAGATTACATGCGTGTGATTTGCCGTCAAGAACACTAACTGTCGTGTCGCATGGCTTTGGGTGGCACTAGATGTAGTGATTCCTTGAACTCATGCGGTTTGCGGGGCGTGGCAGGGCCAAAATGTGGCGCTGGTCACACTGCGGGTCGTCGGCGCGTCGGTCTCCCGCGGAACAATGGAGGGGTATTCGCATGTGAAGGAGATCCGAACCATGACCCTCTACCGCAACATCGGACCGTTCGCCACCACCGCCGTGGGGCTGGGCGAGATGGGACTGACCATCGAAGGCTACCCGAGTCACGCGCAGGCGCTCGAAACCATCCATGTCGGGCTCGACGCCGGCTGCCGCATGATCGACACCGCCTGGGCCTACTATGCGCCCGGCGAGGAGGAGCAGACCGGGGAGAAGCTCGTGCGCGAGGCGCTCGACGGCTGGCGCGGCCCGAAGGACGAGGTGCTCGTGGCCACCAAGATCGGTCTGCGCCGCGACTTCGACGCGGACGGCAAGCCCATCTGGCCGCGCGACGGCAAGCCCGAACACCTCATCGCCTACGGCAAGCAGTCCGCGCAGGCGCTCGGCGTGGACGCCATCGACCTGCTGTACATGCACCGCCACGACCCCGAGGTGCCCTACGGCGAGTCCATCGAGGCGATCCGCGAACTGCTCGACCAAGGCGTGGCGCGCTATGCCGGCGTGTCCAACGTGACCGTCGAGCAGCTCGACGTGGCGCGCGGCATCCTCGGCGATCGGCTGATCGCCGTGCAGAACCAGTTCTCCCCGGTCCACCTCGACACGCGCGACGTGCTGGACTACTGCGCGCGTCTCGGTCTCGCGTTCGTGTGCTGGAGCCCGCTCGGCGGCTTCCGCCATCCGTACGACGACCGTCTGTTCGACCCGTTCCGCGAGGTGGCCGCAGCCCACGGCGTGAGCTACCAGCAGGTCACGCTCGCATGGGAGCTCGCGCAGGGCGACCACATGTTCGTGATCCCCGGGTGCCACCGCCCCGCCACGTTCCTCGATTCGTTCAGGGCCGGCGATCTTGCGCTCACCGGCGAGGAGCTCGCCCGGCTCGGCTGAACCGCCAGGCGTGCACGCTCATCCCAGCGCGCGCACCACGCCCGCCAGACGCTCGGCGGCGGCCTCGAACTCCCCGGGCGTGGTGTACGCGTAGCTCAGGCGCAGCGAGTTGTCCGCCTCGAAATCGTAGATGTCCCCCGGGTTGAGCAGCACGCCGGCCTCGGCGGCCTTGACGAACAGGCGACCCATCGGCATGGGCCTGTCGAACGTGAGCCACACGTAGAAGCCGCCGCCGGGCACGTTCCAGTGCGCACTCTGGCCGAACAGCCGCCCGAGCGTGTCCAACGCGGCGTCCCGGCGGCGCCGCAGCTCGCCGCGCAGTCCGTCGAGGAAGTGGTCGTACATCCCGCTGGTCAGGAACCGTGCGAACACCCACTGCGAAAGCCGACTCGCCCCGTAGTCCATCTGCATCTTTACGTCCGACAGCCGGTGCACGATCGGCTTCGGCGCCACGATCCATCCGATGCGCAGTCCCGGCGCCAGCGCCTTGGACGCACTGCCCAGATAGATGACCATGCCGGTCTCGTCCATCGACTTCAGCGGCGCGGGGGAGGCTGCGGCGTCGAAGACGAGATCCTGGTAGGCGCCGTCCTCGATGATCGGCAGCCGCTGCTCCACGCAGCAGGCGAGCAGCTCCCCGCGCCGGGCCGCATCCATGGTGACGCCGGTGGGATTGTGGTTCGTCGGGATCGTGTACAGCACGGATTCGCCGCCGCGCCGGTGCCCCGCTCGCCCCGCGATCGCCTTGCGCAGGGCGTCCACGTCAATGCCGTTCCCGTCCATGCGTATGCCCTCGAGGCGCATGCCGGCCGACTGGAACACCTGCAGCGACTTGATGTAGCTCGGCGCCTCGCAGAACACGGTCGAACCGGCGCTCAGCAGGCTCACCGAAATGATCTGCAGCGCCTGCAGCGCGCCCGACGTCACGAGCACTTGCCCGGGGTCCGTCTCGACGCCCAGTGTGCGCATGTGGGCTGCGATCGCCTCGCGCAGCTCCGGAATGCCTTCGGGCTCGGGGTAGCCCATCGACTCGATCTCCTCCGCGGCTTGCGTGAGCACCGTACGCCACATGTCGCGCGGGAACAGCCGCGGGTCCAGCTCGCCCGTGCCCAGACGTGCCTTCGACGGGTCGAACTCCAGACGGTTGATGGCTTGGATCGTCTCGTTGTTCGCCTTGAAGAATCCGGACGACACGTAGTCCGCCCAGTCGGGCGAGCCGGGCAGCATCAGCGACCATGTGTTGCTCACGATGCGCGTGCCGGCGCCGTGCAGTCCCTCGACGATGCCGTAGTCGGCCAGCTCGGTGATCGCCGCGATAATTGTGGAGCGGTTCACGCCGAATGCCTCGGCCAGCGCCCGCTGTGACGGCAGACGGGAGCCGATGGGCCAGACGCCGCCGGAAACCTGCCGGCACATGTACTGCACGATCTGTTCGGGGATGGGCGTTGCCGAGCCGCGGTCCGGCTTCCAATCGATGGTGATCGGCGTGGGGCGTGCCATAGGCGTGCTTTCCTTCCCTGATTGACTCCCTGTGTGCGAGATGCCGGTTTGGTTGACCGGTACCGCGCGTTTTTGGCTGGTTGCTGATTGTCAGTGTACTCCTAGACTGGTGAGGCAAGTACGGAAAGAATGCAGTTATAGCAACGAATGAAGCTAAGTGTGGCCATTGGTTTGGCTTGTTTTGGTTGGTCTGTGCAAGCCAACCAAAGTCGTCTTGGCTGATTGGGAAGCGTATGGAGGAAACGTCATGGGATTCTATCTGCAAGGGCTCACGGTCGGGCTGGCGTATATCGCGCCGATCGGCATGCAGAATCTGTTCGTCATCAATTCGGCCATGACCAAGACGCGTCGACGCGCGCTGACGACCGCGTTCTTTGTCATCGTGTTCGACGTGGCGCTGTCGCTGTCCTGCTTCTTCGGCATCGGAACGCTCATGCAGCGCTATGAGTGGCTGCAGCTGGCCGTGCTCGCGCTCGGCGGTCTGGTGGTGATCCGCATCGGCGCCGGTCTGCTGCGCGCCAAGCCGGAAGGAGCTGGCAGCGGCGTCGCTCGCGCGGGGCATGGCACGAGCAATGCGGACGATCTGGGCAAGACCATCTCAACGGCCTGCGTGGTCACTTGGTGCAATCCGCAGGCGATCATCGACGGCACACTGATGCTCGGCGCATTCAGCGCCACCCTCACCGCCGCCCAGTCCACGCCGTTCATCGTGGGCGTGGAGACCGCGTCCGTCTGCTGGTTCATCGGCCTGACGCTCATCATCTCCGCCTTCCGCGACCGGTTCAGCGCCAAAGCGCTGAACGTGCTGAACAAGGTGTGCGGCGTGGTGATCATCGCCTACGGCGTCAAGCTGCTGGTCGAATTCGCCATGGCGGTGCTGTAGCGGCCGGCGTTTGAAGCGGCATTGCGGAACGTTTGGTTCGCCGCCGAGTCTTTGGCCTCCGTGATGCGCGGTCTGCGGTAGGGGGCGCGGCCCCGCCAGCGGCCAGACGCTCGGGCGTAGGGTCCGGGCCGGCTACAGCGCGGTCACGTTGCCATGGCGTCGGGCCATCACCCGACATGATCGCCACAGCAGCGCGGCCGCGACGGCCCACGCCGCGCCGACGGTCAACCCCGCGGCCATAGCGGTGCCGGCGTCCCATCTCGCTCCCGCGGCCAGTGCGCGGGCCGCATCGGTCATCCAGGAGACCGGCAGCACGCGGGTTGCGGCGGCGATCGGCCCGGGGAACACTCCGACCGGGGCCACCGCGCCGCCCAGCAACGGCAGTGCATACCCCACCAGATTGGCCGGCAGCAACTCGTCGGTGCACATCAGGCTCACCGCCGCGGTCGCCAGTCCCAAACCCAGCGACGCGATCAGCGACGCTGGCAGCAGAAGCGCCATGAACGGCCAGGTCCCGACTCCGGGCGTCGTGCCGCCCGCCATGAGCGACGCCGTCAGCGCGCAGCAGGCGCTGGCGGACGACACCACGAGCTGCGCGGTGATCCTGCCGGCCCATAGGGGAATCTGCGAGCCCGCCCCGACCGCCAGATACGGCAGCACGCCCTCGAACCGGTCCTGCGCGAGCAAGGATGCCATGGCGACGCTCGCCTGCACGCAACAGGTGCCGGTCGCGGCCGCAAGAGCCGAAGCCAACGTGTCGGTCGCGCCCGCATCGCCCATTGCGGAACCCGATGCGGCGAACATGAGGTAGAGCAGCGCCGTGAACGCCGGGGAGACCGTCATCTGCACGGCGACCGCCCCGGGGGAGCCGCAGTCGGGCATCGTGCGCAATGCCACACGGAAGGCGGTGCGGAAGGCAGACGGAGCCCGGCCGGTCGTACGATTCGCCATATCGATCGATCCCCTCACGCCAAATCCAAGGTGCCGTCGACGGTGGCCCGTCCGAGCGCATGCCGCAAACCTACGCCCGCGCAACCCAGCAGTGCCGTGCACAACAGTAAACACCACAGTGTAGCGGCCGTCGCCGGACCATCCAATCGGTGGCAGCCGGCCACCCATACCGCGGCCGTCAGCGGATGGATGAACGCGGCCGCACGCGCTGCTGCGGGAAACCGGTCCACGGGCAGCACGATGCCGCTCATCAGCCATACGGGCGTGAGCACCAGCGGCTCGAACGCGATCGCCCGGCGTGACAGCACGAACAGGGCGGACAACGCAGCGGCCGAGGCCACACAGGACAGGGCGGCCAGCGTCAGTCCGACGATCCGCGTCGCATCCGGGACGATGGGCCGTCCGGCGAACAGCGAAGCCGTCGTCCACGCGACCGGCACGCCCGCCACACCGATCAGCGCCGAAGCCGCCACTGGCGGCAAGAACACCGTCCATGCGGGTTTGACGCTCATCGCCTGATACTGCAACACCCCTTGGAACCGCTGGTACCCGATGATGCCTACGGCCGTGGTGGTTGTGGCCCACAGCCCGCTCACCGAGGCGTCGAACCACAGACCCGGGGTAATCTGCCATCTCGCGGCGATCAGTCGAAACATCGAGAATGTGAACGGCGTGAGCAGCGCGGTTTGCAGGAAGAACGGTGTGGCCCACAACGCGCGCATGTGGAACCAGATGCCGGCGAGAAGATCGAGCGCGTCGTCTCGGGCGGTCATCGCGCGGCCTCCCCGTCGTCGTGGACCCGGTCGCGTTCCTGGCCGCGTTCCCGGTCCAGCAGCGCGAGATAGACGTCCTCCAGTGACCCTGGTGTCGGGGTCCGCCCGTCCGGGGTCTCCCTGTCGCATACCGCCTGCCCGGCCGTCATCGTGCGGGTCAGCTCCTCCTTCGTCCCGGACGCCACGATCCGGCCGTCCACGATCATGTCGATCCGATCGGCCAGCGCCTCGGCCTCGGCCATGGCGTGCGTGGTGAGCAGGATCGCTGCGCCCTCGTCCCTGAGCGACTCCACCAGCGCGCGCACGTCCCGCGCATGCTCCGGATCCAGCCCGTTCGTCGGTTCGTCGAGCAGCAGCAGGGGCGCGTGGTTCAGCATGGCGCGGGCAATGTGCAGACGCTGCGTCATGCCGCGCGAAAACGTCTCCACACGCTCGTCCGCCCGGTCGGCAAGACCCACGCTCCCCAGCGTCTCGGCGATCCGCGTCTCGCGTAGCCGACGCGGTACGCCGGCCACGGAAGCGAAGTAGCGCAGGTTGTCGATCGCGCTGACCCGCGAATAGAATCCCCGATCGCCTCCCAGCAGCAGCGACAGATGGCGCCGCGCCTCGCGGGGTCTGGCCACCGCGTCCACGCCTCGGATGCGGATCGTGCCCGCGTCCGGCCTGAGCAGCGTGGCGATCATCTTCATCGTGGTGGTCTTGCCTGCACCGTTCGGGCCAAGCAGGCCGACGATCTGCCCTGGGGCGATGTCCAGCGTCACGTCGCGCACGGCCCATCGCCGGCCGTCACCGTGTCCGCGCGGGCAGAAGGAACGGGCGACGTGTTCAAGCCGCAGTACGGGGTCGCCGTCAATATGGCCGGTATGAATATGAATGAATTCGGTGGAATGCACCGCAGATGCCTTTCATGTCAAGGCGGCGGGCTGCGCATGCCATGCGCGGACGCTCCACGCCGCCGATTGAAAGGACCGTGAACCGCAGTCGGGCACGCTTACGCCGACCCGGTGCGCGTTTCGCGCATACCGGCGACTGCGAGTGACTGTGCCGTGAAATTCTTGGAAATCCGCCCGAACGGCGGTTACCGATCCTCGCCTTCCTGAGTTGAGATGCTGTTGACTGCGGTCATTGTTACGCCTCCGATAGAGCGGTTGTGATGCGGCCAGCATAGCACGCGTCCCGGTGCCCGGGCCCCTCATGCCCGTCAGACCCTGCGCAGCCCCGCTGTACCCCTGCTACTACACTAGTTGGGATGATGAGGGAGCATATGACGATCACAACCAGACGAAGGCCCGAGGTGCTTGCGCCCGCCGGCAACCTCAGGGGACTCAAGACCGCCGTGGACTACGGCGCCGATGCCGTGTACTGCGGCGGCAAGGCGTTCGGCATGCGCTCCGCCCCGCGCAACCTGAGCCTCGAGGACTTCGAGGAGGGCTCCCGCTACGCCCATGCGCGCGGCGCCCGCGTATACGTGACGCTCAACGTACTGCCGCGCAACAACGAGGTGGAGGCGATCCGCGAGTACATCGGCCAGCTGAAGGACACGGGCGTGGATGCGCTCATCGTCACGGACATCGGCGTGATGATGACCGCCCATGCCGTGGCTCCGGAACTGGAACTGCACGTCTCCACGCAGGCCGGCGTGACCAACTACGGCGCCGCTAACGCCCTGTACGAGCTCGGCGCCCGTCGCGTGGTGCTGGCCCGGGAGATGGACCTTCAGGCCGTGCGCGACATCCGCGCCCGCATCCCGGAGGACATGGACGTCGAATGCTTCGTCCACGGCGCCATGTGCATGGCGTTCTCCGGCCGCTGCCTGTTCTCCAACTACCTGACCGGCCGCGACGGCAATCACGGCGAATGCGCGCAGCCATGCCGCTGGAAGTACTCGATCGTGGAGGAGAAACGCCCCGGCGAATACTTCCCGATCGAACAGACCGAGGAGGGCGCCTACCTGTTCAACTCGCAGGACATGTGCATGATGCCCCACATCGACGATCTCATCGATTCGGGCGCCACGAGCCTCAAGATCGAGGGGCGTTCCAAGAGTGCCTACTACATCGCCGCCATGACCAACGCCTACAAGACCGCGGTGAACGAGTACATGGTGCAGCGCGGATTCGAGGACCGCGACGGCAGTGTGCTCAAGCCGTTCCACGACCGGGTGATCCGCCCGTCCGACCCGGATTTCGAGGCGTTTGCGAAGGTTGCCGAACGCGATCCCGATGCCGACGCCGTCATGGCCCACGCGGACGGGGCGTTCGCCGGCGTGCCGGGCGAGACTCCGGGCGCCGCGGCCGCGGAGCCGGACGACCTGAGCTACCACGCCCGCTCCACCCGCCGCAAGTCCAACACGGCTGCGGAAATCCTGCCCGAAGGCTGGCATCACGCCCCCGTGCGCCCGGCCCCGCCCGTGACGCTGCCCGACTGGCTGCTCGACGAGCCGGACAAGGTGGCCCACCGCGACTATTCGACCGGCTTCTACTACCCGGAGCGCAAGGTCACGCAGAATACCAACCGTTCCGCCTATTTCCGAGCCTGGCTCGTGGTGGGCGAGGTGCTCGGTTGGAGCGCGGAGGACGGCGGCCGCGTCACCATCATGAGCCGTAACAAGATCGAACCCGGCCAGCACGTGGAGTTCCTGCTGCCCGGCCGAGCCCCGCTCGCCTATGAGATTCCGGCGGACGGTCTGCGAGACGCGGACGGCAACTGGGTGCCGGCCATCAACAATCCCGCGCACGTGTTCTCGTTCCCCTGCCCGCACCGGGTGCCGGTGAACGCGGCGATCCGTTCGCGCACCAAGCGTCCCACGCTCAAGGCCGAATAGCCCGAACAGACAAGACAAGGAACCATCCATGACCGACTTTGGCAGCGAAATCCTCAACAGCAACGAGATCAACCCCACGGACGCCGAGGGGCGCCCCATCCCGGTGACCATTCCCATCGCGCTCGCCCCCGGCGTGACCGTCGTGTACACGACCCGTCTGGGCGGGGCCAGCACGGGCGACTTCGCGCATCTCAACCTCGGCGGCAAGATGGGCGACGACCCGGCTGCCGTGGCCGCCAACCGCGAGGCGCTCGCCCGTGCGATCGGCGCGCCGATCAGCCTCGTGAGTCAGGTGCATTCCGGCGTGGCCGTGGACGTGGACGAGGCCGCGGACCGTTCCGGCACCAGGGACGCGGACGGTGTCGCGACCGGCCCGGTGCTCGAGGCGGACGGTCAGGTGACGTCCCGTCCCGGTCTGGCGCTCGGCATGTTCGCCGCCGACTGCCTGCCCGTGCTCATGGCCGATCCGCAGGCCGGCGTGATCGGCGCCGCGCATTGCGGCAGACGCGGTCTGGAACGCGGTGTGATCGGCGCGACCGTGGAGCTCATGCGACTCAAGGGGGCCGATCCGGCGCGCATCGTCGCTACGCTCGGCCCGGCCATCTGCGGCGACTGCTACGAGGTGGGCGACGAGATAGCCGACGCGTTCGATGCGCGGTTCCCCGGCACGTTCACGCTTTCCCGGTTCGGCAAGCCCGGCATCGACATCAACCGCGCGGCGCTGCTCGAACTCGCGGCGGCCGGCATTCCGCAGGACAACGTCGTCTCCTCCCGGCCGCGCACGGACGCCGCCACGCAGTATCTGGAACAGGACGCCGAACTCGCCGGCCTGTGCGCCGCGGACGACGAAGGACCCGCGTCGCTTCCGGAGCGCATTGGAGCCGTCCGCCACAGCCTGTGCACGCTGGAGAACCCATTGTGGTTCTCGCATCGCCGTGCTGCGCTCGCCGGCAAGGCGCACGAGGGCCGCATGCTCGCACTGATCGTGCGCGCGTGACCGGCTATGGCGCTACGGTGGTGCGTATGACTGATTCTCAATCCCGAACCGTGCCCGTGGTGGCGGTGGTGCTCGCCGCCGGTTTTGGCACCCGTTTCGACCCGGACAACCCCAAGCAGCTGGTTTCGGTGGGCGGCAAGGCGATCGTCGCCTGGTCCATCGAGGCGTTCGAGTCCGATCCGCGCGTCAGCGACATCGTCGTCGTGGTCAATCCGCGCGTGCGTTCGGCCGTCGAGGCGCTGGTGGACGAGGCCGGCTACCCGAAGGTGCGGCTCATCATCGACGGGGGTGCGGAACGCGTGGACAGCACGATGGCCGCGCTCGATGCGCTCGCCGCGAACGGCATCCCCGGGGATGCCAAGGTGCTCATCCACGACGCCGTCCGCCCGTTCGTGCTGCGTTCGTCCATCGACGGGTGCATCGACGCGCTGGACGAATACCACGCGGCGACCGTGGCCGTGGCCTCCACCGACACGGTGCTGCTGACCCGTGACCTCGGGGATCGCAAGGTGGTCGCCTCCGTGCCGGAGAGGCCGGACACGTTCCGCGCCCAGACCCCGCAGGCGTTCCGGTTCGCCACGATCCGCTTCGCCTACGAGAAGGCCTCCGCGGACCCGGATTTCCATCCGACCGACGACACGCGCGTGGTGGTCGACTACCTGCCCGACGAACCGGTGGCCATCGTGGCCGGCAGCGAGACGAATCTCAAGGTCACCACGTTGGCCGACCTGCCGATCGCCGAACGCATCGCGCAGGACGCCGCCAAGACGCGCGCCAAGGAGCGCATGCACGCCGTGCTCGCCGAGGCCGCGGGCCGCATGCGCTCCGGCGATGGGAGCCGTTAGACTGGGAGCCATGGAACGGTTCAATGTGGTGGTGTGCGGGTTCGACCATTACGACGGCGTGAAGGTCAACCCCTCCTACGAGGTGCCCCGCGCGATCGCCGAGCGGGGGCTGGGCGTCCCCGCGGACGCGGATGACCCGTTGGCGGGCGTTCGGGTGACGGTGAACGCGGTGTCCATGCCGGTGAGTTTTACCAAGTCGTGGCCCGTGCTGCACGAGGCGATCGAAGCCACGGCTCCGCAGATCGTGGTGGCCATGGGCCTCAAGCGCGCGGCGCGCGGCATCGCACTGGAGCGTTGCGCCACCAATCGCGTGAGTGACGACCGGCCGGACGTGGACAACATGCTTCCCCGGCAGGACGTGATCAATCCGGACGGGCCGGCCGCGTACTGGACGCGTCTGCCGTTGCGTGCGATCCTCGCCGATTTCACGGCCGACGGCATTCCCTCCACGCTCAGTTCGGATGCCGGCACGTACGTGTGCAACTCGCTGTTCTACCAGCTGCTCGACTGGGCGGCCGCACAGGAGCGCGTGGTGGCCGGGTTCGTGAGCCTGCCGCAGGTCAACGAATCGGGGGACCGGGCCATGCCTGGGCTGCCGCTCGATCAGCAGGTCAGGGCCGGTCAGGAGGTCATCCGCGAGGCCGTGCGCTACTGGCTCCAGCCGTCGAGCGCGGAGATTCTCATCGCCTGAATCTGCCCGCTCGCCCGGCGTGCCCATGGCGACGCGCCGCGCGTCGAACAACTTGTGTCCAAGCCGCGAAATCTGTGTGTGCCGACGGGGTTTTGCACGGAGCGATGCGCTACAGTATCCCTAGCCAATTGGGGTTATCAGGGCAAGGAGTTACAGCGATGGCTGAACAGTTCTCGGTGGTGTTGCGCGGCTACGACAAGGAGCAGGTGGATGCGGCGTTCGCCGAATCCCGCGAGAATCTGGCCCGTCTGCGCGAACAGATCCGTTCCTACGACGATCGCGTGCTGCAGCTGGAGGCCGAGCTGCAGGAGGAACGCCAGCGCAAGGCCCCGCAGTCCAAGGATTCCTTCGCTTCCCTGGGCGCCAACGCCCAGCAGCTGCTTGCCTCCGCGGAGCAGACCAGCACCGAGCTGCTCAACCGCGCCAAGCAGGACGCCGCCACCACGCTGGAAAGCGCAAACAAGCAGGCGGAGACCACCAAGAACAACGCCGGCATCGAGGCCGATCGCATCGTCGCACAGGCGGAGGCCAAGGCGAAGTCCATCATCGACACGGCCAACACCACGGCCCGCACCATCACCACGAACGCCAAGGAGCAGTCCGACCAGCTCAAGAGCCAGACCGCCAAGGCCGTGGCCGACCAGCGTCAGGCCATCGATCTGGAGCTGCAGAATTCCCGTGAGGAGCATGCCAAGCGTCTGGCCGCCGAGAAGGCCTCGCAGGAGCGTGCCATCGCCGAGCTCAAGGCACAGGCCACCAAGCAGATCAGCGATCAGCGCAACGCCGCGGATCAGGAGCTCACCAAGCGTCGCAGCGACGCCAACGACCAGATTCAGCAGGCCATCGCGGAGGCGAACAAGAAGCTCGCCGACGTGCGTGATCAGGCGTCCAAGCTGCTCAACGAGGCGAACCGCAAGGCCGGCGAGATCACCGAGACGGCCCGTTCCAAGGCTCGTCAGATCACCGACGAGGCGGCCATCAAGCGCGACGACATGATGAGCCAGCTCAAGGCCGAGGTCGAACAGATCCGCAAGGACATCTCCGCCCAGCAGGACGAGGCCACTGCGAAGGTCAACGAGCTGCTCGCCGCGCTCGAGGAGCGTCGCAAGGAGGCGCAGAAGGAGTCTGACGAGCTGCTGTCCCAGGCCAAGGCCACGCGCGAGGCCGCCGACGAGTATGCCGCCGTCAAGCGCGAGGAAAGCGAACAGCAGGCTGCTGCCATCGTGCGCAAGGCCGGTGAGGACGCGGACGCGCAGATCGAACAGCGCCGTCAGGCGGCCAAGGAGGAGATCGACGGACTCCAGCAGCAGATCGCCCAGCTGCAGCAGCGCGAGTCGGCCATCACCGCCCGCGTCTCCGAACTCAAGTCCATCTTTGCCAAGTCGTTCGGTTCCCTCGCCGGTTTCGGCAATCTCGACAAGGCTGACGGTACGGACGAGGCCCAGCCGAAGGCCGGGGCGCCCAGCGTGCCGGTGAACGCTCCGGTGCCGGATGCCGCTCCGGATGCGGCCGAGAACGAGACCGACGAACCCGAGACGGAACCGACGGACGCCGGCGAACAGGATACGGCCGCTGTCGCGGAAGACGCCGCGGAAGGTGAGGAATCCAAGTCCGACGCGCAGTGACGGCAAGGCACTGACAATCCCCGGAGCAATCCCCGGCCGGCTGCGCATGACGCGCAGACGGCCGGGGATTGCCGTATGCGCAGGAGTATGATCGATAGGCGTTGCCGCCGCGTTCGCATGCACGCGGTGCGCATACGAATGCCACAAGCACTACGAGACACCATCGAGGAGGATTCATGGCCATCGAACCGCTGAGCCAGGAAGCGCTGACCGGTCTGCGTCAGGATTTCGAAAACAAGGAGACCAACCGTCTGGCGATGAACGCCGTCACCGCCGCGGGTATCGAGAAGGTCGCCCGCAACTATGATCGCGCCCGTCTGCTGCAGCGCCGCTTCTCCGTGACCGTCGACAACGGCGAGGTCACCTCCCAGGAGCGCTCCGGCCGCTGCTGGCTGTTCAGCTCGCTGAACGTGGCCCGCTTCGTGGCCAAGAGGAACCTGAACCTCAAGGAGTTCGAGTTCTCCCAGAACTACGCCATGTACTTCGACAAGCTTGAGCGCGTCAACTATTTCCTGCAGGACGTGGCCGCGCTGGTGCGCGCCGGCGAGCCGAACGATTCCCGTCTCATCCAGCATCTGCTGGCGGACGTGATGGGCGACGGTGGCCAGTGGACCATGGCCATGAATGTGTACAAGAAGTACGGCGCCGTGCCGAAGGACCTGTTCCCGGAGACCGTGTCCTCCTCCAACACGGGGGCGATGAACAAGCAGCTGCGCGCCCTGCTGCACACCGCCGTGGCGCACATGTACGCCGATCGGTCCGCCATCGATGCGATCGTCGCCGAGACGCGCGCCGCCGGCCACCGCATCCTCACCATCCATTTGGGCGAGCCTCCGGTCAGCTTCGACTGGGAGTGGACCGACAAGGACGGCGAGTTTCACCGCGACGGCGAGATCACCCCGCAGGAGTTCTGGAAGAAGTACGTGGGCAGCGCCGATCTTGAGGACTACGTGTGCCTGGTGGACGATCCGCGCCGCGAGCACCCGAAGGGCAGGAAGATCGCCATCGAGCATCTGGGCAACGTGGCCGGCGGCGACGCGACCGAGTACCTCAACGTGCCGGTGCAGTTCATGAAGGACTGCGTGCGCGAGATCCTGTCCGAGCAGGGCATTCCGGTGTGGTTCGGCGCAGATTGCCATCCCATGATGGACCGCGAGAACGGTGCCTGGGCCACCGATCTGTTCGAGTACGGCCGCGTGTACGGTGTGGATTTCGATCTGGACAAGGAGGAACGTGTGCGCTTCGGCGAGTCCGCCATGAACCACGCCATGGCCTTCGTGGGCGTGGATGTGGCCGATGACGGCACCACCACCCGTCGCTGGCGCGTGGAGAACTCCTGGGGTGCCAAGATTGCGGACAAGGGCTACTTCACCATGTCCGACGACTGGTTCTCCGAGTACGTGTACGAGGTTGCCGTCCCCAAGGCGATGCTCCCCGCCGAATATCAGGCCGCCCTCGCCGAGCCCGCCATCTCCCTGCCCGCATGGGATCCGATGGGCGCGCTCGCCTGAAAGGCGGGCGCGCCTGAGGCGACAGGCCGTGAAAGGCGAAGCCCGGTGGGCTTCGCCTAGGTCTGGCGGGCGGCTGGCAAGCCGCCCGGTACGCCGAAGGTTGGATTGGGTCTCGCCGGTAGGCGAGTCCGTATTTGCGGGGTCCGGAGGACATTGGCCAATTCGCCGCGCCTTGCCCACTATGCAGTCGCGCTGCATCGCTCCGATCGCGCACCCACTACACTGAACCCGGTCATCGTATACCTGCACGCAGCGGAACAAGAGGAGAGATAGACCATGGCAGACCTTCGCGGCCCGGACAGCTCTGTGGATGAACAGCGTCGTCTCGGGGAGCAGGGCGTGTTTCCGGAGACGGTGGATGTCAACATCCGCCAGCTCGACCCGATTCCGGCTCCGCGTGCCTTCATCAGGGAGTTGCCGCTGAGCCAGAAGCAGATCGATCTGGTGCTGCGCTCCCGTCAGGAGATCCGCGATGTGCTCAACGGCCGTGACGACCGTCTGCTCGTCATCGTCGGTCCCTGCTCCATCCACGATCCGGCCGCCGCGCGCGACTATGCCCGTCGGCTTGCCGAGGTGAGCGCCGAACTGTACGACCGCTTGGTGATCGTGATGCGCGTGTACTTCGAGAAGCCGCGTACCACCATCGGTTGGAAGGGCCTGATCAACGACCCGGATCTGGACGGCACGTTCAACATCCGCAAGGGCATGTGGATGGCCCGCAAGGTGCTGTCCGACGTGCTCAACGAGGGCGTTCCGATTGCCACCGAATGGCTGGACCCCATCACCCCGCAGTACATCTGCGATGCGATCAGCTGGGGTGCCATCGGCGCGCGCAACACCGAGTCGCAGGTGCACCGCGAGCTCGCCAGCGGCCTGTCCATGCCGGTCGGCTTCAAGAACGCCACCGACGGCTCCATCAAGCCTGCCGCCGATTCCTGCTACGCCGCAGGCTTCGAACATCACTTCCTGTCCATCAACCTCGACGGCCGCGTGATTGCCGCGGAGACCAAGGGCAACCCGGACTGTCATCTCGTGCTGCGCGGCTCCTCCCACGGTCCGAACTACGACGCCGCATCCGTGCGCGAGGCGCTGGAGGCCCTGAAGGCGTCCAAGGCCACCGGCCCCAGCGAGTACGGTCTGGTGATCGACGCCGCGCACGGCAACTGCGGCAAGAATGAGGTGCGTGAGGCCGAGGTGGTCGAAGAGATAGCCGAACGGCTGGCACACGGCGAGCAGGGCATCACCGGCATCATGATGGAAAGCTTCATCGAAGCCGGCAACCAGAAGCCCGCGCCGCTCGACCAGCTGGTCTACGGCAAGTCGATCACCGACGCCTGCGTGCCGTGGGACCGCACCGACGAACTCCTGCACACGCTGGCCCGCGCCATCGACCGCCGTCGTGCGCTGTAGCCCGTGGCCCCTATCCTTGGGGAAGATCGTGACTCAAGGAGAAGTGCCATGCAGCAGCAGAACGCCAATGTGCCGTCGGGACCGAAGCCGCTCAATACGCCGGAGGAGCTGCGTGCCATTCGGCAGGCGATGGACGAGGGCAAGAATCCGCTGACCGCCACCGACGTGCCGCGCTGGGAGGATCAGGTGGGCGTCAGTCGCATTGTCAACCGGCGCATTCTGGAGCTCGAGCCGCTGCCTACGCCGGCGCAGGTGCTGGCCGAACTGCCGCTCGACGCCTCCGCGCAGGAGATCGTGGCCTATTCGCGCGACGAGATTCGCGCGTGCCTGTACGGCCAGGACGATCGCCTGCTCGTGATCGTTGGCCCTTGTTCCGTGCATGATCCGGCCGCCGCGCTCGACTACGCGCATCGTCTGGCCAAGGTGATGAAGGAGGTCGAGGGCGAGCTGCTCATCGTGATGCGCGTATACTTCGAGAAGCCGCGCACCACCGTGGGTTGGAAGGGCCTCATCAACGATCCGGACATCGACGGTTCGCACAACATTCGCAAGGGTCTGCTGCTGGCGCGCAAGACGCTGCTCGGCGTGCTCGGCGAGGGACTGGCCGCTGCCACCGAGTTTCTGGAGCCCACCAGTCCGCAGTTCATCGCAGACGCGGTGAGCTGGGGAGCGATCGGCGCGCGCAACACCGAGTCGCAGGTCCACCGTCAGCTGGCCAGCGGCATGTCTATGCCGATCGGCTTCAAGAACGCCACCGACGGGTCCGTGAAGGCGGCGGTCAACGGATGCTACGCCTCCGCCCAGCAGCACACGTTCTTCGGCATCGACCATATGGGACGCGCCTGCGCGGTGGAGACTCTGGGCAATCCGGACTGCCACGTGGTGCTGCGCGGTTCGATTCACGGCCCGAACTACGATGCGGCATCCGTCGCCAAGGCCATGGAGGACGTGCGCGCCATGATGCCCGCCGATTCCGCCGCCGCGCACGGGCTCATCGTGGATTGCTCGCACGGCAACTCCGGCAAGGACGAGCACCGGCAAGCCGAAGTGGTGTGCAACATCGCGGGGCGCATCGCCAGGGGGGAGCGGGGTATCACCGGCGTGATGATGGAGAGCTTCATCGAAGGTGGCAACCAGCCGGCCGCGCCGCTCGACCGGCTGGTGTACGGCAAGTCGATCACGGACAAGTGCATCGGCTGGAACGAGACCGAGCGGTTGCTGCACGTACTTGCGGACGCCGTGAGCACGCGCCGCTGGCTGTGAGGGGATCGCCTCGTTTGCGGGCCGCCGCAATCCGGGCCGGCATCCATGCGACATGGGTGCTGGCCCGCTTCGTTGCGCGTACTGCAGGGTTTGTCCGGCGCTGGCTCCTGACGGCGGTAGTTCCTGACGGTGGTTGGCCGGAGACGCTTCGTATGGCTGGGGACGCTGTGCCCATGTTGTGCCCATGTTGTGCCCATGTTGTGCCCACGCTGTCGCCGGCATCGCAGAACGGTTTTTCCGCCGGCAATGAAGCCAGGCGGGCGTGCTTGGTATGTGGGAAGCGGCGCGGCCGTTCGGTTGTTTGAGTGAATGTGGGGTGAATTGTTGGGTGCTGATTGGGGAATGGTTCGGTAATGACGGGTTTTTCGGGATGCGGCAGGTTCGAGCGGCGCTACACTGATGCTGTAGGGTGTGTTTGGCCCATGTTGCGACACGCCGTAGGACCCTTGTGATTTCAAGGGTTTATGGGTTTAGTCTGTTTGCCGGCTTGCGCTGGTGGCCGTGCTTGTGTATATTTACTTCTTGCTGCCTGACGGCGACGGTGGTTCTTTTGGATTGTTGGAGCTGTCAGTGTGTGGTGGTTTGAGAACTCAAGAGTGTGTTTGTACTGCTTTTTTTGCAAGTCTTTTGATTGCCAGTCCGATGCCCGCCCGTGGGTTGTCCGGTTTCGTCCGGGTTGCTTGTGGGTCCGTTAGTCGCGGTGTGAGGGGTGTCGGGGTTTTTGTGCGTGCTTCTTTTCCTTATTAAGAAGCCGCGTCTTTTTCTTTATTTTTGAGAGTCATCTGTCGATGTCTTTCCATGA